>NZ_LXSD01000217.1:0-13467 GCF_017168095.1 Lysobacter enzymogenes | reverse complement strand
GGGCGCGAAGCGCTCGCCGCAGACGCCGGCGCCGCAACGGCGAACGCCACCGCCGGCGCCGCGCCCGCCATCGCGCGCAGCTATTACCTTTATCTGCTCGCCAGCAGCCTGCTCGCGTTCGGACCGGTGCAGATCCTGCTGCCGGTGCTGTTGGTGCAGCGCCACGATCCGCGCTATCTGGCGCTCTACGCCGCGCAGTTCCTCGGCGTGTCGCTGGCCGCGGCGCTGGCGGCGCGGCGCCCGCCCGAGCGCATGGAACGGATCCTGTACGGCGTGGCCGGTTGCTGGCTCGCGGCCGCCCTCGCCTACGCCTTGCTCGGCTGGGGCGCGGCGGCGTGGCCGTTGGGCGCGACGGTGCTGGCGTTCGGCTTGCTCGCCGCAGCAAGCAACCACTACGGCATCCGCTCGCTGTCGTGGCTGCAGCGCAGCGCCGATCCGCGCCGGATGGGGCGCGAGATGACCTGGTTCTCGGCCGCGACCATGGGCGCGATGCCGCTGTCGGCGCTGGCCACCGGCTGGCTGGTCGAAACCCGCGGCCTGGCCGGCGCGAGCCTGACCCTGGCGGCCGCGCTGGCCGCGTGCGCGCTGGCCGGTGCGATGCACCTGCACCTGCGCGCGACCGTCGCGCGGGCGAACGGCCCCCGCGACGGCGCGGCGTCGCCGGCCGCGTTCGCGGCCGACGACTGAAGCGTCTTACTTGGTCTGCAGGCCGTACATGAAGGTGTTCGGCACGCCGAGCAGCGGGCCGTCCGGCCCCGGTATCGGCGCAGTCCACGGGCTGCCGTTGAGGTAGTTCGGCTGGCCCAGCGAGTACAGGCCGGCTCCGACCGACGACAGCGCGTTGAGCGCCTGCTGTTCGGTCGGCGCGGCGCCGTAGTAGGTCACGAAACTGCGCGTCGCGCCCGGCGCCAGCGATCCCAGGCGGAAATCCATGTGCGAGCCGAGGTCGCCGGGGCCGTTGTCGGTCATCGCGCCGGTAGTGGGATGCACGGCCAGGGGATCGAGCGAGGTGAAGCCGTTGTTGTTCCAGCCCACCAGCAGCGGCGATGTACCGGCCAGGGTGATGTACTCGGAGAAGGTGTTCGGCGGCACGTCGTAATCGATGCCGCGGGTATAGCGCAGGTCCTTCACCGTGCTGCGCCCGATGTTCTGGATCGACACCTCGACGCGGTACAGGAACGGCGTCGCCGCGGTCGGGATGAAGCGGTGCACGATGCGGAAAGTGCTGCCGACGGTGACCGTCGAGGTGGCCCGGTCGAACGGCGCGGTCGGTTGCACCGTGAGCGGCGCGGCCACGACATTGGCGGTGGTGCCGCAACGCGAGGCGTGCGCGGTGATCGGCAACGCCGGGTCGGCATTGGCCACGCCCCAGCCTTCGCACGGCGCGCCGGGCGCCGAGGCTTCGCCGTTGGTCGACATCAGCCGCAGGCCGACCAGGCTGGTGCCGTACAGGCCCATCGAGGGCTTGATCGCGGGACACTCGATGTTGAGGTAGCCTGCATCGTGCACGCCGAGCATGACGGTGCCGTTGTCGATCACGCCGGGGCAGCCGTTCGGCGGATCGCGCTCGCACGCGTACTTCCAGTCGCTGGCCACGATCGGCTCGGTGCCGGCCGCGGACCACTTGTCGATGCGCTTGGGCTCCGGCCGCGTGTCCTTGTACGGCAGGTCCACGCCCATGCCTTCCGGCAACCAGTCCTGCGCGCAGCGGGTCTTGAGCACCGGATCGCTCTGCACGAAGTAGACGTCCTGCGGATCGCCCGAGCCGTCGCGGTCGGCGCCGGTGTAGCCGGCGAGCACGAAACGGTCGCCCTTGCGGTCGATCGCGTAGATCGCTTCGCGCTTCTCGTTGCCGTACAGACGGGCCAGCGGGCCGGCGGCGTACTGGCGCAGGTCGGCCGGATTGGCGGCGAAACTGAAGCCCTGGGTGCCGTAGATCGTGCCGGCGACGGCGAGCGCGCCGTCGTTGCCGTCGATGTTGCGGGCCTCGACCACATCGAACGCGGTGAAGCCCTGCTTGTCGGGCGCATACCAGTCGGCCTGCGCCTTCGGATCGCAGCTGGCGCGGCCGAAGCGCGCGAGGTACGGCCGCGGCAGCGCGCCTTCCGCGGGCCCGCGCGCCTCGCCGACCAGCACGGTGTCGCCGCTGTAGCCGCGCGACAGCAAGGCGGTGAGGCCGTAGAAATCCCGATGCTCGCGCTCGTCGCCCAGGGTGGTGGCGCACACCGGCGCGCCGTTGGCGTCGGTGCGGAACATCAGCGCCTTGCGCAGATCGCCGCCGGACGCGCCGCCGGCCACGACCAGATCGGTGAACGCGCCGGTCGCGGCGAGGTTCTCGGTCACCGCGCGGAACTGCAGCGACGGCCATTCGCGGCCGTCGTAGCGCTGGTCCCAGATCACGTTGCCGCCCAGGCCCAGGCGCACGATGCGGCCGAAGGTCCGGCCTTGGCTGGGCACGACCTCGTCGCCGACGACCACGATGTCGCCGGTCGCCGAGGAGGTCAGCGCGCCGCTCTGGATCAGGTCGCGGCCGGTGGCGATCGCGGTGCCGTCGGCGTTCTCCAGCACCGTGGTCCAGACCGGGTTGCCAGCGCAGTCCACGTTCATGACGTAGATGCGCGAACTGTCGCCCGCGCGCACCGTGCCGGTGACGGCGAAGCCGCGCCGTTCGCCCAGCTCGACGATGCCCAGGCCGGAGGAGAACTTGGCGCCGGCGATCGGATACGCGCGCTGCCAGGTGCCCGGCGCGGCGCCGTCGCTGACGCCGTTGTCGTCCATGCGCGTGATCAGCACCTGGTCGGAACTGCCATTGCGGCGGGTCGCGACGGTCACCGAGCCGCCGCCCGGGCACTGGGCGACCGACTTGACGTCCTCGGCGGCGTCGCGCCATTCGGGCTGCCCGTAATACGTTTCGAAATTCTGCGCCTGCGCCAGCGGCGCAGCGAGCAGCAAACCGGCCGCCAGCGTTGCGGCGCATCGCCGCAGGCCGCGCCGTGTGAGTCCCTTCGTGTCCATGTCAGCCTCGTTTGCGGAACCAGTCCGCGCAGTGGCCGGCGCGGCGTGACGCGCCGGCGGAGTGGGCTTGCGTTGAACCACATGCGCGAACCGTCGCGCGCACCGACCTTAGCGCGGCGCGCGACGGCGGCGAAGGACGGGCGTGGGCAGGAAACGGGACGCGGCGGGAAGGTTTCGCAAGCCGCGCGGGCACGGGTTGCGACGGCGGTAGCGGATCGGCGTTAAAGCGCGCAGTGGGTCACGCGCGGGCGCGGTTGCGCCGGCGGTTGTATTGGCGCGGTCGCGACTTGCGTCGCTCCTACAGGCAGCCCATGCAGGAGCGACGCGAGTCGCGACCGCGACGCACCAAGCTCGCGGCGCAACCGGCCGGGCTACTTCGCCTCGCCCAACAACTCGACCTCGGCCAGCTCGATCCCACCCGCGCCCTCGCCCACCAGCCGCAACCGGTAGCGCGAGAACGCCTGCGGCGCGGCGATGGCGAACGCGCGCGTCTGCCGCCGCCACGGGAAATTCTGGTCGCGGCGCTCGTCCAGCGTGGTCCACTGCTGGCCGTCGTTGGAGCCTTGCAGCGCCCAGGCCGCGGCGTCGCCGGGCTTGTCGGACGAGGTCAGCGTGTACAGGCGCACGGTCGCGGCGGCCTTGAAGTTCCAGCTCAGCAACGGCATCGGCGCGTTGAGCCGGGCCGAGGTGGTCGCGTCGTCGTCGAACAGCGCCGCGGTCTGCTTGGCGTTCAAGCCGGCGACATTGGCGTTGTCGCGCCGGGCCAGGTCGCGCAACGGCTTCGGCGGTTCGCCGTCGGCGCTCAGCGATTCGGGCAGCGCGGCCGCCGCGCTGCCCCAGTTCGACGGGATCGGCCCCATCTTGAATTCCAGCAGCGCGCCCTGCGCCAGGCGCGAATGCGGCAGGGTCAGCCGCTCCCACGGCTCGCCGTCGATCTTCAGCGACTGCACGTAGCGATTGCGCGCGCCGACGCCCGGCGCGCGGATCTCGATGCGCTTGCCGTTCTCCAGCGCGATGCTCATGCGCTCGAAGCGCGGCGCGCCGATCACGTACTCGGGCGAGCCCATGCGCAGCGGGTAGAAACCGGCGGCGCTGAACAACCACCACGCCGACATCTCGCCGTTGTCCTCGTCGCCCGGATAGCCCTGGCCGATCTCGCTGCCGGCGTACAGGCGATCCATGATGTCGCGCACCTTCTCCTGGATCCGCCACGGCTGTCCGGCCATCGCATACATATACGGAATATGGTGCGAGGGCTGGTTGCTGTGGCCGTACTGGCCCATGCGCACGTCGCGCGCTTCCAGCATTTCGTGGATCACCCCGCCGTAGCTGCCGGTCTCGAAGGTGCCGGGCGTGGCGAAGAACAGGTCGAGCTTGTTGCCCAGCGCGATCCGCCCGCCGTACAGCGCGGCCAGCCCGGCGCCGTCCTGCGGCGCGTGGAAGGCCATGTTCCAGGCGTTGGTCTCGGTGTAGTCGCCGCCCCAGCGGGTCGGTTCGAACTCGGTGTCGGTCGAACGCCAGCGGCCGTCGCGGTGGCGGCCGAGGAAGAAGCCCAGGCGCGGATGGAACAGGTTGACGTAACCGAGCGCGCGGTTGCGGTAATAGGCCGCATCGTCGGCGTAGGCCTCGCGATACGGATCGTCGGCGCCGGCCTCGCGCGACAGCGCGCCGGCCAACTGACCGATGGCGAAGTCGTTGATGTAGCCGTCCATCGACCACGACAGCCCCTCGTCGGTGCTGGTGTCGGTGTAGCCGCGGAAGATCGCCCGCTCGATGCCCTTGCGCCCGGCGCCGGCGAGCGGGCTGGCGCTGGCGGCGTTGCGGATCGCCGACTGGTAGAACCCGCGCACGTCGAAATTGCGCACGCCCTTGAGCCAGGCGTCGGCGAAGGCCACGTCCGAACTGGTGCCGACCATCAGGTCGGCATAGCCCGGCGACGACCAGCGCGCGATCCAGCCGCCGTCGCGGTATTGCTGGACGAAGCCGTCGATCATCTCGCCGGCGCGGGTCGGGGTCAGCAGCACATACGCCGGCCACGCGGTGCGGTAGGTGTCCCAGAAGCCGTTGTTGACGTAGACCCGGCCGTCGACGATGCGCGCGCCGGTGCGTTCGGCGCTGCTTTGCGACGGCGCCGGCACGAACGGGCTGGCGTACTGCCAGCGCGGCTGCTGCGCGCTGCCGGTGTTCTCGCTGGCGTTGTTGGGATACAGGAACAGGCGATAGAGATTGGAGTACAGCGTGGCGCGCTCGTGTTCGGGCGCGCCTTCGACCTGGACGATGCCCAGTTGCGCGTCCCACGCCGCCTGCGCGCGCTCGCGCACACGGTCGAAGTCGTCGTCCGCGGCGATTTCCAGTTCCAGGTTGCGCTGCGCCTGCGCCACCGAAATCAACGAGGTGGCGATGCGCATCGTCACCTGGCGCTCGCGGCCGAGTTCGAAGCCGTACCAGGCCGAGACCCGCTCGCGCCCGGCCTCGCGCGGCAGGCGCTCGCCCTCGCTGACCGGCCGGTCGAAGCGCGCGTAGAAATACAGCCGCCCGGCGCCGGCGGAGAGCTTGCTCTTGTTCTCGGTCCAGCCGCTGAGCGTGCCGGTGTCGCGGTCGAGCGCGATGTCGCCGCGCTCGTCGCGCTGATCGAACAGCAACCGCCCGCGCGCTTCGGGGAAAGTGAAGCGCAGCATCGCGGCGTGGTCGGTCGGGGTCATCTCGGCGACCATGCCGTTGTCGAAACGCACCCGGTAGTAATCGGCGCGCGCGGTTTCCTGGTCGTGGCCGAAGCTCAGCGCGCGCTTGCCGCGGTCGAACTCGACCGCGCCCTCGCCCGGCGCCGGCAGGATGTGGAACGCCTGGCGGTCGCCCATCCACGGGCTGGGCTCGTGCGACAGCGCCAGCGCCTCCAGCCGCGGCCGGTTGGCCTCGCCGTTGCGCTCCTGGTACTGGTAGATCCAATGCGAGCCGGCGTTGGTGGTCGGGGTCCAGAAATTGAAGCCGTGCGGCAGCGCCACCGCCGGAAAGTTGTTGCCGCGCGAGTAGCGCGCGTTGGAATTGCTGCCGCGGCGGGTGTCGACGAATTCGCTGGGGTGCTTGGCGGCCAGCTTGTCGAGCTCCTTGTCCTTGCGCCGCGGCGCCGGCTCGATCCGCACATCGTCGAGATAGCCGCCGTACACCGCACCCGCACCGCCGTCGTGGACCAGCACGATCTTGCGCACGCGCTTGCCTGCGGCGACCTCGCCGATGCGGCTGGCGACCGCGTTCCACTGGTCCGGGTACAGCAGCCGCGCCTCGCCCTGGCCGCGCGCGGTCAGGGCGAAACCGTAGCGGTCGGCCGGCTTGAGCTGCGACAGGCGGCTGCCGTCGTCGAATTCCAGGTCCAGGGCGACGAAGGTCGAGGCGTAGCGCAGATCGTCCAGCTGCCCCGCCTTCGCATCGAGCTGCCGCGCCGACAGCGGGAACAGCCGGTACGACAGCTCGCTGTCCTTGCCCACCGGCACATCGACCTCGAACACCTGCGCGCGTTGCTCGCCGCCGCCGCGGCCGTCGTAGCGCAGCGAATGCAGGCCGGTGAAGCCGACGTCGGGCTTGGCGGTCAGCGCCGCCGCGGCGGGCGGGCCGCCGGCCGGGCTCAGCCGCGGCTCGGCGCCGGCGAGCAGGGAGGCGACCGGGTCGGCCGGCTCGAACGAACTCCAGAACGTCCGGCCCTTGGCCTGCGCCTGCGCGGCCACGGCCAATGCCACGGCCAGCGCCGCCAGCCCTGCGCCCGCGCGGCGGCCGCCTCGGTTTACCGACATATCGAATGCTCCCTTGCCCCGGCTCCGCAGCGCACAGCGGGCGCCCGGCGTCTGTCGCGAACCGCGCCGATCGGCGCCTTACTCGTGCTCGAAGCCGATTTGAATCGATCTAAAAGAACAATGTCAAACCGCGGCGCAGCACGCTAGACGCCCTCTTCACGGCACAAAAATACAATCAAAACAACGGCTTGAATTATAAGAACTGCGCGCCGTTCACATCCTCTTGGCACAGCTTTTGCGTCCCTATCGCGAAATGTGATCTTTTTCACATTTTTGATCGGCCCAGATTCGTCCCGGGCCCCCACGGAAACCGGTGCCCATGCCCACACAGCGTCCCCTGGCCCTCGCTGCCGCGCTCGCGGCGGTGATCGCAACCTGCCCCTCAACGTCAGTCTTTGCCGCATCGCGTCATAACGCAGACGCCGCCGCGGGCGATCCCCTGCCCGAGATCGAGCGCCTGCGCGAACAACGGCAATGGCTGCCGGCGCTGGCGCGGATCGAAGCCGCCCAGGCGGCCCGGCCCGGCGACGACCGGCTCTATCGCCTGCAAGTGCTGACCCTGGCCGACCTCGGCGGCGCCGAGCGCGCCTGGAGCCTGGCCCAGGCCAAACCGCAATTGTTCAGCGACGGCGAACGCCAGCGCCTGGACGCCGACCGCTTCGCCCGCCGCGTGCTGTGGGGCGCGGGCTACCCGCAGAGCGAGGCCCAGCGCCTGGACGAGATGCGCCAGGCGAGCGAACTGCTGGCGCAGCGCCGCGCCGCGCAGACCCCGCAGCAGCAACAGGCCGACCTGCGCTCGCGCTTCGACGAACTGGTGATGCTGAACTACCTGGAGCGCCACGCCGAAGTCGTCGAGCGCTACCGCGCGTTGCAGGCGGAAAAAGTCGAAGTGCCGATGTACGCGCTGGCCAAGGTCGGCCAGTCGCTGCTGGCGGCCAAGCACCCGGAAGAAGCCGCGACCGTGCTGGAGACCGTCACCCGCCAGTGGCCCGAGGACGAAGACTCGCAACTGCAGCTGGCCTACGCCTATTCCGAAAGCGAACGCTTCGGCGACGCCGACCGCCAGCTGGAAAAGATCAAGCAGGCGCAGCCGCCGTTCGTGCGCGTGCCCGGGGCCAAGGAAAGCCACCAGAACCAGCGCCACTACGACGCCGACAGCCAGCAGGCGATGATCCGCCTGTACGGCGAGGACACCGTCGGCGCGCAGCGGCGCCTGGAAGCGATGGCCAGGATCGGCCCGAACAATCCGGGCCTGCAGTCCGACCTGGGCGTGCTCTACCAAAAGCGCGGCTGGACCGACCGCGCGCTGGAGCGCTTCCGCATGGCCCAGACGATGGAACCGACCAACGTCTCCGCGCGCGTCGGCCAGGTCGGCGGCCTGCTCGAACACAACCGCGTCGACCTGGCCCGGCCGATCCACGACGAACTGCTGCAAAACCGCGCGCGCGACGTCCAGGTCGAACAGATGGGGCGCTCCTGGGACAGCCGGCTGGGCTGGCAGTGGCAGGTGTCCACCGCGTTCGGCCGCAGCGATTCGGACGGCGACCGCGCCGCCACCGCCTCGCCGCTGGGCTCGCGCGATGCGACCCACAAGATCGAAGTCGCCAGCCCGCTGATCGGCGATCGCTGGCGCCTGACCGCGCACGCGCAGGACGCCTGGGCCGACTACGACAACGGCGACGGCGGCAAGGAGCGCGTCCACGACCGCCGCGCCGGCGTCGGCGCGCTGTACGCCTACGACCGCCTGACCCTCGGCTTCGGCGTGGACCGCAGCAACGACCGCTGGCTGCCCAGCGGCGACCGCACCGGCTATTACCTGGATGCCGGCTGGCGCTTCAGCGATGTGCTGCAAGGCACCGCCTCTTGGTACACGACCACGCCGGAGGCCTCGCTGCAGGCGCGCCGCGCCGGCCTGCACGCCGACGCGCTGAGCCTGGGCCTGCGCTGGACCCCGAGCGAACGCAGCTCGCTGGCCGCGACCGCGCAGCAACTGCGCTACAGCGACGACAACACCCGCACCGCGTTCGGCCTCAGCGGCGCGCAGCGCCTGTACACCCGCCCGCACCTGCTGATCGACGGCCTGGCCGACGTGTTCGCCAGCCGCGCCAGCCGCACCGGCCCCGACATTCCCTACTTCAATCCCAGCCGCGACGGCTCGCTCAACCTCGGCCTGCGCATCGACCACCTGGCCTGGCGCCGCTACGAGCGCCACTTCCGCCAACGCCTGACCGTGCAGGCCGGGCCGTACTGGCAGGAGAACTTCGGCAGCCACTGGGTGCCGCAGGTGCGCTACGAACACGAATGGCGCTTCGGCACCGGCCGGGTGCTGAATTACGGCGTGAACTGGTCGCGCCCGGTCTACGACGGCATCCGCGAAGACCGTCTGGGTTTCGACCTGAGCTTCCGCTGGGGAGAGCAATGAGCATGACGCACGCATCCATCCGCGCCGCACTGCGCCGCGCCTTCGCCGCCGCCGCGCTGCTGCTGGCCCTGCCGCTGGCGGCGCAGGCCGCGCCGGCCGCGCAAGGCCCGGACGACAAGGACCTCAGCGCCGCGCAGTCGGCCGAACGCGAAAACCGCGGCGACCAGCTGCTGGTGCTGAGCTACCACGACGTGCGCGACGACGTCGCGCGCAAGGGCGACCCCGACGCCTACGCGGTCAGCACCCAGAACTTCGCCGCGCACCTGGACTGGCTGTCCGGCCACGGCTACCGCCCGGTGTCGCTGAGCGACGTGATCAAGGCCTCGCGCGGCGAGAAGAAGCTGCCGCCCAAGGCCGTGCTGCTGACCTTCGACGACGGCCTGCGCAGCATCTACACCCACGTGTTCCCGCTGCTGCGCGCCTACAACTACCCGGCGCTGATGGCGGTGGTCACCGGCTGGGTCGATCTGCCGAAGGACCAGAAGGTCGACTACGGCCCGCGCATGTTCACCCATGACGACTTCGTCACCTGGGACCAGCTGCGCGAGATGCAGGCCTCGGGCCTGGTCGAGATCTCCTCGCACAGCGACAACCTGCACCGCGGCATCACCTCCAACCCGCAGGGCAACACCATGCCCGCGGCGATCACCCGCGAGTGGAGCGTCAAGGCCCAGCGCTACGAAACCGAGGCCGAATACCTCGACCGCGTGCGCCGCGACCTCACCGCCAGCAAGACCAAGATCGAACGCGAACTGGGCGTGTCGCCGCAGTCGGTGGTGTGGCCGTATGCGGCCTACAACAGCCAGACCAACGACATCGCCGACAAGCTCGGCATGAGCGTCACCTTCGACCTGGAAGGCCGCCACCAGACCGTCGGCCGCGACCTGCACGGCCTCGCCCGCCTGCTGGTGTTCGACAACCCGACCGTGCAGGACCTCACCTTTGAGCTGCGCCACGACACCGAACTCGACGGCGTGCGCGCGCTGCAGGTCGACCTGGACTACGTCTACGACCCAGACCCGGCGCAGCAGGCGCGCAACCTCGACAAGCTGATCGAGCGGATCAAGCAGGTCGGCCCCAGCCACGTGTTCCTGCAGGCCTTCGCCGACCCCGACGGCAACGGCTCGGCCGACGCGCTGTACTTCCCCAACCGGCAATTGCCGATGCGCGCGGACCTGTTCAACCGCGTCGCCTGGCAGATCAAGACCCGCGCCCACGCCAAGGTGTTCGCGTGGCTGCCGGTGCTCGGCTACGAGCTGCCGGACAAGGCGCTGGACGCGCAATTGGCGATCAAGTCCAGCAACCCGGCCGAAACCCACCGGCTCAACCCGTTCGACCCGCGCACCCGCGAGATCGTCGCGCAGATCTACGAAGACCTCGCCATCAGCGGCTACACCGAAGGCCTGCTGTTCCACGACGACGCCTTCCTGCGCGACGACGAACTGCGCGGCATCGCCCCGGACGCGCCGGCCGCGCGCACCCAGGCGCTGATCGACTTCACCCACGAGCTGACCCGCGCCGCCGGCAAATGGCGGCCCAAGCTGATCACCGTGCGCAACCTGTTCGCCGCGCCGGTGCTGCAACCCAAGAGCGAGAGCTGGTTCGCCCAGGACCTGGCCGCGTTCAACAACGCCTACGACTACACCGCGGTGATGGCGATGCCGTGGATGGAGAACAGCCGCGACCCGCAGCGCTGGATGGACCAACTGGTCGAACGGGTCAAGGCCTCGCCGCGCGGCCTGTCGCACACCATCTTCGAACTGCAGACCGTGGACTGGCGCGACAAGAGCAAGCCGATCCCCGGCGAGCAGCTCAAGCGCATGGCCCGGCGCCTGCAGGCCGACGGCGCGCGCCACCTGGCCTGGTACCCGGACGACTTCATCGGCGACCGCCCCTCCACCGCCGACGCGCGCGAAATCATGTCCGCGAGCGGCTTCCCCTACCTCGAGAAATAAGCCGCCACCGCCGCACCGCGCAGACAGACCGCACCTTCGAAACCAGACCGGCGCGCGGCCAGGACCGGCCGCCGTCGATGGAGCGTCGCCCCGCATGAGCCCTCAAACCAGTCCGCTGCTGACCGCGCTGTTCCAGTTCGCGTTCTTCTATCCGATCGTGATGTCGTTCTTCTGGATCGCCGGCGGCTTGTATTACTACTTCCGCCGCGAGCGCAGCGCGCGCGGCCGCACCGACCCGCCGCCGCTGGACGCGGCGCCGTTCGTCAGCATCCTGATCCCCTGCCACAACGAAGGCGACCACGTCCACGAAACCATCGCCGCCGCGCTCGCCCAGCGCTACCCCGACTTCGAAGTGATCGCGATCAACGACGGCAGCCGCGACGACACCGGCGAACAGCTCAACCGCCTCGCCGCGGTCCACCCGCGCCTGCGCGTGGTCCACCTCGACCGCAACCTGGGCAAGGCCAACGGCATGCGCATGGGCGCGCTGGCGGCGCGTTCGGAATACCTGGTGTGCATCGACGGCGATGCGCTGCTGGACGAATACGCCACCCACTGGATGGTCTGGCACCTGATCTCCGGCGCGCGCGTCGGCGCGGTCACCGGCAACCCGCGCATCCGCAACCGCTCGACCCTGCTCGGTCGGCTGCAGGTCGGCGAGTTCTCCTCGATCATCGGCATGATCAAGCGCGCCCAGCGCGTCTACGGCCGCATCTTCACCGTGTCCGGGGTGATCTGCGCGTTCAGAAGAAGCGCCCTGCACCGCATCGGCTACTGGTCCGATTCGATGGTGACCGAGGACATCGACATCAGCTGGCGCCTGCAGATGGACCACTGGGACATCCGCTACGAACCCAACGCGATGTGCTTCATCCTCATGCCCGAAACCCTCAAGGGCCTGTGGAAACAGCGCCTGCGCTGGGCCCAGGGCGGCGTGGAGGTGCTGATGCGCCACAGCCGCGACCTGTTCTCGTGGCGCAAGCGGCGGATGTGGGCGGTGATGGCCGAGTACGTCGCCAGCGTCGCCTGGGCCTACATCATGGCCTTCATCATCTTGCTGTGGGCCCTGGGCCTGTTCATCGATCTGCCGGTGCAACTGCGCGTGAGCACGCTGCTGCCGTCCTGGCACGGGGTGATCCTGGCGCTGATCTGCCTGCTCCAGTTCGCCGCCAGCATCATCATCGACCGCCGCTACGAAACCGGCGTCGGCCGCAACTATTACTGGATGATCTGGTATCCGATGGCCTATTGGCTGTTGAGCTTCTTCACCACCGTCACCGCTGTGCCCAAGGCCCTGCTCAAGCGCCGCGGCACCCGCGCGACCTGGGTCAGCCCGGACCGGGGACTGCGATGAGCAACGACAACCGCCGCCCGCCCGAAGAAAACGCAACGCCGCGCGGCGCCGACACCGGCCGCGCCGCCGACGGTTTCGCGCGCCCGGCGCACAGCACCGCCGCGCCGCCGCTGGCGCCGGCGAAATCCGCCGCGCCCGCCGCACCGCCCGGCAAGCCCGTCTCGCACAAGCACGACTCGCGCCTGATCCAGAAACCCGGCTCGCAGCACCCGCTGCCGCGCACCGTGTGGGGCGTGGTCACCGGCGCGTTCTGGCTGGCCTATCTGTACCTGTGGACGCCGGTGCTGACCCTGGTGCTGTGGCTGCTGGGCCTGCGCACGGTGACCTCGGAGCTGTACCTGCGCACCCACGAGGTCGATCCGTTCCTGATGCTGGCCCTGCCCGCCACCGCCGCCGCGGTGGTCGCGCTGCTGCTGATCTGGGCCGAGTACAACCGCTGGCGCTTCGCCGGCAGCGACGCCGAACGCCGTACCCGTCTGGCCGATGTGCCGCTGGAGGAGGTCGCGCAAAGCCTCGGCGCCAGCGCCGAAGTGGCGCAGGCGCTCAACGCCGGCCGCGTCAGCGTGCTGCACATGGATCCCAACCACGCGGTGCCGCTGTCGGTGACCGCGGTGACGCCGAACCCGCCCACGCAAAACCCGTTCCCGCCGCTGCCGCCCAAGCCGCGCTTCACCCGCGCCGCGACCGCGCCGAACAACCACTGGCTGCTAGTGGTGGCGCTGGCGGCGATCGCGCTGGTGATCGGCGTATTGATCGTGGTCTCGCACGGTTATCGCCAGATCGAAAGCTCCGCGCCGGTGCACGGCCTGGAAGGCGCGCCGGGCATGGACCGGCCGGCGCTGCCGGCGAACGCCGACGACGCCGGCTTCATCGGGCCGGCCGACGGCGCAGCGTCCGCCGGCAGCGCGGACGCCGCGGCGGCGAACGCCGCCGCGC
>NZ_LXSD01000216.1:0-1583 GCF_017168095.1 Lysobacter enzymogenes | reverse complement strand
TTCGGCGCCGCGCCGGGCCGATGCGGCACTTGGCCGATGCGCGGCCCGTTCGACGCGCGGCCCATCCGGCGGCGCGCCGCGGCGACGGCGCGCCGGCTCAAAAGAACGTATCGAGAAACGCCGCCGCGCGCTCGGACAAGCCGACGACCTTGTCGGTGGCCTGCCGATAGAACTTGAAGTTGAGCTCGGTCTCGGCCTTGCCGTCGTCCCACTCGGCATGCGGCTTGAGCTCGGCGCGGCCCAGCGGCCGGCGCGCGTTCGCCTCGCGCCGGATGCGCACGCTCACCCGCGGCGTCTGCCGCTCCAGATCCGGCCGCAGCGGTACCGCTGCGGCCGCGGCCACCGTGCCGCGCGCGAACAACCCGCGCCCGCCGGAGTTCTCGCTGGCGAACAGATACACCGTGTCGCCCGCGGCGATGCGCTTGCCGCCGTACATGCTCTTGAGCGCGTCGAAGGCGAACTCGCGCGCGGCGGTGTCGGCGACTTCGGTCTTGATCGCGTAGGCGGCCATGCACGGGCATCCGGACGGAATCGCGCCAGGGTAACCGCATACTGCGCGGCGGCATGAATCGGCGCTGGACCGGACGCGGCCACGGCGAGCCCCGTGGCGTGTCTGCGCTATCATGCGCCGCAGCCAACGCAGACCTCGCCGCAGTGTGATCGAAGCGCTTCCCCTCTAGTCCCCGCAGGCCCGCCGCATCGCGGCGCGCGCCACGGGCCCGTCTGCCGCGCATCGCCGCGGCACCGAGTGGAGAGCGCCGGTCATGGCCGTCGGTTACGTTCGCGTTTCGCATCTGCATTTTTCCTGGCCGGACGGCAGTCCGGTCTTCGCCGATCTGTCGCTGCGGCTGGGGCCGCTGCGCACCGGCCTGGTCGCGGCCAACGGCGCCGGCAAGAGCACGCTGCTGCGGCTGCTGGCCGGGCATCTGGCGCCCGGCGCGGGCCAGATCGAGATCGGCGGCCGCCTGGCCTATCTGCCGCAGCAAGCCACCCTGCCCGGCGACGCGCGCGTCGCCGACGCGCTCGGCATCGCCGCGCGCCTGCGCGCGCTACAAGCCATCGCCGCGGGCTCGGCCGAGCCCGAGTTGTTCGACGCGGTCGGCGACGACTGGGACGTGGCCGAACGCAGCCGCGCGCTGCTGGCGCGCCTGGGCCTGGACGCGCTGCCGCTGCACGGCCGGCTCGAACGCCTCAGCGGCGGCCAACGCGCCGCGCTGAACCTGGCCGGCTGCCTGCTGCAGCAGCCCGACGTGCTGCTGCTCGACGAGCCGTCCAATCATCTCGACCGCGCCGCGCGCCAGCGGCTGTACGCGCTGATCGACGGCTGGCAAGGCTGCCTGCTGGTCGCCAGCCACGACCGCGCCCTGCTCGAACGCATGGACCAGATCGGCGAACTCGCGCCCGACGCGCTGCGCCTGTACGGCGGCGGCTATTCGTTCTATCGCGATGCCGCCGAGCGCGAACGCGACGCCGCCGAAGACGAGCTGCGGCAATTGCGCCAGCTCGACCGGCGCGAGCAGCGCGAACGCCAGCAGGCGCGCGAGCGCGCCGAGCGCCGCGCCGGCAACGCCCGCCGCGCGGCG
>NZ_LXSD01000215.1:0-1596 GCF_017168095.1 Lysobacter enzymogenes | reverse complement strand
CCGCGCCTGCTCGGCGGCGCGCGCCGGCCCGAGCCGGTGTGCGCCGACGCGCGCGCGCTGCCGCTGCGCGACGCCAGCGTCGATGTGCTGTTCTCCAACCTGTGCCTGCAATGGGTCGAAGACCTGCCGGCGGTGTTCGCCGGCTTCCGCCGCGTGCTCAAGCCCGGCGGCCTGCTGCTGGTGTCCACGTTCGGCCCGGACACCTTGTTCGAACTGCGCGGCGCCTTCGCCGAAGCCGACGCGGCGCCGCACGTCAGCCCGTTCGCCTCGATCGCCCAGTTCGGCGACGCGCTGATCGCCGCCGGCTTCAAGAACCCGGTGCTGGACCGCGACGAGTTCGTGCTCGGCCATCCGGACCTGGGCCATCTGATGCGCGAGCTGCGCACGCTCGGCGCCACCAACGCCAGCGTCGAGCGCCGCCGCAGCCTCACCGGCCGCGCCCGCTTCGCCCGCGCCGCCGAGGCCTACGAGCCGCTGCGCGGCGCCGACGGCCGCCTGCCGGCGACCTGGGAAGTCATCTACGCCCATGCCTGGGGTCCGGAACCGGGCACGCCGATCCGGGTCGGCGGGGTCGACGAGGTGCAGGTGCCGGTCTCGAGCATCCGCGTACGGCCGCGGCCGTGAGCGCGCAGCGCCGGGCCTTGTGGGCGGTGCTGATCGCGCTGGCCTCGGCGCTGTTCTTCACCTGCACCTACGTGCTCAACCGCGCCGCCGTCGGCACCGGCGGGCATTGGGCCTGGACCGCGTCGCTGCGTTACCTGTTCACCCTGCCGATGCTGCTGCTGGCGATGCCGCTGCAGGGCGGGATCGCGCCGGTGTGGCGGGCGATCCGCGCCCACCCGGGGCCGTGGCTGGCCTGGAGCGCGATCGGCTTCGGCCTGTTCTACCTGTGCCTGAGCTACGCCGCCGCCAGCGGCCCGTCGTGGCTGATCGCCGCGACCTTCCAGCTGACCGTGATCGCCGGGATGCTGTGCGCGCCGTTGCTGTACCGCGACGAGCGCGCGCGGGTGCCGCTGCCGGCGCTGCTGGTCGGCGCGCTGATCGTCGCCGGCGTGCTGCTGATGCAGCTCGGCCACGGCGGCGGCCGGCTCGACCGCGCCGGCTGGATCGCGCTGGCGTGCGTGGCGGTGGCGGCGGTCGCCTATCCGCTCGGCAACCGCGGCCTGTTGCTGCACCTGGAGCGGGCCGGGACCGAACTCAACGCCACCCAGCGCGTGTTCGGCATGACCCTGGCGAGCCAGCCGCTGTGGTGGGCGACCGCGCTGTACGCCGGCGCCCAGGCCGGCGCGCCGCCGCCGGCGCAGCTGTGGCTGGCCGCGGGCGTGGCGCTGGGCGCCGGGGTGATCGCCACGATCCTGTTCTTCCAGGCCACCGGCATGGTCCGCAACGACCCGACCGCGCTGGCCGCGGCCGAGGCGATGCAGGCGGCGGAAATTGTGTTCGCCACCGCGATCGGCGCGCTGTGGCTGGGCGAGGCCTGGCCGCGCGGGCAGGCGCTGGCCGGGGCCGGGCTGGTGGTGCTGGGCATCGTCGCCTTCAGCGCGGTCGCCGCGCGCGCCGCGGCCGGCGACGAGCGCCGGCTCAAGCGCCTGCGCA
>NZ_LXSD01000214.1:0-1708 GCF_017168095.1 Lysobacter enzymogenes | reverse complement strand
GGCGCGCGCGGTCGCGCCCGAGGCCGCCGCGCCGGCGACGCCCACCGCCGCCGGCGGCGCTTCCTGGCGCATCCACAACACGACCGTGGCGCAGGCCGCGGCCAGACCGAGCACGACGAACTTCTTCGAAGCAGGCTTGTTCATTAACCGGTTCCTGTGTGCGTTTGAACGAAGGCGGGCGCGTACCGAACGCGCGCAGCCGTCCGCCTCGCAGCGCCCGGCCTCAGCGCCGGGTGCCTGCGAAAGAAATAGAAGGTGGAATGGAGCGCGAGAAGTTGCGCATTTCTTGCGCGCTCACAGACTCAAACGCGCTCGCCGCGCGATCCCCCTACGCGGGCGTCGGATTGGCTAAAGAACGAATCGCCATGAAGGCGGCGATAGGGGGAAGGCGCGCGGATGCGTTGTGTCCACGCGCGGCAAATCGCGCCGCGTTCGCGCGTTTGCATCAAGACGTCGAAAGCGAGGCCGAAAACCCGGCGGCGCCACCGGTTTCATCCGCAACGATCGCGCCGCGGCTCAGCCCTGCGGCGCGCCGCGCGCCAGGATCGTTTCCGCGCGCGGCGGCGCGCCGAACAGGCGCTTGTACTCGCGCGAGAACTGCGACGGGCTTTCGTAACCGACGCGGTGCGCGGCGGTCACCGCCTCCATGCCGTCGATCATCATCAGCCGGCGCGCCTCGTGCAGGCGCAGGTGCTTCTGGAACTGCAGCGGCGACATCGTGGTCACCGCCTTGAACTGGTGGTGCAGCGACGAGGTGCTCATGTGCAGTTCGTCGGCGAGGTCTTCGATGCACAGCGGCAGCAGATAGCGCTGGCGCAGCATGGTCACCGCCTTGGCGATGCGGCTGGAGCGGCTGTCGGTCAGCGCCAGCGCGCGCAGGCGGTGGCCGAGGTCGCCCATCAGCACGCGGTAGAAGATCTCGCGCAGCGCCATCGGCGCCAGCACCGGCAGATCCTGCGGCGTGTCGAGCAGGCGCATCAGCCGCAGCACCGCGTCCATCAGCGTGGTGTTGACCTTGGCCGCGTACAGGCCGAGGTCGACGCCGCTGTGTTCGTTCGGCGGCGCCTGCCCCGCATCGACGATCAGGCGCGCGATCTCGGCCGGATCGATGTCGATGCGCAGGCACAGGTAGGGCTTGTCCGGGGTCGCCTCGATCACCTGCCCGATCATCGGCAGGGTCACCGACACCACCAGGTAGTTGAGCGGGTCGTAGTGGTAGACGCGGTCGGACAGGGTCACCACCTTGCGGCCCTGCGCGACCACGCACAGGCGCGGCTCGTACACCGACGGCGAGCACTCGGTCGGCGCGCCCATCCGGATCAGGTGCAGCGGGCGCACCTGGGTCTCGTGCACGCCGTCGCCGGCGACCGTCAATCGGGCAATCCGGTCCACCAGCTCGGCCTGCGCCGCGCAATGCCCGCGCTGGGCGATGGTATCGGCGGAAGTATTGGCGCTCATGGCTTCCCGGGGGCGGGCTGACGCTTGCGATTATCGGTACGAATCTGGCCTGAGACTGTGCCGCTTCGGCCGAATTGCAGGATCGGGCAATGATGCGGCAGTAATGTACTAACGCGATGACGGTTTCGAGCCTAATTTAATCCTACTCCCCCAGCGGTCCCCGACTCCGGCCATGCCGGGCGGGCCGGTGGGCGGCGGCCCGGCCGCGGCGTCCCTGGGGACGGTCCCGGCCGCGGCCGGCGCGCCGGTC
>NZ_LXSD01000213.1:0-5441 GCF_017168095.1 Lysobacter enzymogenes | reverse complement strand
GGCCGGGGCGGGCGGTTCGGGCGAACCGGCGCGCGTCGCGGCCGCGCCGGCGCCCGCGTCCGCGTCCGCAGCCGCGCGGATCCTGGTGGCTGAGGACAGCCCGGTCAACCGCGAACTGATCCGCCGGCAACTGCTCGAACTCGGCCACGCCAGCCGGGTCTGCGGCGACGGGCGCGAGGCGTTGGCGGCGCTGGACGGCGGCGGTTACGGGTTGCTGCTCAGCGACTGCCGCATGCCGGAGCTGGACGGCTACGCACTGGCGCGCGCGATTCGCACCGACGAGGCCCGCCGCGGCGGCGCGCGCCTGGCGATCGTGGCGATCACCGCCAGCGCCTTGCCCGAGCAGATCGAACGCTGCCGCGCCGCCGGCATGGACGATTGGCTGATCAAGCCGGTGCGGTTGCAGGACCTGGAGCGCGTGCTGCAGCGTTGGCTGCCGGATCCGGCGGCGCCTGCCGCATCGACGCACGCCCCCGCGACGGGCGGCGAGCTGGGCGCCTTGGGCGCGGCCTTGCCGCTGCTGTTGCGCGAACTGCCGCGCGAGCGCGAGGACATCGCCGCGGCGCTGCGGGCGCAAGATCGCGCCGCGCTGGCGCACGCGCTGCATCGCTGCGCCGGGGCGATCGCGCTGTTCGACGCGGCGCTGGCGCAGCGCGCGCAGGCCTTGGAGACGGCGATCGCGCAGCAGCCGCTGCGCGACTGCGCGGCGGCGGTGCGCGAGTTGATCGACGAATTAGAGGGAATGCAGCGGCGCTGGCAGACGCTGGCGCGGCGGGTTTAGCCGGCGCGGCGGCCGGCCGCGGAGGCGGTCAGTGGCGCGCGCCGCTGGCGTCGGCGACCAGGTGCAGCGACGGCGGCGGATCGATCGCCAGCTCCTTCTCGAGTTCCTCGCGGAACTGTTCGAAGCTCACTCCGCGCTCGGCCAGTTCGCGGTCGGCCGCGCTGCGCAGGGCGCTGGAGCAGCCCAGGCTGACCTGGGCGCCGTCGCGCCGGTGCAGGGCCGCGGCGCGCTCGAGCAGGGCCAGCACCCGCGCGGCGCTTTCCGAGCCGCCGACGATGCGGCCGCCCAGGCCCAGGGTCCATTCGCCGTCGCGGCGGACGATGCCGCCGAGCAGGCGGCCCTGCGCGTCGCGCAGTTCGGCATGCGGTTCGATATTGGCCGCGGCCGGTGCGGCGCTGCGGGCGCGCTCGAGTTTGCGTTTCTTGGCGTCGCGGCGGGCCTTGGAGTTGATCGACATGGCAGGCTCCCTGGCCGCGATGAATGGCGTCCAGGACATCATAGCCGCGCGCCTGCGCAGGCCCAAGCCGAGCGCGGCGGGGCGGGAGTGCGACCGGGTGCGCGGTTCAGCGGGGCAGGGCGGCTGGCAGGAGAGCTTCGGGCCTGAAGGCCCTCCCACCACAGCGCAGGCGTCCGGCGCCGGCAAAGGCGATGGGCATCGGCAAGGGCCGATGGGCTGCATCGCGGCCTGTATCGTTGCCTGCGTCGGGGCCTGTGTCGGGCTTCGTCGGGCCTACATCCGGGCCTTCACCGGGCCCTGCTGTTGTGGGAGGGCCTTCAGGCCCGAAGCTTTCGTTCCCGATCGCCGGAAGCCCCCCGACCGGCCCCGCCGCGCAGCGGAGCCGGCCTCGCCGGGTCAATGCCGATGCGATCGCCCGTCGTCGTGGCGATGCGTTTGCCTGGCCGCAGGCGCCGCCTTCGCCTCGACCTCGCCTTGCCCGGGCGCATGCGCGTCGGCCCATGCCCGACGCTGTGCGCATCGCCCGGCTCATCGCCGCGCGCATGCGCCTCGCCGGCCGCGGCCTGCGCAGGTTCGCCTTCGCCGCTGTGCGCGTGCCCGTGCATGCCGCCGTGTCCGGACACGTCCTCGCCGCCGCCGTGCGAATGCCCGTCGCTGCGCGCGACCAGCGCGCGATAGCCCTGCGCATCCAGCGACGGCAGGCGGCCGAGGAAGGCGACCAGATCCCACAGGTGGCCGTCGTCCATGCTGCCGCCCCAGGCCGGCATGCCCGAGGCCTTGATGCCGTGCTTGATCGTCCAGAACGCGGACGCGGCATCGACTTCGCGCTGCGCCAGGTTCGGCGGCGCCGGATACAGCCCGCGCGCGAGTTCGCTCGGGCCGGCGCCCGGGCTCATGTGGCAGCCCGCGCACATCGCCGCGTAGTTGCCGGCGCCGCGGCGCACGCGCTCGGCGTCGTCGAGGTCGGCCGGCACCGTCAGCGCCTGCGCGCGCACCGCGATCGAGCGTTCGCGCGCGTACTCGAGCGCGGCGTACACCGGCCGGGTATGCGGCGCGTCGGCGCCGACGTCATAGATGCCGGCCCACAGCGCCGCCGCGCCGATCGCGCCCGCGGCCACGGCCGCGCCGCCGAGCCACAGCCCGGTTCTCAGGAGAGCGTTCATGGCCGCCCTCCGTCAGAACCACAGCCGCACGCCGGCGACCAGGCGGGTGTCTTCGACCCGCTCGCCATGCGCGCGCCGGTAATCGGCGGTGTCGCCGAACGCGCGTTCCCAGCTCAGGCCCACATACGGCGCGAACTTGCGGCTGATCTCGTAGCGCAGGCGCAGGCCGGCTTCGGCCGTGCTCAGGCCGGCGCCGGTTTCGCGGCGCGGATCGTCCTTGCCGTAGAACTCGACCTCGACCAGCGGCTGCAGGATCAGGCGGTTGGTCAGCAACAGTTCGTACTCGGCTTCCAGGTTCAGCGCGGTCTGCCCGCGTTCGCCCAGGTAGGCGGTGGCCGAGACTTCGAACTTGTACGGCGACAGCCCTTGCACGCCGAACGCGGCCCAGCTTTGCCCGCGCTGCGGGCGGAAGTCGTGGCGCACGCCGGCGACCACGTCCCACCACGGCGAGATCGCGCGGCCGTACAGCGCCTCCAGATTGGCCGATTCGGTGCGGCCTCGCTCGCGCTCGCCTTCGCTGCGCAGCCACAGCCGGTCGGTGTCGCTGCCGAACCAGGCCTGGCCTTCCCAGGCCTGGGCGCTGCCGCGATCGGCGTCGACCGCTTCCAGGCGGTTGATCACCACCATGCGGTTGAACTCGGGCGCGTGCTGCATGTGCAGGCTGATCGGCGGGAACGCGGCGGCGCGGTCGGCGTCGGTGACGGCGGGGATCGGTTCGCGCGGGGCTTGCGCGCGCGGCGCGGCGGCATGGCCCATCGCGGCGTGGTCCATTCCGGAATGATCCATCTGCGAGCGTTCCATCTTCGAATGGTCCATCGCCGCGCCTGCGGGCTTGGCCGGCGCGGCGTGGTTCATTGCCGCGTGGTCCATCGTCGAATGATCGGTCGCGGCGTCGGCATCGTCCTGCGCGGCGACCGGCTCGGGCGAATGGCCCATCGCGGCGTGGTCCGTCGCGGCCGTCTCGGCGGGCGCGGCCGTTTTCTTCGCCGGAGCTTTCTTGTTCGCGCCGTTGGTCTGCGCATGATCCATCCGCGAGTGGTCCATCCCCGAATGATCCATCGCAGCCGGCGCGGCCTGCGGCGTTTGCGCGGCGCTATCGCGCTGCTGCGCGATCGCGGCGAGCGACAGCGCCAGGGCCAGCGCGGCGCGGGGCAGGGCAGTGGTGGTCTTCATTCTTCGACCCTCACTTCGCGCATCATTCCCGCTTCCATGTGGTAGAGCAGATGGCAGTGGAAGGCCCAGCGGCCGAGCGCGTCGGCGCGCACGCGGTAGCTGCGGCGGGTCCCCGGCGGCATGTCGACGGTGTGCTTGCGCACCTGGAACTCGCCTTGCTCGTTCTCCAGGTCGCTCCACAGGCCGTGCAGGTGGATCGGGTGGGTCATCATGGTGTCGTTGACCAGGACGATGCGCAGGCGCTCGCCGTAGGTCAGCCGGATCGGCTCGGCGCCCATGAACTTCTGCCCGTCGAAGGACCAGGCGAACTTCTCCATGTGGCCGGTGAGGTGCAGCTCGATCTCGCGCCCGGGCTCGCGGCCGTCGGGATCGTCGAAGGTGCTGCGCAGGTCGGAATAGGTCAGCACCTTGCGGCCGTTGTCGCGCAGGCCGATGCCGGGGTCGTCGAGCTTGGGCGACACGCTCATCGCGCGCATGTCGATCAGGCGGTCGTCGCCGCCGGGCCTGGCGGCGGCGTGATCCATGCCGCCGTGGCCCATCGCGGCGTGGTCCATACCATCGGCGCTCGCGGTCTTCATGTTCGCGCCGCAGCCGCCCTCCATGCCTTTGCGCCTGGCGCCCATGCTGGCGCCGCAGCCGCCCTCCATGCCTTTGCGCCTGGCGCCCATGCTGGCGCCGCAGCCGCCTTCCATGCCTTTCATCGCAGACATGTCGTGGCCGCCGTGCCCGCCCATGCCGCCGTGGCCCATGTCCTGCATCGTCAGCAGCGGACGCGGATCGGTGCGCGGCACGTCAGCTTCCAGGCCCTGGCGCACGGCCAGGGTGCCGCGCACGTAGCCGGTGCGGGCGTTGTCCTGGCAGAAGATGGTGAACGCGTCCTGGCCCGAGGGTTCGACGATGACGTCGTAGGTTTCGGCCACCGCGATGCGGAACTCGTCGACGCTGACCGGATGCACCGGCATGCCGTCGGCGGCGACCACGGTCATCTTCAGGCCGGGGATGCGCACGTCGAAGTAGGTCATCGCCGAGCCGTTGACGAAGCGCAGCAGCACCTTCTCGCCGGGCTTGAACAGGCCGGTCCAGTTGCCCGCGGGGGTGACGCCGTTGAGCAGGTAGGTGTAGGTGTGGCCGTTGACGTCGGACAGGTCGGTCGGGGTCATGCGCATGCGGCCCCATTCGCCGCGGTCGCGCAGGGTCGCGGCCAGGCCCTTGTCGCCGACGTCGCGGATCGCGTCGCCGACGGTGCGCTTGTAGTAGTTGTCGTAACTCGACATCTGCTTGAGCCGGCGGAACAGCGCGGCCGGTTCCAGGTCGGTCCAGTCCGACAGCAGCAGCACGTGCTCGCGGTCGTAGCGATACGGATGCGGTTCGCGCGGGTCGATCACGATCGCGCCATACAGGCCGGCCTGTTCCTGGAACAGCGAATGGCTGTGGTACCAGTAGGTGCCGGACTGGCCGACGCGGAAGCGATAGACGTAGCTCTCGCCGGGGCGGATGCCGTCGAAGCTCAGGCCGGGCACGCCGTCCATGTTGGCCGGCAGGATCAAACCGTGCCAATGGATCGAGGTCATGCTTTCGCGCAGGCGGTTGGCCACGCGCAAGGTCACGGTGTCGCCTTCGCGCCAGCGCAGGATCGGCGCCGGCAGGCTGCCGTTGACGGTGACCGCGGGGCGCACCTTGCCGGTGAAGTTGACCTGGGTGGCGCCGATGTCGAGAGCGAAGTCGGTGCCGCTGAGCACGCGCGGCGCCTGCGCCATCGGCGCGGCGAAGGCGTTGCGCCACAGGCCGCTGCCGGCGATGGCGCCGCCGGCGGCGAGGCCGGCGACGAAGCGGCGGCGGCCGGGATCGGCGGGGGCGCCGAACGGGG
>NZ_LXSD01000212.1:0-8354 GCF_017168095.1 Lysobacter enzymogenes | reverse complement strand
GCGCGCACGTCGCGCTCGGGCCGGCCGCGCAGCGCCACCGCGACCACGCGCCGGCGCACGCGTTCGCCCGACAACCAACCGAGCTTGTAGCCGATGTAGTACGGCGCCACCGCCACGCCGCCGAGCCAGCGCCGGCGGCGGCCGATGCTGGCGCGGACGAAACCGGCGAAGGTTTCGCGCTCGGTGATGGTGCCGTCGAAATCGAACAGTGCCAGATCCATGCCTTGCGACATCCTGCGTGCGGCCGGTCCGGCCCGCGCGCAGTGTAGCGCCGCGCGGCCGCGCTCAGCCGCGCCGCGCCTGCGGCTGCGCGATCAGGTCGGTGCCCAGTTCGACGATCGACTGGATCTGGCTCAACGAAATCAGGATGCAGCCGCAGGCGCAGAAATCGCCGTGGCGCGCCACCGCGCGGCCGTCGATGGCCTGCTCGGCGTCGCCGGTGACGATCACGGTGGCGCCGTGCAGGCCGCATTGCACCGCATCGCCGATCCGCGCCCAGCGCCGTCGCCCGCCCGCGCCCGCGCCGGTCTCGCCGAGCACGCGGCCGCCGCCGCTGGTGGTGTCGCCGGCCTGGATCCAGTAACGGGTCATTTGCGCCTCCTTCGGCCCGGTCGCGCCGTCATGCCGGACAACGGCGCGACGCGGCCGGCGTGACCGCGCGCGCCGCGCAGTGCGACGGCCTGCGCGGCAAAACCTGGCGGTGGATCGTCATTCGCATCGTGAACTCGCGGTAGCCGGAGGCTCAGGCGTTCGCCGCCCAGGCAAGACCGGTTAAAGGCCATACGTACGAGCGCGTCGGCGGATGCAGCGCGACCGCCACCGCCGTGGCGCGGCCGCAGCGGGCAAGTCCGCGCCCGAACATCGGCGCCGGGCCGGAACGGCGACCGCCGAGCCGCTGCCCGGCGATGCGGCGCACACGCCCGAGCGCCGCCGCTGGCGACGGACCGATCGCGATGGCGAACGCAGAAACGGCCGGTCGGGCACCGGGCCGGTTCGGCAGGAGCGAACGCTATGCACATGAAGAACCTGCGAAATTCCTGTGACGCCGCGACGGCGTTCGAACGGCGCTTTGTCGCCTGTGTGCGCCGCCGGCGCCGTCGCGTCGAACGATGCCGCCCCAGCGGCATTCGCTAGCTCTAACGCCCGCGGGCGCGGCGTGGAGGACAGGGAGGGCGCACGAATATCGCGATCCGTGGCGGCCGGCTCACTAGCATCCGAACCGCGCGCGCAAACCGCGCCGCGGGCACGATCCTTGCCGGGCGCTTGCCGGCGCCGGCGCGCGCCGCCGACATCGGCGGCGGCCGCCAAGGACGATCCGGACATGCGCGTTTACCTGGACGACGAACGCGACACTCCGCCCGGCTGGGTGCGGGTGTACTGGCCCGACGAGGCCATCGCCCTGCTCGACACCGGCGCGGTCGCCGAGCTGAGCCTGGACCACGACCTCGGCGACGACGCGCGCGGCACCGGCTACGACGTGCTGCTGTGGATCGAGCGCGCGGTGGCCGAACGCGGCTTCGCGCCGCCGCAGTTACAGGTGCACTCGGCCAATCCGGCGGCACGGCGGCGGATGCTGGCGGCGGTCGAGGCGATCGCGCGGATCCGGCACGGGCAGCTGGCGCAGAACCCCGCCGATGTCTGACAAACGTCACCGCGCTGCGCCGACTTGCGGCCGGCGCGCGCCGCGCACGCATTGGCTAACCTGCGCTTACCGTCCCGCCGCTCCGGAGCGTCCGATGCGCCTGCCGCTTTTCCTGTCCGCCGCCGCGCTGCTGGCCGCCGCGCTCGCGCTGCCCTGCGCCGCCGCGGCCGGGCCGCGCGAGGACTACGACGCGTTCCGCGCCGCGCTGATCCAGCAGGCCGGCGGCCCGACCGGCATGTATGCGATCCAGGACGTCGCGGTGATCGCCGCCGGCGCGTCCGCGCACCTGCCGGCGGACGCGAACGCATCGGCGCTGCGCTGGGCCGCCGGCGCCGGCGGCGGCAAGGACATTCGGGTCGGCTACCGCGACGGCCGCGCGCTGATCGAAGGGCCGGGCCTGCAAGCGCTCGACCTGCTCAAGGCGCCCGATCAGAAGCAAGCGCTGCCCGGCGGCCTCAGCGTGCGCGCCACGGTCTACGACGACTCGGTCAAGGCCTGGCTGTACAACCCCGCGCGGGTCGCGCAGCGCTTCAAGGGGCTGTCGTTCTTTCCCTACGATCCCAAAGGCGTAGTCGCAGCGAACTTCGTCCGCCGCGACGCGCCCAGGCCGGTCAGCCATCTGGACTCCCGCAACCACACCGGCACGATGTACTGGATCGGCGACGTCGAACTGCCGCTGCAAGGCAAGACCTACACCCTGCGCGCGTTCAACAAGAGCAAGGACTGGAAGCAGATCGACCACCTGCTGCTGTTCTTCACCGACAAGACCTCGAAGAAAACCAGCTACGGCGGCGGCCGGGTGCTGGAAACCCGCTTCCCCGCCGGCCAGCCGCCGAGCGCGCTGAGCCTCAACCTCAACACCCTCTACAATTTCCTGTGCGCGCATTCGGACTACTACAACTGCCCGATCAATCTGACCACCTACATGCCGGTGGAGTTGAAGTACGGCGAGAAGTATCCGCCGGGTAGCTGAGCGGCGGCGCGAGCCGGCGGCGTCGGCGCGGCTTGCGCGGCCGCTGCGCCGCACGAAAGACCCATGCGCGTTCGGCTTCTTGCCTCGCGCGAACGCGGTCGGCGGGTGCGCGTCGACGAACGCGGCTGCCGTTGCAGCCACACGCGATGTTTTCGGATGCGGAACTTGCGGATGCACATCTGAGGGCGGCGCGCCAGGCGATCGCGCGTGCGACGCGCCCGATCCGATGCCCGCGCGCAGCCGCCGAGCGACGACCGGCGTCGGGTTGCTGTCGCAATCCGCAGGAACAGGACGACGAGCCGCCGTGCGCAACGAGGCTGAAGCAATTCCGGTGCGCCCGGCACTCGCGGCCCGGCCGGTCCTGGCGGACCAAACCGGCTCCATTGGAATGGATCGACGCTCCATGCCGCGCGCTAGCGCAGACGGCCTCGATCCTCGCAACGCAAGCACCTCAAGGCCGGCGCGGCGGCCGCAAACTGGCTCCATATATTTTTCCAATTCTGGTTCGAATTTAAGTCCAGACACATCCCAAACTGACAGCCGTCCCCAGGAGACGCCTGCCATGAACGCCCATGCCGCCCTCGCCCCCGCTCCGACCGGCCTCGCCGCCCGCCTGCGCCTGGACGCGCTGGAACTGCCGGCCCTGGCCGCGATCTGGGGCATCTCGTTCTTGTTCATGCGCGTCGCCGCGCCGGCGTTCAGCCCGGTGCCGCTGGTCGAACTGCGCCTGGCCCTGGGCGGATTGGTGCTGGCGCCGCTGCTGTGGCGCGCGCGGGCGCAGTTCCCGCTGCGGTCGTGGCCGAAGCTGGCCTTGGTCGGCGCGGTCAACTCCGCCGTGCCGTTCGTGCTGTTCGCCTGGGGCGCGGAACGCGCGCCGGCCGGCATCGGCGCGATCACCAGCGCGATGACGGTGTTGTTCGCCGCGCTGGTCGGCCTGGTGTTTTTCGGCGAGAAGATCGGCGGCCGGCGCGCGCTGGCGCTGCTCGGCGGTTTCGCCGGCGTGGGCGTGCTGGCGGCGGGCAAGGCCGCCGGCGCCGGCATCGGCTGGGCGGTCGCCGCCGGTTGCGCGGCGGCGTTCCTCTATGGCGTCGGCCTGCATCTGGTGCGCCGCCACCTGGGCGGCCTGCCGCCGGCGGCGGTGGCCAGTTCGACCCTGCTCAGCGCGGCGCTGCTGATGCTGCCGCTGACGCTGGCGCAGTGGCCCGCGCATGCGATCGCCGCACCCGCCTGGGGCGCGGCGCTGATGCTGGGCCTGTTGTGCACCGGCCTGGCCTACTTGCTGTTCTACCGCCTGGTGGCGCGCATCGGCGCCGCTCGCACCTCGCTGGTGACCTATCTGATTCCGCTGTTCGGCGTGGCCTGGGCGTGGCTGTTGCTGGACGAACCGGTGACCGCCTCGATGGCCGCCGCCGGCGCGCTGATCCTGGCCGGCGTCTGGCTGGCGCGGCGCGAGACGCATTGAACGCACGCTCTTTTCGCAGCCCTCTTCGGCGCAGGTCGAGAACGAACGAACCCTCTGGAGTACGCACCATGCAATGGATCGACCATCTTCGCGATGTGGATTGGGACGAGCTGTCCGAGCTGTACCGGATCGCGCCCTTGGGCGAGAAAAGCCCGGACTACCTGCGCACCGCGTTCGGCAACAGCCGTCATGTCGTCTTGGTGTATGCGCAAGGCCGCTTGGTCGGCGCCGGCCGCGCCCTGGCCGACGGCGTGGACTGCGCCTATCTCAGCGACATCGCCGTGCACCCGCAGCAGCAGGGCACGGGTCTGGGCAAGGCCATCGTCGAGCACCTGGTGCAGCGCGCGCAGGGCCATCGCAAGATCCTGCTGTACGCCAATCCCGGCAAGGAAGGGTTTTATCTGCGGCTCGGCTTCAAGCGCATGAATACCGCGATGGCGATGTTCGCCGATGAGGCCGGCGCGCTGGCGACGGGAGTGGTGAGCGCGGCCTGAGCCGCGCCCGCGCAGCGACCGCACGCGGCAGCCCGGGCCGCTCAAGTCGGCAACGCGCTCGCTTCGTAGTGCGCGGCGAACTCCGCGCTCGGCGGAATCGGCTTGATGATGTCCAGCAGTACGCCGTTGGGATCGGCGGCGATGAAATGGCGCTGGCCGAAGGCCTCGTCGCGCAGGCCCAGCAAGATCGGCAGGCCGGCGGCGGCGAGGCGCTCGTGGACCGCGTCGACGTCTTCGACCTCGAAGTTCAACAGCAAGCCGCCGACCCGGCCGCGGCCGGATTCGGGGATGGTGTGGTGGGCGCCGTCGAGCACGGCCAGGTTGATCGAGGGGTCGTCGGCCGATTGCAGGTGCACGTACCAGTCGGCGGCGAACACGGCGGCGAAGCCGAAATGGGCTTGGTAGAAGGCGGCGGTGCCGGCTACGTCGGCGGTCATGATCACGGGGTAATAGCTGCTGATCTTCATGGAAGCGGCCTGCGCTTGTCGGTTCCGGGGCTTTTACATACAGTCTGTATGTATAACTCCAAACTAACATACAGGCTGCATGTATGAAAACACCCAATCCTCGCCGCTCGTCGGCCCGCGCCGTGCGCAGCAACCGCGAACGCAGCGAAAGCACCCGCCGCACCCTGCTCGAGGCCGCGCGCACGCTGTTCGTCGAACGAGGCTATGGCGACACCTCGACGCCCGAAGTCGCCGCGCTCGCCGGCATCACCCGCGGCGCGCTGTATCACCACTTCGCCGACAAGCGCGACCTGTTCCGGCAGGTGCTGGAAGCCGAGGCCGAGTCCGTGCGCGAGGACATCCTCGCCTCCACCCAGTCCGACCTGAGCCCGCAGGCCGCGCTCATCCGCGGCGCGCAGGCCTATCTGCGGACCATGACCCTGCCCGGCCGCACCCGCCTGCTGCTGGTCGAAGGCCCGGCGGCGCTGGGCCTGGAGCAATCGCTGGCGATCGACCAGGCCAACGCCGGCAGCACCTTGCGCGACGGCCTGGCCGAGGCCTTGGGCAACGAGAACGTCGACTCGGACGCCCTCGCCCGCCTGCTCTCGTCCGCCTTCGACCGCGCCGCGCTGGAAATCGACGCCGGCGCCGACGCGGTGCGGATGCAGGACACGATGGTGTGGCTGGTGCGCAAGTTGTTTGCGTGAGGACGTCGCGGCGCGGCCGGCGGCATGGCGTTTACTTACGGGTGCCACAGGCGCAATCGATCCTCCTCGAATAGAGGCAGGGCCCAGCCGCGATACGCCGCGGTCGATGCGATGCACGCCGATTGGCGCGGCCGCGGCTGGCCGATCGTGCAGGCTCCGGTGGAGCTGGACTTCGGCCGGACGTTCGTCGCGCTCGATCCGGACGGGCACCGCCTGCGGGTGTTCTCGCCCGCGCCGGAATGAAAACCCGCGCCGTGCTGCGGCCGCGCCGTCGATGAGGCGGGCGGCCCGCAAGATGAAGCACCGGGCCGATGCAGGCCGGCCTCGGCCACAACGGCGTGTGCGAACGCGCGATTACTGCGCTCGCAACCTTCGCGTCAACCGCAATACCGCTGCTCGCACCGCTTGCCCGTGCGGACTCACTCCGCGCAAGCCCGATGCAACCACGCCGCGAACGCCGACGCGCCGTCTCCGGCCGGCTTCAACGCCAGCCGCGTGAGCCAATAACCGCCGGCGTCGAGCGTGGTCGCGAACGGCTGCACCAGCAGCCCTTGCGCGATCTCGCGCGCGAACATCGACGGCGGCGCGAGAGCGACGCCCAGGTTCTGCAGCGCGCATTGGACCATGGTCAGCGACGAATCGAAGATGGTCCCGTTGATCGGGCCGCACGGCGTCGCCTGCGCGGCTTCGAACCACAGCCGCCAGTCGTCGACGAAATAGGAACGCAGCAACGCGAAGCGCGCCAGTTCGGCCGGTTCGCGCAATTGCTGGGCGATCGCCGGCGTGCACAGCGGCGCCAGCGGCGCGGCCATCAGGAACCGGCTTTCCATGCCGGGCCAGGTGCCGCGGCCGAAACGCACGGCGTAGTCGAGGCCTTCGGCGGCCGGGTCGACGCGGTTGTTGTGGGTGCTCAGGCGCACGTCGACCGACGGGTGCAGGCGCGCGAACTCGGCCAGCCGCGGCAGCAGCCAGCCGCTGGCGAAGGTGCCGACCGCGCCGACGTGCACCACCTCGCGCGCCAGGCCGTCGCCGACCCGGTCGAGCGCGTTGTCGATGCGGTCGAAGGCTTCCTGGATCGCCGGCAGCAGGCTCAGGCCTTCGTCGGTCAGCGCCAGTCCGCGCGGCAGGCGGCGGAACAGTTCGACGCCGAGTTGATTCTCCAGCAGCCGCACCTGATGGCTGACCGCGGCCTGGGTGACGTTGAGCTCGTCGGCGGCGCGGGTGAGGCTGAGCGCGCGCGCGGCGGCTTCGAAAGCCTTGAGCGCGCCGAGATTGATACGGGTGTGGGCCATCGCCGCTCCGGGAAACGCCGGTCGCCAGAAACCGGTGCAAGAAAAATTTGGGGCTGGCCCAAGAAATCGTCGCGGCGCGTGCGCCGCGGCGGGAACGCGGGAATTCAAAGCTGCGGCGTGCGGGCTGTCAACGTTATGCAGGCGTTTTCTGGCGCGCTGGCCGCATTGTGCACGCTTGCGCTGGGTTCGGCGCGGTCGGGTGCGCGGCTGCGGGGGCTTAGCGGTTGCTGTTACAGGTGCGTGGCGGCCGCGGCAGTATTGCTTGGTCGAGCCGCGGGAATTTTCGGCGCTCTCCTGCGATGAGTTGCGAGGCGGTTGCGGTCGGTGTGATGGACGTGTCGTTCGCGCAGGGCCGGCCGTCGGCGCATACGCGGGCACAGTGGCGAGTCGCGGGACGCCGACGGGGCGCGGTCGCGGCTTGCGCCGCTCCTGCAGGGAGCCCAGGTGGGATTCGAAGCGGCGCGACGGCGGCGCGGTTCGGCGCCGGCTCAACCTTGCGCCTGCGCCGGCGCGCCGTTCGCCACGACCTCGATGCGTTTCTCCAGCAGATACTGATACCACTGCGCCTGCACCGCTTCGACCGGCCCCAGTTCGGCTTCGAACTCGGCCACGCCGCCGCGCCCGCGCAGCAGGCGGCGGTAGGCCGCGGCGTAGGCGCCGTCGCGGTAATGGAACAGGAAATGGCTCAGGCTCCAGTACTCCAGGTAATACACGTTGAGATGCTTGCCGCCGATCGGCGGCCCGCTGTCGTCGATCAGTTGCCGCAGCGGAATCAGCAGGCCCGAGCGCAGGTCGCGCTGCAGCGAGCCGGTCAGCGGCAGCTCGGGCAGCCACCAGATCGGATAGGCCTGCGGGTCGATCGCGCCCGGCCGCAGCCGCGCGCCGTCCAGGCGGCTGGCGCCGAAGTAGCTGGCCACGCCTTCGTTGATCCACTTGGCGCGCGAGAAGCCGGCGCGCTCGGCGTGCAGCTGATGGGTCGCCTCGTGCAGCATCCAGTGATAGGGATTGGCGGCGTCCGCGGCGAAATAGGCGTGGCAGTACGGCCGGCGGTAATAGGCCTCAGCCCAGGGCATCGAGGTGTTGAAGGCGCCGAACTGGGCGCGGTCGCGATACAGGATCAGGCGCAGGCGCGCATCGGCCGCGGCCGGCGGCAGGGCGAAGAATTCGCCGTAGGCGCGATACAAGGCTTCCACCGCGGTCGCCACCTGCACGGTCTGTCGCGGCGTGGCGGCGCTGAAGATGACGAAGTGATCGGTGCGGTACTCGCGCGCCTGCGGCGGCAACGGCGTGGCGGCCGGCGCCGAGGCCGCCGGTTTGGGCGCCGACGCGGCGCCGCGC
>NZ_LXSD01000211.1:0-1336 GCF_017168095.1 Lysobacter enzymogenes | reverse complement strand
ACCACCCGCCGCGCCATCGCCAGCCACGCCGCGCGCAGCGGCGCCGGCAGCGCGCGCGGCATCTGCGCGATCAGGCTGGCGCGGCTGCGGTCTTCGAGCCACCACGCCGCTTCGATGCGGTCGGCGTAACGGTCGGCGGAGGCGCCGACCGCCGGCGGATCGCATTCCAGCCGGTCCAGCGCGCTGGCGCGCAGCGCGCCGTCGGCGCCGGGGGTGAACGATTCGGCGACCCGGCCCTGCGCGGTGCGCCAGCTCACCGCGATCTGCGAACCCGACGGCAGCGCTTCCAGCAACGCGGCCGCCAGCGCCTGCCCGGGCCAGGCGCCTTCGGGCGAGTCCGCCGCTGCCGCTCGCATCGCATCATTCCGCACCCGATCGCCCCGCACCGGACCGCCTGTCTTGAACCGCCCGTATTCGAGCGTTCGCAAGGATAACGCGAGCCTTACCCGCGCGGCAGGCCGCAAACCCCGCCGTGGGTCGTCGTTTTGGCCGGCAAACCCCATCCGCGGCCGCGATCCGTTGGTTCCTGTCATGATCCTGGCGCTGCACATCCTGCTATACGACCCGGCCGCGGCAGGCAAGCGCTTCCCGTCGGCGCCGTCTGCGCTTAACCTGCCGCCGATGAACTCCGGTGCGGACGCGAGCGACGATGTGTTGATGCTGGCCTGGGCGGCCGGCGACGCCGGCGCGTTCGAGGTGTTGTACGCGCGCCACCGCGGCCCGCTGTACCGCTTCTTGCTGCGCCAGTTGCGCGATTCGGCCCTGGCCGACGAATTCTTCCAGGACGTGTGGCAGCGCGTGATCGGCGCGCGCCAGGGCTGGAAGCCGGACGCGCAGTTCAACACCTGGCTGTTCCGGATCGCGCACAACCGGCTGAACGACTACTGGCGTGGGCTCAAGCACCGCCCGGCGACGCCGGAGGACGGCGACGAGCGCGCCGCGCGCGTGCCCGACCCGACCACGCCGGAACGCGAGCTGTCCGACTTCGAACAGCGCCGCCGCCTGCAGCGCGCGATCGAGGAATTGCCCGAGGAGCAGCGCGAAGTGGTGCTGCTGCGCCTGGAGCAGGAGTTGAGCCTGGAGGAGATCGGCGCCATTACGGGGGTGGGTCGGGAAACGGTGAAGTCCAGGCTGCGGTACGCGATGGACAAGCTGCGCGCGAGGTTGACCGAATGAACCGCCGTCCCGACGCCCCCGATCCCTTGTCGCCGGAAGAGCGCGCGCTGGCCGATCGGCTGCTGCGGCTGGGCCCGCACGAGGGTCCGTCGCCGGCGCTGGACGCCGCGATCCTGGCCGCCGCGCGCGCCGCCGTGGGCCAGCCGGCCGCGGCGCAGGA
>NZ_LXSD01000210.1:0-500 GCF_017168095.1 Lysobacter enzymogenes | reverse complement strand
GGAGCGCGGCGCGGGCGGGGTGCCGGCGCTGACGGCGCCGACGGGTGGTGCGGGCGGTGCGGTTGCGGCCGGCGATGCGCTTGCAGCGCCGGCCGCGGTTCCGGCTACATGCTCTTGAACAGCGCCATGAAGGTCTGGCTGACGCTCAGCGTTTCCGGGCGGCCGCGCAGACGCACGGTGCCCTTGCCGCTGTCGTCGCGGACGATGCCGGCGATGGCCTTGAGGTTGACGATGGTGGAGCGGTGGATCTGCTTGAAGCGTTCGCCGTCGAGGCGGTCGAGCAGGTCGCGGATCGGCGTGCGCAGCAGCGCTTCGCCGTCGGCGGTGACCACGGTGGTGTACTTGTTGTCGGCGCGGAAATAGACCACGTCGTCGACCAGGATCAGGCGCGTCTCGCGGCCGGCGCTGGCGGTGATCCAGGTCAGGCCGGGCTTGTCTTCCTGCGGCGCGCGGCGCGCGGCCAGCTGGCGCGCGATCTCGCGCAGCGCGGCGTGGCGGTC
>NZ_LXSD01000209.1:0-302 GCF_017168095.1 Lysobacter enzymogenes | reverse complement strand
ACCGTGCCGCCGGCGCACGGCGGCGGCGCGGTGCCGGTCGGCGCGGCCGGTGCGGCTGCGAGCGCTGCCGCGGGCATCGCGGCGAGCAGGGACAAGGCGAACAGGCGGGCGCGCAGGCGCATGGAACGGTCTCCGGAACGAAGCCGGCATTATGCGGCGGGTCCGGGCGGGGCGGCGCGGCGCGGGTGGCGCAATCAGGCCGGTGGGTGTCCGCGATCGGGCGGGCAGCGCGAGGTGGCGGGGTGGCGTCGCCGGTGTGGTGTCGCGGTCGCGGCTCGCGCCGCTCCTACAAAAGCGACATG
>NZ_LXSD01000208.1:0-474 GCF_017168095.1 Lysobacter enzymogenes | reverse complement strand
GCGGCTTCGGCGCGGCCGGCGGCAGCGCGGCTTCGGGCAGGCGGCGGACCTCGCCGACGGCGGCGCGGAACAGGGCCGCGTCGTCGTCGCCGGCATCCTCGTCGGGGCGGTCGGGCTGGGACGTCATGGCCACAGGATAATCGCCGCGCGCGGCCCGCGCGGCGCGGCGGCGGCATGACGGCATGACGCGAACAGAAAGCCCCGGCCCATCCTTGGGACTTGCGACCCGTCGGTATCGGGCCGTCACCGGGGAAACATGGGTTGGAAAAGCGCGGCACGCGCTGCGAGATGTCCCCTCGCGCCGCGGGCGCGCATCCGAGGGTGCCGCGAACGTCTAGTTCATCACGCTTCCGCGGGCCGGCGCGGCGGCCCTGTCAAAACCGACAGGGCCGGCCGGCGGGGCCTGCGATGGGCGCGCGCGGCGGCGATCGCGGGCCGGATCGGTCGCGCAACCGCGCTGGAGCGGGCGCGCCG
>NZ_LXSD01000207.1:0-3664 GCF_017168095.1 Lysobacter enzymogenes | reverse complement strand
AAGCCCGCCGACGCCGCGCCGGCCGCCAGCGCCACCGCGCGCGCGGTGTCGGCGGGCATCCTCGCCGGCATTCGCCAGGGCGCGCAGCAGGACCGCAACGCCAAGCCGGCGCAGGTCGAGTGCGTCAAGGCCATCGCCGACGACGCGGTGGCCGCGCCGGTGCAGCAGGTGATCGAGGCCAGCCTCGGCGCCGAGGACCGCGCCGCGCTGGAGACCTTCTACGCCAGCGCGCTCGGCGCCAAGTACCAGGCGGCGATGCTGGCCAACGCCGATCCGGACAAGGCCTTCACCGCGGACGAGTGGGCGCGGGCCAAGGCGGTCATGGACTCGCCGGCGTACAAGAAGCTGCGCGCGGCGACGGTGTCGTCCAATCCGCTCGCGGCGCAGAAGATCGGCGGCGTGCTCAATCCGCTGCTGGGCGGCTGTTTCAAGGACTGAGTTCTTCCGGCCGGTTTTTCCGGCCGCGCATTCGCGGACCGATCCTTCGCGGGCCGGGCCCGCGACGAACGATCGTGCGCGGACCGATCGCGTCCTCGCCGCGGCGCCGTAGCGCGCGCCACCGATCCCGCACCGCGCGCGAACGTGACGGCCTGTGCGGCTTGGCATTGCGTGCGCGTCGCCCTTGCATGCGGCCGCGCCGGCCTCTGGCAGGCTGGCCTTCGACTCCGGTGCGGGCGCGTCGCGTTCGCCGTGCCGTACTCCGCCCGTCGTACCGAACCGGACAAGGAGGTCGCTCTCAAGCCGCCGCGTCGCGGGCCAGGGACGGTTGCGCGCGGTTTCCATCAGGAGACGCAAATGAAGAAGATCGGTTCGCGGATGAAGTCGGCGCTGCTGGCGTTCGCCATCGCAGGGTCTTTCAGCTTCGGTGCGGTGGCGGTGCAGCCCACCTTCGTCGACGGCAAGTGCGTGAGCCCGGAAACCGGCTGTACGTGCCGGGCCGGCTGCACCTACGGCGGCGACCGCCATAGCTGTTGCCTGATTCCGTAAGTCGTGCGGCGCGAAGCGCCCCGCCGCGGCGGGGCGCTTCGTCGCAACGATGACCCGGAAAACGCAAGTCCGACTGTAGGAGCTGCGCGAGCTGCGACCGCGAAACCTCGCTTGCGACGCAAGCCGGAGGTCGCGGTCGCAGCTCGCGCAGCTCCTACAGTCGGATACGGGGTTTGCGCGGGTTGGCGCAGGTCAGTGCGGCGTTTGCGCCAGGCAGTAGTCGCGCAGTTCGTCCGGCGCCAGGCCGGGCGCGAACAGGAAACCTTGGCCGATCAGCACGCCCAGTTCGCGCAGGAACGCGCGCTGGCGCTGGGTTTCCACGCCTTCGGCGACCAGGCCGAGGCCGAGGCTGCGGGCGATGCCGGTCACCGCCTGGCAGACCGCGACGTCGGACTGGTTGTCCGGCACGCCCTGCACGAACAACTGGCTCAGCTTGAGCCCGTGGATCGGCAGGCGGCGGATGTAGTTGAGCGCGCTGTAGCCTTCGCCGAAATCGTCGATCGACAGGCTGACCCCGAGTTCGCGCAGGCGGGCGAAGGTGCGCACGGTGTCGGGCGCGTCTTCGATCAGCACGCGTTCGGTGAATTCCAGTTCCAGCGCGCTGCCGGGCAGGCCGTGCGCGGCCAGCGCGGCGGCGACGGTGTGGCCGAGGTCGTCGCCGAGGAACTGGCGATAGGAGACGTTGACCGCGATCCGTTCGATGGCCAGGCCCTGGTCGCGCCACTGGCGCAGTTGGCGGCAGGCTTCGTGCAGCACCCAGCCGCCGATGCCGACGATGTCGCCGGTGGTTTCGGCGTGGTCGATGAAGCGGTCCGGGCTCATCTCGCCGAGCGAGCGGTTGCGCCAGCGGATCAGGGCCTCGGCGGCGACCACGCGGCCGTCGTGCAGGTTCACCTGCGGCTGGTAGACCAGGTGGAACTCGTCGTTGTGCACGGCCCGGCGCAGGTGGGTTTCCAGTTGCAGGCGGTGCAGTTGCTGCTCGGCCAGTTCCGGGGTGAAGGCCTGCCAGCTGTTGCGGCCGCGGCGCTTGCTGTCGTACATGGCCACGTCGGCGCTCTGGATCAGCTGCTGCGCGGTGCGCCCGTCCAGCGGCGACTGGGCGATGCCGATGCTGGCGGTGATGGTGAACTCCTCGCCGTCGACGCGGAAGCTGTCGCCGAAGATCGCCAGGATCGCGTCGGCCAGGCGTTCGGCGCGGGTCGGATCGCCGTCGAGCGAGCACACCACCAGGAATTCGTCGCCGCCGAAGCGGGCGATCTGGGCGCGCTCGCCGACCGCGTGGCGGATGCGGCGCGCGGCCGAGGCCAGCAGGCGGTCGCCGGCGGCGTGGCCGAGGATGTCGTTGACCACCTTGAAGCGGTCCAGGTCGATGTACAGCACCGCCAGCGGCGCGTGCGGGAACGCGTCCAGGCGGCGCTCGAGTTCGTCCTGCACCGCGTCGCGGTTGAGCAGGCCGGTCAGCGGATCGCTGCGCGCCTGGATCCGCAGCTGCTCTTCTTCGAGCTTGCGTTCGGTGATGTCCTGCAGGGTGCCGGTCAGCACTTGCCGGACCACGTCGCCGACGCCGGCGTCGGCGATCGCGCGCACCCAGAACACGCTGGCGTCGGCGCGCAGGCCCTGCAGCTCCAGGTCGAGGCTGCGGCCACCGGCGAGGGTGCGTTCGAGCGCGTTGCGCAGGCGGTGGCGGTCCAGCGGCAGCAGGCAGCCGATCAGTTCCTCGATCCGGGTCGGCGCCGGGTCGCGGCCGAGGATGCGCTGGGCTTCGAAGGTGAGATAGAGCCGGTCGCGGCCGGCGTCCCATTCCCAGCCGCCGATCTGGGCCAGGGCCTGGGCGCGGTCGAACAGGGCGCTGTCGCGCTTGAGCTCGGTGATGTTGGAGAACAGCGCGAACACCTGGTGCGGGCGGTCGCCGCCGGGCGGGAACTGCGGCACGGCGGTGATCGACAGCCAGATCAGTTCGCGGCGCACGCGGTGGTAGAGGCCGAGCACGGTGCTGTTGACCACCGCGCCGCTGTCCAGCGCGACCCGCGAGGGGTAGTGCTCCGGCGCCAGTTCGTGGCCGCGTTCGTCCACCACCATCCAGTCGCCGGAACGCAGTTCCTCGGCGATGCTGTCGCCGTTGTGCAGCGACAGCAGCCGCATCGCCGCGCTGTTGGCGTAGACGATGCGCAGCGCGTCGTCCTGCACGATCAGGCCGCGGTCGATGGACTCGACCAGCTCGCGGAAGCGCAGTTCGTTCTCTTCGCGGCTGCTGAGGTCGCGCGCGACCGCGATGATCCGGCGCGCGCCGTCGTGGACGAAGCCGGCCGAATGCACTTCCACCGGGAAGCGGGTGCCGTCGCCGCGCTTGTTGGTGACCTCGATGATGTAGCTGCCGCCGCGGTTGAGGGTTTCCCACACCGGCGCGAGGTGGTCTTCGGGCAGCTCCGGGTTGAGCACGTGGATCGGCTGGCCGACGATGTCCTCGCGCAGGCGCCGGTGCGCGCCCATGCCGTTGCGGTTGATCTCCACCACGGTGCCGTCTTCGTCGAGCACGGTGACCAGGTCGGGGATGGCGTCGAAGGCTTCGCGGTACAGCGCGGCGCGTCGGCGCTCGTCGCGCAGCGCGTCGGCGGCGCGTTCGAGCGGCGCGCGCAGGTGCGCGGGCAGGTGCGGATCGCCGAGCGCGGCGTGCAGC
>NZ_LXSD01000206.1:0-9494 GCF_017168095.1 Lysobacter enzymogenes | reverse complement strand
CCCGCCGCGCCGGCGCTGTTCGCCGCGCTGGCGCTGGTGGTGGCCTGCGGCGCCGCGGCGATCGTCTGGCAGCATCAGCGCGCGCTGCGCGAGGCGCGCGCCAGCCAGGCCGTCGGCCGGCTGTTCGCCAGCACCCTGGGCAGCGCCACCCAGTCGGGCCTGGGCAGCGCGCCGTTCTCCTCGCGCGCGCTGCTGGAACGCACCGAGCGCGAGCTGCGCGCGATGCGGCTGGACGATCAGCCGGGCGTGCAGGCGCGCAGCCTGGCGATGCTCGCGCGCAGCTACGCCCTGCTCGGCGATTACGCGCGCGCCGAATCCCTGGCCGGCGAAGCCCAGCGCACCCTCGGCGAGGAACCCGACCGCGACGGGCTGGTCGCCGCGACCCGCCTGGCGATGCTCAACATCCGCGCCCGCTACGCCGACGCCGAGCGCCTGGCGCGCGAGCGCATCGCCGAACTCGAAGGCCGCGACGACCCGGCCGCGCGCAGCCAGCGCATCGGCTACGGCACCGAACTGGTGCGGGCGTTGTGGGGCGAAGGCCGCACCCAGGCCGCGGTGGCCGCCTGCAGCGACCTGATCGCGCAGGCCGAGCCGCTCGGCCGCGGCCATCGCGAAGCGCTCGCGCAGTTGCTGATCCTGCGCTCGGAAATGCAGCGCCGGCTGTGGCGCGCCGGCCCCGCCGAAGCCGACGCGCGTCGCGCGGTGGCATTGGCGCGCCCGTTCGACCCGGTCCTGGCCGACGATGCGCTGGAGCGCTACATGCGCGCGGTGCAACTGCGCGGCGGCGGCGAAGCGCCGGCGCTGGCGGCCGAACTGGTGCGGCGGCGGATCGCCTCGCTCGGGCCGAACCATCCCAAGACCGCCTACGCGATGATCCGAGCCGACGTGTTCCATGCGCCGGACCAGCCCGCCTACGACATCGCCAAGGCGCTGGCGTCGATCCGCGCCGCTTACGGCGGCGACCACCCCGAGTACGCCACCGCGCTGTCCACCGCCGCAGCGTCGATCGCGCGCGATCCGACCGACCGCCGGGCCAAGACGCGCACGGCGGCCGCCCTGCTCGAACGGACCGTGCCGCCCAACAGCGACCTGCGCCTGTCGGCCAACTACAACCTCGCGCTCGACCTGATCTATTCGCCCGGCGCCGAGCCGGCGCGCGACCGCGCCGAGGGCCTCGCCCTGCTGCGTCGCACCATCGACGCCAAGCGCCGCGCCGGTCTGCCGACGATCCTGGAAAACTACCTGCTGGTCGAAAGCCTCGCCGACTACGGCGAGGAGGCCTCGCTGCCGGAGCTGCGAACCCGCCTGGACGACTATCGCGCGCAGTTGGCGGCGGTCTTCCCGCCGGACAACTACCGTTTCGCCCACGTGCGCTTCCGCCAGGCCCACTTGCTGTACCTGCTCGGCCGCCGCGACCGGGCCGATCGCGAGTTCGCCGACCTGCTCGCGTCCGAACGCGACTTCATCGCCGCCGACGGGCGCGGCGAAGGCCCGCTGCTCGATCAGCACGGCCGCAGCCCCGACCTGGTGCGGGCGCTGGTCTACCGCGGCCTGTTCGCGCTGGAACAGTGCCGGCGCGGCGAAGGCATGGAGCAACTGGCCCGCGCCCTGCGCCTGGCCGAAGCGGCGCGCGGCGGCGATGCGGAACTGACCGGCCGGGTCCGCGCGCTGTACGAGGGCGTTCGCAGCGGCCGAGCAGCGGCCGCCGCAACGCCTGTCCTGCTGCGCGAAGCCGAGCGGTCGCGCCTGCAGCGGAGCCTGCGCGCCTGCGCCGCGCCGACGCGCTGAAGCGGGCCGATCGGGCAGATCGGCCCGATCGGCCGCGGTATGGCGAAAGTCACTGTGCAAACGCCGCGCCAGCGCAGACGATGGTGCGCCAGCCGCGCCCGCCCTGGATGCCCGGAGACCCCGCAATGCGTAGCCTGCGTCTGCTGTCCCTGTCCGCCTGTGTCGCCGCTGCGCTCGCCGCCGGCTGCAAATCCGAAACCGCCCCGCCCGCCGCCAACGGCGACGCCGCCGCCCCGGTCGCGGCCAAACCCGCCGCCGGCGCGGACTGGAACGCCGCCGTCGACGCCTTCGTGCAAGGCTATTTCCAACGCAACCCGGTCGCCGCCGCCAACGCCGGCAAGCACGAGTTCGACGGCAAGCTGCCCGACTATTCGCCGCAGGCGCTGCAGGCCAACATCCAGTGGCTGCAGCAGCAGCGCGACGCGGTGGCCGCGTTCGGCGACGATCGCCTCGACGCCGGCCAGCGCTTCCAGCGCGACTACGTGCTGGCGACCATCGACGGCCAGCTGTTCTGGCTGCAAGACTCCGGCTTCGCGACCAAGAACCCGGCCTTCTACCTCGGCGACCTGTCGCCGAGCATGTACCTGACCCGCCCCTACGCGCCGCTGGAACAGCGCATGGCCGCGTTCGCCAGCTACCAGGAAGCGCTGCCCAAGGCCGCCGAGCAGATCCGCGCCAACCTCAAGGGCCCGCTGCCGGCGACCTACATCGACCTGGGCGTGATGGGCTTCGGCGGCATGGCCGAGTTCTTCAAGACCGACGTGCCCAAGGCCTTCGCCGAAGTGAAGGACGAGGCGCTGCAAAAGCGCTTCGCCGCGTCCAACGCCAAGGCCATCGAAGCGATGCAGGGCCTGGCCGATCACCTGAGCCAGCAAAAGCCGCAGGCCACCCAGGACTTCGCCCTGGGCGCGGACAAGTTCGCGCGCATGCTCAAGGCCACCGAAGGCGTCGACCTGCCGCTGGACCAGCTCAAGGCCGCCGGCGAAGCCGACCTCGCCCGCAACCTGGCCGCGCTCAAGAGCGCGTGCGAGGCCTATGCCAAGGGCCTGAGCCTGCAGGCCTGCGTCGACAAGGCCGGCGCCGACAAGCCGGTCGGCGGCGCGGTCGAAGGCGCGCGCGCGCAGCTGGCCGGGCTGCGCCAGTTCGTGGTCGACAAGGACCTGGTCTCGATCCCCGGCACCGAACAGGCCAAGGTCGAGGAAGCGCCGCCGTTCAACCGCAGCAACTTCGCCTACATCGAGATCCCGGGGCCGTACGAGAAGAACCTGCCCTCGGTCTACTACATCGCCCCGCCCGATCCGAAGTGGCCCAAGGCCGAGCGCGACGCCTACGTGCCGGGCAAGGCCGACCTGCTGTTCACCTCCGCGCACGAAGTCTGGCCGGGGCATTTCCTGCACTTCCTGCACGCCAACCGCTCGCAGTGGAAGTTCGCCCAGTTGTTCGTCGGCTACGCCTACACCGAAGGCTGGGCGCACTACACCGAAGAGATGATGTTCGACGCCGGCCTCGACGGCGCCACCCCGGAAATCCACATCGGCCAGCTCACCAACGCGCTGCTGCGCGACGTGCGCTACGTCTCGGCGATCGGCCTGCACACCGGCGGCATGACCGTGGCCCAGTCCGAGCAACTGTTCAAGGACAAGGCCTTCCAGGACCCCGGCAACGCCCGCCAGCAAGCCGCGCGCGGCACCTACGACCCGGGTTACCTCAACTACACCCTGGGCAAGCTGATGATCCTGCAATTGCGCGAGGACTGGACCGCCAGCCGCGGCGGCCGCAGCGCCTGGAAGGCTTTCCACGACCAGTTCCTGAGCTACGGCGGCCCGCCGGTGCCGCTGGTGCGTGGGCAGATGATGGGCGGCAAGGCCGAAACCAAGCTGTGGAGCGCGCCGACCGCCGGCGCGCCGACCACGACCCCGCCCGCAGCGCCCGACGCCGGCGCGCCGACGACCGCTCCGGCCGCACCGGCCGGCGACGGCAAGAAGGCGTCGTAACCGCACCGGCGCCGCGCCCGACACGAATCGATTTGGCGAGATCTTTCGCTTGGAACACGGGGCCGTTCGCGGCCCCGATTTTTTTTGGGCGGATGTTCGGTCGCGCACATTCCGCGATGCTGCGCCGCCCCGAAACGGCGAACGCTCGACTATCTGGAGGCTTGCGTGAGTGTCCGTCCCGCGGATCGATGACCCAGCCAGGGCCAGTGCGCCGACCCAGATTCAGCAAAAGATGCCGATGCGGCTCAGCCGCCACCGGGATCGCGAACGATGACTGTTCCGCCAGTGCATTTGGGGGCGCAGCCGCCGCCTCCCGGATTGGGCACGCCGCCGCCACCGCCACCAGAACCTCCACCGCCATCGGGACCGCCGGAGCCGCCGCCCCCTCCGCCGAGGCGCGGACGCGCTACCTTCTCGACGAGGTTGTACCTGAAATCGCTGCTCACAACGTAACGCCCGCATTCCGTCGCATTGCAAACGACATAAACATCGCCAACGCTATCAACCAAGCCCGAAGCGGGCTGGGAACTTTCGATGGCGATCTTGACCGCATCACTCGGCTGAGTACTGTCGAAAGTACATGCTCTGCATTCAATCTGCGCATGCGTCACTGCAGCCACAGCGAACGCAGAGCCAAAGATCGCAAGGCCCGCACTCCACAACGCGATCCTATTTCCCGCAACACGCCTGATATATCGACTCACCTTGCATTCTTCCTTGCTGAAGTTGATCGCTGCTAAGTCCTTCCGCATAGCGTTGCAGAAGGGGGCTGGCACTAGGCCGAGCTCGTTCCGATGCGTACCTGTACGCATACGCCTTTACTGGATCCTTGCTCCATAGTCCGCCCCTCCTGTAAAAGCTGGCGAGTTCGGACATCGCGTCAACGCTGCCCTGCGAAGCGGAGCTTGTGAGATATCGATACACATTTTTCTTGTATTCGACGATGCGATCCGCATTGCGCAAGGCGTCGCTCATCGGGCCGACAAAACGCTCCGGATCGGACGCATAAATAAGCTGAGCCTCAATCACTCCTGCGGCGGCCGCTTTCTCGACAAGCTGGGCCGCCGATCGGTACTGCTCGTCAGTCAGGCCCGTGCAATCCTCGGGACGGGTAGTCGCCTCCATGCTTCGCGCATTGATGACGCGCCGACAGGCCTCCAGCTTCTCGTAAAGCAGCACGGCTGAGCGATGATCGCCCGCATCTGCGCGCGACTTGAGCGCCGCATATACGTCAGCGGCGTGACCGGCCGGAATCTGAGGGCTGAAATCGGCGAGGTACGCGCCTTTTCGACGAGCGATGTCTTTTATTGGAGCGTCCTCGACTCCTTCACCCGCCGATGTCTCGCCTTGAACCGGAGGCCGCTCAATTTTTTCAGCGACAGGTGCGAAGTCCTCTGCCGGCACATCGCCTCTATCATTTGCGAAAAAAAACAACGCGCCCACAGCCGCCGCGAGCAATGCACCCACACCGAGACCAAGCCTTTTCACAGTCGCCCAACTCGTAAAGAAAGGAAATCCAGGCTATTCCCGGCACTAAATCCACACAAGCCCGTGCGGATGCGTCCGTTTATCTCGGTGATACTCAGACATCGCACAGACCGAACAGGACACAGCCCTCTTCATGAATGTTCGCAGGCTATAAACGGCTGACGGCGCCTTCCCCCTACCCTTCGCGTCGCGAGCAGTTCGAAATTGTGCGCTACAACCAGGCAGTACCCATGTTCCAGGCATTTGATGTGGAGGCGTTCCTCATCGCTGCGCCGATGGGCGCGAGTCGTAGCGCCCATCGCAGCATGAGGTCGTAGAACCGATAGACGCAGTTGCGGTTTTTCGGAAAATCTTCGCCCATTCGAACCGGTCCGCAGTTCATGCTGGCGGCATGCGTCGGCCTGCGCCGCTGTTGCGGTCGCGCCTGACGCTGCCGTTGGCGGCGAATCGGCTCAAACACGGAACCACTTTGGCGCGACGGGCAGCCGGGTTCCGCAAGCGCTTCCATCGCAAACCAAACCGACTGGCTTCAGCCCTGCAATGATTCTTCTTGCAGGAAAATGCACAACGACAACGCGAGCGCGGATGGCCGCAGTTCGTCGACGATGTCGCGCAAGGCCCGCGCACCAAGTGCCGCCGCCCGGCGAGTGCCCGCCCCCATTCAGGCCTCCGACGCCTCACCGTAAGCTCTGGCCGGCACCGCCCCCCATAGTCCCGCCGCCACAACCCGACTAGACTCGTCCCCGTCCCGGGCCCCGTCGCCCCCGCACCGCAGCGAGACCGCAACAGCATGAAATCCCACGTCGTCGGCGCCCTGATCCTGATCGTCATCGGCACCATGTTCCTGCTCAACAACCTGGGCTTCACCAATCTCAGCGTGACCAAGCTGCTGGTGACCTGGTGGCCGGCGATCCTGATCGCGGTCGGCCTGGGCCTGCTGTTCAAGCGCAACTAGCGCGCCCGCGCCATGTCCGGACGCATCGACTTCAACTGCGATCTCGGCGAAGGCTGCGGCGACGACGCCGCGATCCTGCCGTATGTGAGCTCGGCCAACATCGCCTGCGGCGGCCACGCCGGCGACGAGGCGACGATGCGCGCGACCCTGCGCCTGTGCCGCGCCCACGGCGTCGCCGCCGGCGCGCACCCCGGCTATGAAGACCGCGAGCATTTCGGCCGCCGCGCGCTGGCGCTGGCGGGCGAGGACATCGCCGCGCTGGTGCGCCGCCAGCTCGAACGGCTGGCGGCGATCGCGGCCGAGGAAGGCGTCGCCCTGACCCACCTCAAACCGCACGGCGCGCTGTACAACCTCGCCGCCGACGACCGCGGCGTCGCCGACGCCATCGCGGGCGCGACGGCGCAGTTCGATCCGACCCTGATCGTGTTCGGCCTGGCCCAGTCCGAACTCACCGCCGCCGCCGAGCGCCGGGGCCTGCGCGTCGCCCACGAAGTGTTCGCCGAACGCGGCTACGCCGGCAACGGCCGGCTGCTGCCGCGCGGCCAGCCCGGCGCGGTGATCGAATCGCTGGACGCGGCCATCGCCCAGGTGCGCGAGCTCGCGCTGCACGGGCGCGTGCGCGTCGCCGGCGGCGAAACCATCGCGCTGCGCGCCGACACCTTGTGCCTGCACGGCGACCGCAGCGACGCGCCGCAGTTCGCGCGCGCGGTGCGCGCCGCGCTCGAGGCCGAAGGCGTGAGGGTCGCCGCGCTGTGACGGCGGCGGCGCGCGAGGCGAAGGATCGCCGCCCGGTTCGCATCGATGGGTTCTTCCTTCCGCCACGCGAGGACGCTGCTGCATGAATTACTGGCCCCTGATCGGCGTCGCCGCGCTCGCGCTCGGCTTCGTGCTGCGGCTCAACCCGGCCCTGGTGGTGGTCGCCGCCGGCTTCATCACCGGGCTGGCGGCGAAGATCTCGCCGCTGGAAGTGCTCGACGTGCTCGGCAAGGCCTACACCGAGAAGCGCTTCCTGCTGCTGTTCCTGCTGACCTTGCCGGTGATCGGCCTGCTCGAGCGCCACGGCCTGAAGGAACATGCGCAGCGCTGGGTCGCGCGGTTGCGCGGGGCGACCATGGCGCGGCTGCTGATCGCCTACCTGCTGATGCGCCAGATCGCCTCGGCGGTAGGCCTGAACAGTCTCGGCGGCCACCCGCAGACCGTGCGCCCGCTGCTGGCGCCGATGGCCGAGGGCGCGGCCCAGGCCGGCCACGGCGATCTCGACGAGGACACCCGCCAGCGCATCCGCGCGATGGCCGCCGGCACCGACAACGTCGGCCTGTTCTTCGGCGAGGACATCTTCATCGCCTTCGGCGCGGTGCTGCTGATCCAGAGCTTCTTCAAGGAACACGGCCTCAACCTGGATCCGCTGCACATCGCGATGTGGGGCATCCCGACCGCGATCTGCGCGTTCGTGATCCACTGCATCCGGGTGCTGCGCTTCGAGCGCGCGATGATCCGGCAACTGCAGCGCCGGCGCGCGGCCGAAGTCGCCGCGCTCGCCGACCGGGCGCGCGACGCATGATCGGGTTGAGCTTCGTCTACTGGCTGATGGGCCTGTATTTCGCCGCGCTGGCCTGGCGCGGCGCGCGCGACGCGGCCAATCCGCGGCGCTGGACCACCGCCGCGTTCTGGGGCCTGATCGCTGCGCTGATGTTCCTGGCCGAGCATCTGCCCAACAAAGTCGTCGGCGCCTGCGTGGTGGCGCTGGCGCTGCTGGCCGGCTGCGGCGGCCTCGGCCGCGGCCGCTACGCCGAAACCGGCGGCGAGGAAAAGGCCGCCGAGGCGCAGCGCCTGGGCAACCGCCTGTTCCGGCCGGCGCTGCTGATTCCGGCGGTCACCCTGGTGTTCGCCCTGGGCCTGAAGTACGTGCGCATCGGCGAAACGCCGCTGCTGGAGACCGCCAACGTCACCCTGGTCGGGCTGGCGTTCGCCTGCATCGTCGCCTTGATCGCGGCCTGCCGGCTGACCCGGCAGACGCCGTGGAGCGGCGTGGAGCAATCGCGCCGGCTGGTCGACGCGATCGGCTGGGCGGCGCTGCTGCCGCTGCTGCTGGCCACCCTGGGCAGCGTGTTCGAAGCCGGCGGCGTCGGCCAGGCGGTGGCCGGGGTGGTGCGCATGGCGATCCCGGTCGACAACGCCTTCGCCGTGGTCGTCGCCTACGCCGTGGGCATGGCGTTGTTCGCGGTGATCATGGGCAACGCCTTCGCCGCGTTCCCGGTGATGACCGGCGGCATCGCCCTGCCCTTGCTGGTCGGCCACCACCACGCCGACGCCGCGCCGCTGGCCGCGATCGGCATGCTCTCGGGCTATTGCGGCACGCTGTTCTCGCCGATGGCGGCCAACTTCAACCTGGTGCCGGCGGCGCTGCTGGAACTCAGGGACCCCTACGGCGTGATCCGCGCGCAGTGGCCCACCGGCGCGATCTTGCTGGCCTGCAACGTGCTGCTGATGTACTGGATCGCGCTGCGATGACGGGCGCCCTCGACAGCAGCGACTTCGACCGCGCGCCGGTGCTGCTGACCGGCTTCGCCGCGTTCGGCGGCGAAAGCGACAACCCCAGCTGGGAAGCGGTGCGGCGCCTGGACGGCGAGCGCATCGGCGGCCGCCGCGTCGTCGCCGACTGCCTGCCGGTGGCGTTCGGCGCCTCGCTGCAACGCCTGCGCGAACGCCTGGACGCGCTGCGCCCGGCGCTGGTGCTGTGCATCGGCCAGGCCGGCGGGCGCGCGCAGTTGTCGATCGAGCGGGTCGCGATCAACGTCGACGACGCGCGCATCGCCGACAACCTCGGCGCGCAGCCGATCGATGCGCCGGTGATCGCCGGCGGCCCGGCGGCGTACTTCAGTTCGCTGCCGATCAAGGCGCTGCGCGCGGCCGTGCACGCGGCCGGCGTGCCCGCGGAAATCTCGCAGACCGCCGGCACCTATGTGTGCAACCATGTCTTCTACGGGCTGATGCACGAACTGGCGCTGCGCGGCGACGCGCGCGTGCGCGGCGGCTTCGTCCACATTCCGTATTCGCCGGCGCAGGCCGCGCGGCACCCGGGCGCGCCGAGCCTGGACATCGACAGCGTCGTGCGCGGCTTGCGCACGATGATCGCCACCGCGCTGGCCACCGAGGTCGATCGCCGGCTGGCCGGCGGCGCGGAGCACTGAGCGCCGACGCGCGCGCGGCTGGCCGCGCGGCGGGCTTCGCGCATCGCGCATCGTCCGGCCGAGCGCAGCGAGCGCTGA
>NZ_LXSD01000205.1:0-2233 GCF_017168095.1 Lysobacter enzymogenes | reverse complement strand
TCCGGCTTTCGCCGGAATGACGGTCTGGGGGTTGCGGGGCTTCGGGGTGGGGCGGCGGGGCTGCGTTGCTTCGGTTGGTCGCGACTTGCGTCGCTCCTACAGGGGCTGCGGCCAGTTTCGCATCCGACTGCAGGAGCGGCGCGAGCCGCGACTGCGCCAACGCATCTACGACGCGAACGAAACATCCGCAACCCAATCAGCACCCACACCGGATATCACGCGAACGAACAACAAGCCCCCCGCTTCACGAACCCGACACGCCTCCCGCTAGAATCGACCCCTCGCAAGCGCCCCCGAACCCACCGACGAACCACCCCACGCACCACCCCACCGAACCACGGAAACGGACATGGCCCCGACCCCCGGCGACACCCAGAACGACATCCTGATCGGCAAGGCCGTGACCACCCCCGGCAGCGGGCAAGTGTTCCTGCACACCAAGCTCGGCAACCGCCACGGCCTGGTCGCCGGCGCCACCGGCACCGGCAAGACGGTCACCCTGATGACCTTGGCCGAAGGCTTCTCGCGACAGGGCGTGCCGGTGTTCCTGGCCGACGTCAAGGGCGACGTCGCCGGCCTCGCCGTCGCCGGCGCCGCCAGCGACAAACTGCAGGAGCGCCTGAAGGAGATCGGCGTCGCCGACTGGACCCCGCAAGCCAACCCGGTGGTGTTCTGGGACCTGTTCGGCAAGCTCGGCCATCCGGTGCGCACCACCGTCAGCGAGATGGGCCCGACCCTGCTGTCACGCATCCTCGAACTCAACGACACCCAGTCCGGCGTGCTCGACATCGTGTTCAAGCTCGCCGACGACCGCGGCCTGCTGCTGCTCGACCTGGAAGACCTGCGCGCCCTGCTCGGCCTGGTCGCCGACGAGCGCAAGGACATCTCCACCAGCTACGGCCTGGTCAGCGCGCAGTCGATCGGCGCGATCCAGCGCTCGCTGCTGCGCCTGGAGCAGGACGGCGGCGATCATTTCTTCGGCGAGCCGGCGCTGGAACTGGCCGACCTGATGCGCACCACCCCCAACGGCCACGGCGTGGTCAACGTGCTCGCCGCCGATTCGCTGATCCTCAAGCCGCGCCTGTACTCCAGCTTCCTGCTGTGGCTGCTGTCGGAGCTGTTCGAGCAACTGCCCGAAGTCGGCGACCTCGACCGGCCCAAGCTGGTGTTCGTGTTCGACGAGGCGCACCTGCTGTTCGACGACGCGCCGGCCGCGCTGCAGCAGCGGGTGGAACAGGTGGTGCGGATCATCCGCTCCAAGGGCGTGGGCGTGTACTTCTGCTCGCAGTTCCCCGACGACATTCCCGACAACATCCTCGGCCAGCTCGGCAACCGCGTGCAGCACGCGCTGCGCGCGTTCACGCCGCGCGACCAGAAGGCGGTGCGCACGGCCGCGGAAACGTTCGTGCCGAATCCGGCGCTGAACGTGGCGGAAGCGATTTCCAAGCTGGGCACGGGCGAGGCCTTGGTCTCGACCCTGCAGGACAAGGGCGTGCCGATGCCGGTCGAACGCACCCTGGTGGCGCCGCCGCGCTGCCGCATGGGCGCGATCACCGAGGCCGAGCGCGCCCAGGTCCGCGCCGGCAGCCCGATCGGCGGCAAGTACGACACCCAGGTCAACCGCGAATCGGCCGCCGAGATGCTGGCCAAGCGCGCCGAGACCGCGGCCGAACAGGCCAAGGCGCCGCCGGCCAAGACCCGCGAGCAGGACGACCAGGAAGAGGGCGGCTTCGGCCAGGCGGTCAAGGACGCGGTGTTCGGCACCAAGCGCCGCCAGGGCATGGTCGAGACCATGGCCAAGCAGACCGCGCGCACGGTCGGCACCCAGGTCGGCCGGCAGATCCTGCGCGGCCTGCTCGGCGGCATCTTCGGCGGCAAGCGCTGAGCGGCCCAGGAGCGAGCGGGTAGGAGCGAGCGGGTAGAAGCGAGCAGAAGTCGGGCGCTCTTCCATTCGAGTGCTCGTGCGAAAGCGAAAAACCGCCGCGGGGCGCGAGAAGTGAGCAAACGCGCGCTTTCGCCCACTGCTCGCTCCTCTACGCTCACTCCTCGCCGCGCAACCCGCCGACCCATCGAACACCGCCACCGCACAGGAGCCGCATGTGAACCGCAAACTGCTCGCCCTCGCCTGTCTCGCCACGCTCGCGTTGAGCGCCTGCAACAAGCCCGCCGAGCCCGCGCCGGCCCCGGCCGATGCGCCCAAGGCCGCCGAACCGGCGCCTGCGCCCGCACCCGC
>NZ_LXSD01000204.1:0-604 GCF_017168095.1 Lysobacter enzymogenes | reverse complement strand
GGCGTTGGCGGCGTCGGTCGCGGCAGCGCCGGCGGCGTTGGCGCCTTCGGCGACGGCGGCGCCGGCCGAATCAGCGGCCTTGGCGGCGTCGGCACCGGCCTGCTCGGCGGCGGCCGAGGCTTCGGCAGCGGCGTCCTTGGCTTCTTCGGTCTTCTGGGCGCAAGCCGACAGAGCCAGAGCGGCAGCGGCGAGCAGGACGTAGAGATGGGTCTTCATGAGCTGTCTCCTGAGGAGTTGTCTGAGAAAAACGCTGGGTGGAGCTGTCAGGCAACGCCAGTGCTCGCAGCGGTCCGGCTAGCCGGCTTCGATCGTTCACTGACCTTACGGAAAAAGCCGCCGGAGAACCGGCGGCTTTTCCGTTCGACGCGGTTGCCCGCGCCGGAACTGCAGTATCGCTTGCGCGATATTACTTCTTCGCTTCTTCCTTGGCCGCTTCCGCCGGAGCGGCAGCGTCCTTGGCGGCTTCGGCAGCCTGGCCAGCGGCGTCGGCAGCGTTCTTCGCGGCGTCGGCGGCGGCGTCGGCAGCGGCCGGGGTCGCAGCGTTGGCAGCGGCGTCGGCCGAGGTGGCGGCGGCGTCGGCGGCGGTGGCAGCGGCGTCGGCCGA
>NZ_LXSD01000203.1:0-2226 GCF_017168095.1 Lysobacter enzymogenes | reverse complement strand
GGCCGCGCGCACCCGCATCGTCCTGCTCGGCACCGCCGGCGGCCCCACGCCCAAGGCGCTGCGCGCCGCGCCGGCCAGCGCGGTGGTGGTCGGCGACGCGGTCTACGTGGTCGATTGCGGCAACGGCGTGGCGCGCCAGCTCGCGCTGGCCGGGCTGCGCCTGGGCCCGCTGCGCGGCGTGTTCGTCACCCATCACCATTCCGACCACAACGCCGATTACGGCAATCTGCTGCTGCTCGCCTGGGCCGCCGACCTGCGCACGCCGGTCGGCACCTGGGGCCCGCCGCCGCTCAAGCGCATGACCCGGCAGTTCCTGCGCATGAACGATGTCGACATCCGCACCCGCATCGCCGACGAGGGCCGGCCCGATCCGGCCACGCTGATCCGCGCCCACGAGCTGCGCGCGGGCGGCGAAGTCATGCGCGACGAGCGCGTGCGGGTGCGCGCGGCCGTGGTCGAGCATCCGCCGCTGCGGCCGGCGTTCGCGTATCGCTTCGATACCGCCGACCGCTCGGTGGTGTTCTCCGGCGACACCCGGCCGAGCGCGGCGCTGATCGAACTGGCGCGCGGCGCCGATGTGCTGGTGCACGAAGTCATGTACCTGCCGGCGCTGGAGACGCTGATCGCGAGCGAGCCGCAGGCCGCGCGGCTGCGCCAGCACCTGCTCGACAGCCACACCACCGCCGAGCAGGTCGGGCGGGTGGCGACCGAAGCGGGAGTGAAGACGCTGGTGCTCAACCACTTCGTGCCCGGCGGCGATGCGGCGCTGACCGATGCGGTGTGGCGTGCGGCGGTGGCGCCGCATTTCAAGGGCGAGCTGGTGATCGGGCGGGATTTGCTGGAGGTTTGAGCGCGGTGGGTGCGGTGGCGCGCTTGCGTGCGGTTTGCGCGGGGGCGGGAGGATGGCGGTCGCGGCTTGCGCCGCTCCTACATGGGCTACCTGTAGGAGCGGCGCGAGCCGCGACCGCGACGTCTCAAGATCGCCGCGCCGCCACCTGCAACCGCCTCACCGCAACGCCGCCCGCAACGCCGCGACCGGAAACCGCAGCCAGATCGCCGCGAACACCCCCGCGCGCACCAGCGCGCCGCGCCGCGGCGCTTCGAACTTGCGGAAATAGCGCCACAGCCCGCGATGCTTGTTCCATTCGACGAAGAACGGCCGCGAGCGGCTCGACACGCCGCGCACGTGGACCACGCGGATGGCGTTGGCCACCGCGACCACGCCGCCGGCTTCGCGCACGCGCCGGCACAGGTCGAGGTCTTCGGCGTGCAGGCGATAGCCTTCATCGAAGCCGCCGATGCGCGCGAACAGTTCGCGCGGCATCAGCATCAAGGCGCCCGAGGTCGCCTGCACTTGCTGCAGCGGCTGGCTGTCGATCGGCGCCACCGCCATCTTCGGCGCCGCCCACGGGCGCGCGATGCCGGCCAGCATCGCGCCGAAATCCGGATCGCGCCGGCGCACCGCGACGTCGCGCTCGCCTTGTTCGTTGACCAGGTCGGCGCTGAGCAGGCAGTCGCCGAGCGGCGCGCCCAGCGCGTGCAGGCGCCGCAGCGTGTCGGGTTCGACCATGCAGTCGGGATTGACGAAGGCCAGCCAGTCGTCCTCGTCCGGCGCCGGCTCCAGGTCGGCCGCGCCCTGGTTGCAGCCGACCGAGAAGCCGGGGTTGTCGGGGTTGGCGATGAAGCGCAGGCGCGGGTCGAGCGAGGCCTGGCGCTGGACGATGTCGAGGGTGCCGTCGTCGGACTGGTTGTCGACCACGCGGATCGCGCCGACGCCGTCGCAGGCGCGCAGGCGCTCCAGGCATTCGTCGATGGTCGCGGCGCTGCGGTAGCTGACCACCACGGCCTTGAAGACAGGTCGCGCGGCGGGGTCAGAGGAAGAGATCACGTTGCATGTCCGGTGGGCCGACCTGGGTCAGGCGGTCGGCGAGTCGTTGGCGCAGGTCGCGCAGCGGGTCCTGCATGAGGAAATGGGCCAGGCGCGCGTGCCAGTCGGGCCAGCGCGCGGCCAGCGCGTCCATGTCGCCGTCGTGCGGCCGGCCCTCGCCAGCGCGCGCGACGAAGGCGGTATCGCACAGCACGTTGCGCCAGCCCAGGCCGGACAGGCGCAGCGACAGGTCGGTCAGTGCGGCGTACCAGGAGCCGTAGCTCTCCGCGTCGAGGCCGCCGGCGCGGCGGCGCGCGGCGCCGCGCAGCAGCACGGCGTGGCCGACCGCGGCCGGCAGT
>NZ_LXSD01000202.1:0-1739 GCF_017168095.1 Lysobacter enzymogenes | reverse complement strand
GGCGCGGCGGCGCGCGCTCAGGCCGCGGCCACCCGCGGCCGGACTCGGCGGCGCCCCGCTCACGCGCGGAACCCGTCCTTCCAGCGCCGCAATTCGGCGAAGGTCTCGACCTCGTCGGCCGGCGCCCGGCCCAGACGCGCGCTCACCGCGGCGATCACCGCGGGCTCGCGGCTGCGCAGGAACGGGTTGGCGGCGCGCTCGTCGGCGATCGTGCTGGGCAGGGTCGGTTGTCCGGCGTTGCGCATGGCCTGGGCCTGTTCGATGCGGCGCTGCAGCGCCGGGTTGTCGGATTCGACCACGCGCGCGAAGGCGGCGTTGGACAGGGTGTATTCGTGGCCGCAGCAGACCCGGGTCGGGTCGGGCAGGGCGGCCAGCCGGCTCAGCGAGGCCAGCATCTGGGCGGGCGTACCTTCGAACAGTCGGCCACAGCCCAGGCTGAACAAGGTATCGCCGGTGAACGCGACGGGGGCACCGTCCGGGCCGTCGTCGAGCACGTAAGCGATGTGGCTCGAGGTGTGGCCGGGCACTTCCAGGACGCGCAAGGACTGCCCGGCCGCTTCGATCCGGGCGCCGTCGCCGAGGCGCCGGGTGGCTTCGGCGATGCGCTCGTCGTGCGGCGAAAACACCGGCATCTGCGGCCAATGTTGCAGCAACGCCGCGGTTCCGCCGATATGGTCGTTGTGGTGGTGGGTCAGCAGGATCGCCGCCGGGCGCAGCCCTTCGGCGGCTGCGGCCAGCACCGGCCCGGGTTCGCCCGGATCGACGATCAGCGCGTCGCCGCCGTCGCCGGCGAGCGTCCAGATGTAGTTGTCGCTGAGGGCGGGCAAGGCGAGCAGCCGCATCGAACCGGTTCTCCTGGCAGCACCGCTGCCGCTGGCGCACGCGCGGCGCGGACGCCGCCGCAGTAGGCTGGGCGGCGTCGGCGCGGTTCGCGCCGGCACCGTGGTTTTTGCTATATCCATCGCTCGGCTCCGGGCCCGCGGTCGCGGCCCGACCCCCTACCGAGAGGCGACCATGCCCGCCCTGTCCCACGGACGTCAACCCAACCCCGGTCACGGCGCCGGCCCCGGCCAGGCCCTGCGCTGGTTCGGCGAGGTCTCCGGGCACGGCCTGCTGGAGGTCGAATCCGGGGCGATGGCGCGGGTGCTGGCGGCCAGCCCGGCCTTGCCCTGGGCCTGGTTCGGGGTCGCCGCGGCCTCGCCGCCGCACGGGCGCGGGGTGGCCCTGCAGCGCAGCCTGGAAGGCTTCGACGGCGCGCTGCGTTGCCGCCTGCCGCTGCCGCTGGCCAGCGAGGCGTTCGGCGCGGTGCTGCTGCAGCACGTGTTCGACGACGGCGCCGACCCGCTGCCGCTGCTCGGCGAATGCGCGCGCATCCTCGCCCCGGGCGGGCGGCTGTGGCTGGCCACGCTCAATCCCTGGAGCCCGTACCGGCTGCGCTGGGCGCGCAGCGGCCTGCGCGCGCGCGACGCCGGCCACTGGCAGGCGGCGCTGCGCGGCTCGGGCTTCGCCGCCGATCCGGTCAGCCTGCAGTGGCTGGGACCGCGCTGGCGCGAGGCGCACGGCGAGGTCGGGGTCGGCGCGGCCGACGTGCTGCGCGCCGGGCTGGCGCTGAGCCTGACCAAGCGCGTGCACGCCGCGATCCCGCCATCGCGGCTGCAACAGCTGCGCTGGCAGACCGGCCTGGTGCCGCGCGACGCCGCCACCCAGCGCGGCGCGCCCGCGGCCGCGCGCGAGCGCGA
>NZ_LXSD01000201.1:0-269 GCF_017168095.1 Lysobacter enzymogenes | reverse complement strand
GCGCGCGCAGCGGCGGGCAAGCGGGGCGACGGTCGGCGGCGGGCCTGGGACGGGATGCGCATCGGCAAACCAATCGCGCCGGCCGCGGCAAAGCGGACGCCGCCGCGCCGCGGGCGCTCGCGCCGAAGCGCCCGCGCGCGCCTCGCGCACCTCGCGCACGCATTCGCGCCCGCCATCGCGTCCGCTATGTCTGCCGCTTCTATTGCGTCTATTGCGTCTATTGCGACCGACGCGCTTGCGCCGGCCGGCACCGCTTCGACCCGCGCAGC
>NZ_LXSD01000200.1:0-4751 GCF_017168095.1 Lysobacter enzymogenes | reverse complement strand
TGGCCCTCGGCGCGGCCCTGGCCTGGCTCGGCCGGCGCAGCCGGCGCGCGCTGGCGGCCGTCGCGCTGCCGCTGTGGACCGCGCTCGGCCTGATCGGCGCGCTGCTGCTGTACGGCTGGCTCGGCACCGGCCACACCTATCTCTACGCCAACCGCAACCTGCTGCTGTTCGATCCGCTGTGCCTGCTGCTGCTCCACGGCGGCGTGCGCGCGCTGCGCGGGCGCGATCCCGGCCCGCTGTTCGGCTGGCTGAGCCTGGCCGTGCTGCTGGCCGCGGCCGCCTCGCTGTTCGCGTACTGGCTGCCGGTCTACCCGCAGCGCAACGCGCACTGGATCGCGCTGTGGCTGCCGGTCCACCTGGGCCTGTGGGCGGGCTTGCGCGCGAGCGCCGCAAACCGCCAAGGCTAGACGCTTGCCCCTGCGCGGGCGCGGGGGCAGGATGCGCGCATGAGCGATCCCACCCTGCCCCAGTGCGTCATCAACTGCGCCGCCTACGACCGCGACGGCGGCCGCCGCGACATCACCCTGGACCAGATCAGCGACGTGCTCGCCGTCGACGACGGCAGCTTCGTCTGGGTCGGCCTGTACGAGCCGGACGAAACCATCCTGGACAAGCTGCAGGAGGAGTTCTGCCTGCACGACCTGGCCGTCGAGGACGCGCACAACGCGCACCAGCGGCCGAAGATCGAGGCCTACGGCAACTCGCTGTTCATCGCCATCCACACCGCGCAGAAGATCGACAACCGGATCCGCTTCGGCGAGACCCACCTGTTCGTCGGCCCGCGCTATCTGGTGACCGTGCGCCACGGCGCCTCGATCAGCTACAAGTCCGCGCGCATGCGCATGGAGCGCGAACCGGACCTGCTCGAACACGGCCCCGGCGCGGCGCTGTACGCGGTGCTCGACAGCGTGGTCGACAACTTCATGCCGATCGTCGAGGGCTTCACCCAGGAGCTCAACGAGCTGGAGAAGGACATCTTCGCCGAGGACTTCCGCAACGAGACGGTGCGCGAGCTGTACGACCTCAAGCGCGAACTGACCCGGCTGCGCATGGCGGTGTCGCCGCTGCAGGACATCCTCGGCCAGCTCGCGCGCTCGCGCGGCGGGTTGATCGACGAAGAAATCCAGCTGTACTTCCGCGACGTGCTCGACCACGCCGTGCGCATCAACGAAACCACCGACACCCTGCGCGAGATGCTGACCGCGGCGGTGAGCGTGAACCTGTCGCTGGTGACGGTGCGGCAGGGCGAGATCGTCAAGCGCCTGGGCGCCTGGGCCGCGCTGCTGGCGGCGCCGACGTTGATCGCGAGCTGGTACGGCATGAACTTCACCCACATGCCGGAGCTGGCCGGGCAGTTCAGCTACGCCATCCTGATCAGCGTGGTCGTGGTGACCTGCCTGGTGTTGTACATCGGGTTCAAGCGGGCGAAGTGGTTGTAAAGCGGTTCCGTAGACCGCGTCGCAGCCCCGGCCCCTGTAGGAGCGACGCGAGTCGCGACCGCGACTTCACAGCTACGTCGCAAACGCTGTTTCGCGGTCGCAGCTTGCGCAGCTCCTACAGCCGGACTTCCAGCAAGCGCAGCGTGCGGGCCCGAAGCCCCTGTAGGAGCGGCGCGAGCCGCGACCGCGACTTCACAGCTACGTCGCAAGCGCGGTTTCGCGGTCGCAGCTTGCGCAGCTCCTACAGTCTGACTTCCAGCAAACGCAGCGTGCGGGCCCGAAACCCCTGTAGGAGCGGCGCGAGCCGCGACCGCGACCTCGCGGCTGCGCCGTAAGCGCGATTTCGCGGTCGCAGCTTGCGCAGCTCCTACAGTCGGACTTCCAGCAGACGCAGCGTGCGGGCCCGAAGCCCCTGCAGGAGCGGCGCGAGCCGCGACCGCGACTTCACAGCTACGTCGTAAGCGCCGTCTCGCGGTCGCAGCTTGCGCAGCTCCTACAGTCGGACTTCCAGCAAACGCGGGGGCGGCCCACCCTACCCAACCGCCCGGGATCGCACCGCGAACGGCCCGCATCGGGCGCCTAAGACCAAAGTATCAGCCGGTTTCGCGCGCCTTTGCCGCGCTGCGCATTGACCCGCCCCGGCCCGGGGGGCGACGCTTCCGGGGTCTTGTCCGGGAGGGTCGTCATGAAAAATGGGCTGGGTAAATTGGGCTGGGCGGCCCTGGCCGTGCTCGGGGCGTTCTGCCTCGGGGTGGTCGCGCTGCGGCGCGGCGAACACATCAACGCCTTGTGGATCGTCACCGCCGCGGTGTCGATCTATCTCGTCGCCTATCGCTACTACTCGCTGTTCATCGCCGACAAGGTGATGCAGCTCGACCCGACCCGGGCCACGCCCGCGGTCATCCACAACGACGGCCTGGATTACGTCCCGACCAACAAGCACGTCCTGTTCGGCCATCACTTCGCCGCGATCGCCGGCGCCGGCCCGCTGGTCGGCCCGGTGCTGGCCGCGCAGATGGGCTACCTGCCCGGACTGCTGTGGCTGATCGTCGGCGTGGTCGTGGCCGGCGCGGTCCAGGACTTCATGGTCCTGTTCGTGTCCAGCCGCCGCAACGGCCGCTCGCTCGGCGATCTGGTGCGCGAGGAGATGGGCCGCATCCCCGGCACCATCGCCCTGTTCGGCGCGTTCCTGATCATGATCATCATCCTCGCGGTGCTGGCGATGATCGTGGTCAAGGCGCTCGCGGAAAGCCCGTGGGGCATGTTCACGGTGATCGCGACCTTGCCGATCGCGGTGCTGATGGGCGTGTACATGCGCTACATCCGGCCCGGCAAGATCGGCGAGATCTCCGTCGTCGGCCTGGTGCTGCTGTTGCTGGCGATCTGGTACGGCGGCAAGGTCGCCGCCGATCCGGTGCTGGGCCCGGCCTTCACCTTCACCGCCACCCAGATCACCTGGATGCTGATCGGCTACGGCTTCGTCGCCGCGGTGCTGCCGGTGTGGCTGGTGCTGGCGCCGCGCGACTACCTGTCGACGTTCCTGAAGATCGGCACCATCGTCGGCCTCGCCATCGGCATCCTGATCGTCATGCCCGACCTGCGCATGCCGGCGCTGACCCAGTTCACCGACGGCAACGGCCCGGTGTGGAAGGGCGGGCTGTTCCCGTTCCTGTTCATCACCATCGCCTGCGGCGCGGTGTCGGGCTTCCACGCGCTGATCTCCTCGGGCACCACGCCCAAGCTGCTGGCCAACGAGTCGCACATGCGCTACATCGGCTACGGCGGCATGCTGATGGAATCCTTCGTCGCGATCATGGCGCTGGTCGCCGCCTCGGTGATCGACCCGGGCGTGTACTTCGCCATGAACAGCCCGGCCGCGCTGGTCGGCAGCGACGTGCACGCGGTCGCGCAGACCATCAGAGGCTGGGGCTTCGCGGTGACGCCGGAGGTGCTGGAGACCACGGCCAAGGACATCGGCGAACACACCATCCTCGCCCGCGCCGGCGGCGCGCCGACGCTCGCGGTCGGCATCGCCCAGATCCTGCACAACGTGCTGCCGGGCGAGAACACGATGGCGTTCTGGTACCACTTCGCGATCCTGTTCGAAGCCCTCTTCATCCTCACCGCGGTCGACGCCGGCACCCGCGCCGGGCGCTTCATGCTGCAGGACCTGCTCGGCAGCTTCGTGCCGGCGCTGCGCCGCACCGAGGCCTGGGGCCCGAACCTGATCGCCACCGGCGGCTGTGTCGCGATGTGGGGTTATTTCCTCTACCAGGGCGTGGTCGATCCGCTCGGCGGCATCAACACCTTGTGGCCGCTGTTCGGCATCGCCAACCAGATGCTCGCCGGTATCGCGCTGATGCTGTGCACGGTGGCCTTGTTCAAGATGAAGCGCGACCGCTACGCCTGGGTGACCATCGTGCCGACGGTGTGGCTGCTGATCTGCACCACCTTCGCCGGCCTGATCAAGATCTTCGACTCCAATCCGGCGGTGGGCTTCCTCGCCCAGGCCCGCAAGTACAGCGACGCCATCGCCCGCGGCGAGGTCACCGCACCGGCCAAGAGCATCGAGCAGATGCACCAGATCATGATCAACAGCTACGTCAACACCGGTTTGACCGCCTTGTTCCTGTTCGTGGTGTTCAGCGTGCTGGCGTACTCGCTCGGCGCGATCGTGAAGGCCCGCGCCAACCCGCAGCGCAGCGACCGCGAGTCGCCGTACGTGGCGCTCAAGCCGCACGAAATGGAGGGCGTGTGATGGGTACCGCGCTGGTTCCGGTCGGCCAATACCAATCGTTCAAGCGCGCCTGGCGGCGCATCGTGCAGACCGCGCGGCTGTGCTGCGGGGTGCCGGACTACGACAACTACGTGCGTCATCTGATGGAGAAGCATCCGGAGCGGCCGATTCCGGATTACGCGACGTTCTTCCGCCAGCGCCAGGAAGCGCGCTACGGCGGCGGGCGGATCGGGTGTTGCTGAGTGCGCCGCGGCGCGGCGCGCAGGGAACGACAAGGGCCGCCTTCGGGCGGCTCTTGTGTTTGTGGGGTTCTTGCTTTTTGGGACTCGCGCATTTGCGGGGCTCGCGTACTTACCGGGCTCCGCGTCTGCCTCCTACTGTCATTCCCGCGAAGGCGGGAATCCAGGGCTTCACCGAGACAGGACTCTGAAGTCTCTGGATTCCCGCCTTCGCGGGAATGACGGTGGGAAGGGCTCACTCGAATCTCGAAAAACGACGCTACTTCGCGATCTCCCTGTAGGAGCGGCGCGAGCCGCGACCGCGACATCGCGCTTGCGTCGCATGTGTAGTGTCGC
>NZ_LXSD01000199.1:0-7037 GCF_017168095.1 Lysobacter enzymogenes | reverse complement strand
GCGCCGGCGCGGCGCCGCTGGCGGCGCCGGCGGGCGACGCGGCGGCGTGAGCTCTTTGTAGGAGCGGCGCGAGCCGCTACCAACCGAAGCGACGTACGCGAGCGGCGCATCCGAAGCCTGGAATACTCACGGCTTCGTATCTCCGGCCCCAGCGCTTGCGAACGCAGCTTCGGTTGGTCGCGGCTTGCGCCGCTCCTACAGGGGGCAGCCGCACATCGCCGGGGCCGGAAACGAAAGGGCCGGCTTGCGCCGGCCCTTCGTCTTACATCTCGATGCAGTCGAACTTCACATCCGGATCGACGTCCGCATCGTAGTCGACATCGTCGCGGTCGAAGCCGAACAGCTTGAGGAACTCGTGCTTGTAGCCGGCGTAGTCGCTGAGCGCGAACAGGTTCTCGGTGGTCACCTGCGGCCACAGCTCGGTGCACTGCGCCTGCACGTCCTCGCGCAGTTCCCAGTCGTCCAGGCGCAGGCGGCCCTGCTCGTCCAGTTGCGCCGGCGCGCCGTCGGCGCGGTACATGCGCTCGCGGTACAGGCGGTCGAGCTGTTCGATCGGGCCTTCGTGCAGGCCCTTTTCCTTCATCACCTTGAACACCAGCGAGATGTACAGCGGCAGCACCGGGATCGCCGAGCTGGCCTGGGTGACCACCGACTTCAGCACCGCGACGTTGGCCGTGCCGCCGCCGTGGGCGCGCAGGCGCGCGTCCAGGCGCTGCGCGGTGGCGTCCAGGTCGGCCTTGGCCCGGCCGAGCGCGCCGTGCCAGTAGATCGGCCAGGTGATCTGGGTGCCGATGTAGCTGAAGGCGACCGTGCGCGCGCCCGGGGCCAGCGCGTCGGCGCGTTCCAGCGCGTCGATCCACAGCTCCCAGTCCTGACCGCCCATCACCGTCACGGTGTCTTCGATTTCCTGCTCGGTCGCCGGCTCGATCGTGGCCTGCACGATCTGGTCCTTGTTGGTGTCGATGGCCGAGGAGGTGTACGCCGCGCCGATCGGCTTGAGCGCGGAGCGCTTGACTTCGCCGGTGGACGGCAGCTTGCGTACCGGCGAGGCCAGCGAATAGATCACCAGGTCGACCTGGCCGCCCATCTCGTTCTTGATCAGTTCGATGGCCTGGGCGCGGACCTCATCGGAGAACGCGTCGCCGTTGATCGAGCGCGCGTACAGCCCTTCGGCCTTGGCGAACTTGTCGAACGCGGCGGCGTTGTACCAGCCGGCGGTGCCCGGCTTCTTCTCGCTGCCGGGCTTTTCGAAGAACACGCCCAGGGTGTCGGCGCCGAAACCGAACGCCGCGGCGATGCGCGCGGCCAGGCCGTAGCCGCTGGACGCGCCGATCACCAACACCTTCTTGGGGCCGTCCTTGCGCTCGCCGAGCTTGCGCGTGGCGGCGATCTGGTCGCGCACGTTGAGCTCGCAGCCCACGGGATGGGTGGTGATGCAGATGAAACCGCGGACCTTGGGATGGATGATCAATGTCGAATCTCGTCGGCTGGGACCCCGCATTTTAGGCGCTGCGGGGCCGCCGCCGGAATCCCGTCGCCGTACGGGCACGTACAGGGGCCGGACGCGCCTGTTCACGACCGCGGAATCGGCCCGTGCGGCGCCATCGGCGCAGGAGCGGGCGGCGTGCGCCCAGGCCGCACGCCGCCGCGGCCCAACGCGCGCCGCGCCGTCGCTCAGCCCAGCCGCATCGACAGTTCCACGTCTTCGCCGAACGGCAGCGACAGGTAACCGCCGTGCGGCGCGCGCACGCGCTGCAGGTACTCGGCGCAGTAATCGGCGTTGTCGGCGACGATCAGCGCGCCCGGGCGCAGATACGGTTCGAGCAGGTCCAGCACCTGCGAGTACAGCGCCTTGGCGCCGTCGAGCAAGACCAGGTCGATGCGTTCGGGCAGGTCGGTGGCCAGCGAGCGCAGCGCGTCGCCGGCGCGGATTTCGACCAGGTCGTCGAGACCCACTTCGAACAGGTGGGCGCGCGCTTTCGCCGCCTTGGTCGGCTCGAACTCGCTGCCGATCACCCGCCCGCCGCCGTTGTCGCGCACGGCCGCGGCCAGATGCAGGGTCGACAGGCCGAACGAGGTGCCGAACTCGACGATGCGGCGCGCGCCGGTGGCGCGGGCGAGCAGGTACAGCAGGGCGCCGGTCTCGCGCGACACCGCCAGCGGCAGGTCCTTGAGGCGGCCGTACAACTGCGTGTACTCGGTCTTGCTGCGCATCAGCCGCTCGTGCTCTTCGCGCGGCAGCGCGGCCAGCGCCGGCACGCTCATCGGCGAGGCCGCTTCGTCTTCGGCGAACAGGCGCTCGATCAGCGCGGCCAGCGGTGCGGCGGTCAGGGTGTTCATGGCGAATCTCCGGCCCATCGGGGGGCGTTGCGGGGGTAGAATCAGAATGCGATTGATTCGTCATATTCGCTATTCGCATTGGAATCCCGCCCGTGGCCGACCGACAAAAACCGCAGATTTCCCAGCGAAAAAGCCCGCAACAGGCGCGTTCGAACGACCTGCTGAGCGCGGTGCTGCAAGCCGCCGCTCAGGTTTTGGCCCAGGAAGGCGCGCAGCGCTTCACCACCGCGCGCGTGGCCGAGCGCGCCGGCGTCAGCGTGGGTTCGCTGTACCAATATTTCCCCAACAAGGCCGCGATCCTGTTCCGCCTGCAGAGCGAGGAATGGCGCCAGACCGCCGCGCTGCTGAGCGCGATCCTGCGCGACACGCGCACGCCGCCGCTGCGGCGCCTGCGCCGGCTCACCCACGCCTTCGTGCGCTCGGAATGCGAAGAAGCGGCGATGCGCATCGCGCTGGCCGATGCCGCGCCGCTCTATCGCGACGCGCCGGAAGCCGACGAGGTGCGCGCGGACAGCCGCGCCGCCTTCGCCGAGTTCATCCGCGAGGCCTTGCCCAAGGCCGACGACGCGCTGCGCGCCACCGCCGGCGAACTGATCGTCACCACCTTGTCGCAGGGCGGCAAGGCGTTTTCCGAAAGCCCGCGCACGGCGCAGGAGATCGAGGCCTTCGCCGAGGCGATGGCGGACATGTTCTGCGCTTATCTGCGCTCGCTGGCGGGGCGCTGATCCTGCGACGCGGTTCGGGCGGGCGAGGTTCCCGCCGCGCCAGCCGCGCCTCACTCGCGCCGCTTGCGCCCGCGCTTGCCGGTGGCCGGGGCCGCGTCTTCGGGCTCGGGCAGGCCTTCGCCCAGGCGTTCCATCCACGCCAATGCATCGACGTAGCCGAGGAACTGCTGCAGGTACTCCGGCGACAGCTGTTGCATCAGGTTGAGCGCGCGATGCACCAGACGCCCGGAATTCAGCGGCCCGGCGTCGCCCGGCGCGCGTTCCAGCGATTGCCGCACCTGCCGGTCCAGGCTCAGCCGCGACCAGCGCGCGCGGAATTCGTCGAGCGCGGCCAGGCGCGGATACGCGGCCGCTTCGGCGTCGCCGCCGGCTCCGGCCCAGGCCTGCGCGCGTTGCGCCGCTTCGCGTTCGAGCCGTTCGGTCAGGGGCGCCAAGCTCGCCGCATCCGGCGTCGGCGCCGCGGCCTCGATGTTCGTCGCGCGCTCGAGGTCGTCGGCATACGCGCCGATCAGCGAATACACCCGCCCTTCCAGCACCCGCCGCAGCTCGCCTTCGGCGCCGGCGGCGCGCCGCGCCATCGCGTCGATGCGGTGGAAGCGCACGCGGTCGAGGCGGTCGGCGCCTTGCGCGCGCCAGGCCTCCACGGTCGCGCGCGGGTCCAGGCCGTCAGCGCGCATGCGCGGGCGCGGCGGGCTGGGCGGGCCGCGGCATCGGCGCGATTTCCACGCGCCGGTTCTTGCTGCGCCCGGCCTCGTCGGCGTTCGAGCCGACCGGCTGCTGCGCGCCGAACGCGGCGGCGAACACCGCGTTCTCCGGCACGCCCGAGGCGATCAGCGCGCGGGTCACGGTCAGCGCGCGCTGCGCCGACAGTTCCCAGTTGTCGGCGAACTGGCGATTGCTGCCGAGCACCTGGCGGTCGTCGGTGAAGCCGCTGACCATGAGGATCTCGTCGCGCGAGCGCAGGTATTCGCGCAGCGGCGCGGCCAGGGTCTTGAGCAGTTCGCGGCCCTCGGGCTGCAGCTGATCGGAGTTCAGCGCGAACAGCACGCTGCCGCTGATGCCGATGCGGCCGTCTACCAGAGTCACCCGGCCGCTGGCCAGCGGCGCGGCCAGCACGCGTTCCAGGGTCTGGCGCCGCTGCGCCTCGATCCGGCGCTGCTTCACTTCCTCGTCGAGCCGGCTGCTGAGCTGCATCTGCGCGCCGATCACGCCGACCAGGATCAGCACGAACACGCCCAGCAGCACCGACATCAGGTCGCCGAACGCGGCCCACACCGGCGCGCCGCCGTCGACGCCGTCGCCGACGTCGTCGGCCTCGACTTCCGCGCTCATGCCGCCTGCGCTCCGGCTTCGGCGCGGTCGTCGGCGCGGCCGTCGCTGCGGCCGTCGGACACGCGCTGCAATTCCTCGATGATCTGCTTCTGGCTGAGCACGCTCAGATCGACCACTTCGCGCGCTTGCGCCACGTAGTAAGCCAGTTGCTCGTCGCTGCGCGCCAGCGACTTGTCCAGCGCGGTCTCCACGCTGTGCAGGCGCTCGGCCAGGCGCTCGTGGGTCTCGCCGAACTGCTGCACCACCGCGGCGAAGGCGTCGCCGAGGCCGGCCATGTCCGCCGCGCCCGCGCTGAGCTGGGCGGCGGCGCTGTCGAGCTTGCCGGTGTCGGTTTCGATGCGCTCGCTCAGGCGCGCGCCGGCGCGTTCGAGCAATTCGGCCGACGAGGCGACCAGCGCATCGACCGCGGCGCGCTGCTCGCCGGAGGCGTGGTTGACCGCGTCGAGCAGGGTTTCCAGGGTCGCGAGCAGACGGTTGCGCTCTTCCAGCATCGCGGTGTCGCGGACCATGCTGTCGGACAGCTTCTGGCGCAACTCGGCGACGACTTCGGCCGCGGCCTTGGGCGCTTCGGACGCGGCGTCGACCAGGCGCGAAATCTCGGCGATGGTGTCGCGCGCCTGCGCCTGGGTGCGCTCGGACACCTCCTGGGCGGTGCGTGCGAGGGTGTCGCACACCGCTTGCTGGCGGCTGGCCGCGGTGTCGCCGGCCTGCTGCCAGCGCTGGCTCAGCTCGGCGGTCATCGCGCCGAACGATTCGGTCCACGCGTCCAGGCGCTCGCGTTCGCGCGAGTCCAGCGCCGACTGCAGCTGCGCCTGCGAGTCCTGCACGATCCGCACCAGTTCGGCGGCGTGCGCCTCGAAGCCGGCGACCACGCCGGCGGCGGCCTTGGGCGCCTCGGACGCGGCATCGACCAGACGCGAGATTTCGGCGATGGTCTCGCGCGCCTGCGCCTGCGCGTGGCCGGACAGCTCCTGCGAGGTGCGCGCCAAGGTTTCGCAGATCTCCTGCTGGCGCCCGGCGCTGCGCGCTTCGGACTGTTCCCAGCGCTCGCCGAGCGTGGCGGTCATCGCGCCGAACGCATCGGTCCACGCCGACAGGCGCTCGCGGTCGCGGGACTCCAGCGCCGATTGCAGGTCCGCATGCGAGCCTTCGACCACCTTCACCAGCGCCGCGGCGTGGCGTTCGAACGCCGACGCGGCGCTGTCGAGCGCGGCGCGGTTGCGCTCGGCCGAGGCCTCGTGCGCGTCGATCTGCCGCGACAGCGCCTGGTCCCAGGCCTGCGCGCTGCGCTCTGCGCTGCCGTCCATGCGCGCGGACACCTGTTCGAGCAGGCCGGCGGCGCCGCGTTCGAAGGTGCCGGCGAAGCCGTCGAGCGCGCCGCGCAGATCGCGCAGCAGCGCTTCGTTGCCGTTGCGGTGATCGGCGAGGGCGGCGGTCCAGCTGCCGGCGGCGGCGGCCGCGGCCGCGGCGAAACCGGCGGACAAGCCGTCGAGCTGCTGCTGCACCGCTTCGCCGACGCGCGCATGCAGCGCCGCGCTGTCGCGCGCGAGCGCCGCCATGGTCGCGTCCACCGCCGGCTGCAGCGCCGCGCCCGCGGCGCGCGCGCCCTCGCCGATGCTGTCCTTGAGCGAACGCTCGACCGATTCGGCCAGGCGCGCATACGCGGCCTCGGTGCGCTCATGGAACGCGTTCTGCTGCTGGATCTGGCGCTCGTGCGCGGCCTGGCTGTGGCGTTCCAGCGCGGCCATCGCCGCCTGCATCTGCTCGACCAGCGCCGGCATCGCTTCGGTCTGGCTCTGCAGCAGTTCGAACGAGCGCTCGCGCTGGCGCGTACGCGAATGCGGGCGCAACGCGCCGGCGATGGCGGCGTCCAGGCCCTGCACCGCCTGCGCGCGCTCGCGCCGGCACAGCGCGGCGAGCAGGCCGAGCATGGCCGAGGCGGCGACGCCGGCGATCGAGGTGCCGAAGGCGAAGCCCAGGCCGGCGACCGGCGCGGCGATGGCGGCGCGGATCGATTGCAGGTCGCTCGCGCTTTCCAGGGCCAGGCCGGTGCCGCGCAAGGTGACGGTCATGCCCAACAAGGTGCCGAGCATGCCCAGCAGCACCAGCAGGCCGACCAGATACGGCGCCAGCGCCGGCGCCGGCAACGCGGCGCGCTCGCCTTCGATGCGCAGCCGCGCGGCGTTGCGCAGCGACGGATGCAGGCGGCCGAGCCATTCGCCCAACTGCGCCGGCGGCGCCGACGCGGCCGCGGCGACGGCCTGCTCCAGGGTCGCGGTGGCGCGGCGGTAGCGCAGCAGTTCCACACCGCCGAGGAAGTAGCCGGCGCCGATCAGCGCGACCACCGCCAGGGCCAGCGGATGCGCGCCCAGATAGCCGGCGGCGACCCAGACGATGGCGGCCAGGCCGGCGATGAAGACGGCGGGGAATGCGAATTTGTTGGGCATGTCAGTCGTGTGCGTGCGCGCGCAGGGCCGCGAGCAGGCCGTGTGCGGGTTGGAGGCGAACGTCGAGTTCGGCGAGCAATGCGTCGTGCATGTCGCGGCGGAAGGGTTGCAGCCAGGCCTCGGGCGCGGGCGCCTCGTCGCCGGCGGCGGCGCGCGCGTCCTGGCGCAGGCGCTCGAAGCGCCGGCCCAGCAG
>NZ_LXSD01000198.1:0-1913 GCF_017168095.1 Lysobacter enzymogenes | reverse complement strand
GAAGCCGCCCGCGCCGGGCGCGGCGCGGCCGCGGCCGAACAGGGTCTCGAAGAAGTCGCTGAAACCGCCGCCCGCGCCGCCGCCGGCGAAGATCTCCTCGAAGTCGACGCCGCCCTGGCCGCCGCCGAAACCGCCCGGCGGCGCCTGCACCTCATCGCCCGGGCGATAGCCGCGCGCGCGCAACTGGTCGTAGGCGGCGCGCTTTTGCGGATCGCGCAGCGCTTCGTAGGCTTCGTTGACCGCCTTGAACCGCTCTTCCGCGCCGGCTTCCTTGCTGACGTCGGGGTGGTACTTGCGCGCCAGGCGGCGGTAGGCGGTCTTGATCTCCGCCTCGCCGGCGCTGGGCTCCACGCCCAGGGTGTCGTAGTAGTCCTTGAACTGCATCGATGCTCGCTCCCACGGCGCAAGCGCCAAGCGCAGCGCTGTCCGCACAGGCCGCCTTGACGCATCATTGAGGTCTTCTGCATGGCGGCGGACGGCGCGTTTTCAAGGCGCGTGCCGCGTGCGTCCCGAAATGCTCCCGTCAAGCCGCCTTGACGCAGAGTTTAGCTCCGCCTTCCTAGACTTCACCTTCACATCAGGAGAATCCCATGAGCATCCAGGTCGGCGACCGCCTGCCCGAAGTCGCGCTCAAGCGCATCACCGACGGCATCGAGACGGTCGATACCCGCGCCCTGTTCGACGACCGCAAGACGGTGTTGTTCGCCGTGCCCGGCGCGTTCACCCCGACCTGCTCGGAAAAGCACCTGCCCGGCTTCGTCGAGCACTTCCAGCAGTTCCGCGACAAGGGCATCGACGTGGCCTGCCTGGCCGTCAACGACCCCTTCGTCATGCAGGCCTGGGCCAAGAGCCAGCACGTGCCCGACGGCATGCTGATGCTCTCCGACGGCAACGGCGAGCTGACCCGCGCGCTCGGCCTGGAACTCGACGCCAGCGCCTACGGCATGGGCACGCGCGCCAAGCGCTTCGCCCTGTACGTCGACAACGGCGTGGTCCAGCAGGTGCACGTCGAGGAGCCCGGCGAGTACCGCGTGTCCTCGGCCGAATACATGCTCGAGCAGGTCTGATCCGTCGCCGGGCCCGCCGCGCGCGGGCCCGGCTGCCGTGCGTTCGCAACGCCTTTCGCTTCCGCCCATCGAGGTAACCGCTCTTCCCCGACCCGCCAGGAGACGTCATGTCCGCCAAGCCAGTCAGCCAGCGCGAATCCGCTCCTTCCAAGCCCGCCGGTGCGAAACCGGCCGGCGCCAAAGCCAGCGCCCCGAAATCCGCGGGTTCCAGGCCTGCCGCCTCGGGGACCTCGGCCTTCGTCGCCGACATCGACGCGATCCGCGCCCGCGCCCGCAAGCACATCGAGGACGGCGCGATCACCGCCAGCTACGCCGCCGACCGCGAAGCGGTGATCGCGCTGCTCAACGACGCGCTCGCCACCGAAATCGTCTGCGTGCTGCGCTACAAGCGCCACTACTTCATGGCCAGCGGGCTGATGGCCGACGCGATCAAGTCCGAATTCCTCGAGCACGCCAACGAGGAACAGGCCCACGCCGACCTGATCGCCGAACGCATCGTCCAGCTCGGCGGCGAGCCCGACCTCAATCCCGATGTGCTCAGCGGCCGCGCGCACGCGCAGTACGTGGAAGGCAGCGACCTGCGCGACATGGTCAAGGAAGACTTGATCGCCGAACGCATCGCCATCGACAGCTATCGCGCGATCATCGACTTCATCGGCGACAAGGACACCACGACCAAGCGCATGATGGAGCACATCCTGGCGCAGGAAGAGGAGCATGCCGACGAGTTGGCGGACATGCTGGACGGGTGGACGGGGCGTTGAGGCTCGCGTCGTAGTTGCGCTGGCGCGGTCGCGGCTCGCGCCGCTCCTACAAGTGGATCGCATGGCGCCGAAGCCCCTGTAG
>NZ_LXSD01000197.1:0-5168 GCF_017168095.1 Lysobacter enzymogenes | reverse complement strand
CGCCCGCCGCCGATGCGGCCGCCGCGCCCGCGGCCACGCCGGTGCCGCCGGTCGAAGCCCGGCTCGGCCTGGCCAACAACAACGGCGCGATCCGCTACGACGGCCGGATCGACAGCGAAGCCACGCGCAAGGCGCTCAGCGTCGCCCTCGCCCAGGCCTACGCCGGCCAGATCTCCGGCGACCTGGAGGTCGGCAAGGCGGTCAAGCCGGCGCCGTGGCAGGACAAGCTGCCGCAGTTCGTCGCCGCGCTGAGCATGCCCGGCGTCGCGGTCACCTTCGAAGGCCAAAGCATCGAACTCAGCGGCCAGGTCAGCGACGCCGACCGCGCGCTGCTGCTGGACAAGGCCAAGACCCTGTTCCCCGGCTTCCGCTACGGCGGCCTGTTCGAGGGCGTGGGCGGCGAGGCCGCGTCCAGCGACGCCGCGGCCCAGGCCCTGGCCGCGCTGGTGCCGGGCAAGTCCGGCGCCGGCGAGATCGTGCAGGCGCTCAACAAGATCGAGGTGCGCTTCGAGGAAGGCGGCGCGCGCATCGCCCCGGCCAGCCTGGACATCCTCAGCCGCGCGGCCAAGGCCATCGCCGCCGGGCCCAAGGACGCGCGCTACGAGATCGTCGGCCCGGGCGGCGGCGCCGGCCAGCCGGCCGACAACGAGATCCTCTCGCGCCAGCGCGCCGAGGCGGTCAAGGTCCAGCTGATCGTCGCCGGCGCCAACCCCGGCGCGCTCGACACCCGCGGCGAAACCGGGACGACGGCGACGCCGGTGCGCTTCAATCAGGTCAAGTAGCGCCCTGAATCGAACGCGCCGCCGGCCGCCGCGGGCGGCCGCGGCCGGCCGAAACTGAACGAAGACGACAGACGCGGCCAAGCCCGCGTTTCTGTAGGAGGGCCTTCAGGCCCGATGCTTTTGTCTCCGGTCTCGGCGATCTGGGACAAAAGCATCGGGCCTGAAGGCCCTCCTACAGGCTTGCGGGCCGCGCATTTGCGCGTTTCCCGCCGCTCCGGCGCGCGCCCGCCGGGGCGTCCTCCGCGCCGCGCGAGCCAAGCCCCACGGGGCTGCGATGACATCGCCCGCGACGCCCGCCGCATCTTCCGTTGCGCGGATTTGCCCCCATCTTCCCCACTCGATACGCTCCCCTGTTCGCCGTCGCCTTCCGCGCCGGCGACCCTCCCCCTTGCAGGCACCCGATGGCGCTGGACTACATCCGCATCCGCGGCGCGCGGACGCACAACCTCAAGAACATCGATCTCGATCTGCCGCGCGACAAGCTGATCGTGATCACCGGACTGTCCGGTTCGGGCAAGTCCTCGCTGGCCTTCGACACGATCTACGCCGAAGGCCAGCGCCGCTACGTCGAGTCGCTGTCGGCCTACGCCCGGCAGTTCCTGTCGGTGATGGAAAAGCCCGATGTCGACCACATCGAAGGCCTGTCGCCGGCGATCTCGATCGAGCAGAAATCCACCTCGCACAATCCGCGCTCGACCGTGGGCACGATCACCGAGGTCTACGACTACCTGCGCCTGCTGTACGCGCGCGTCGGCAGCCCGCGCTGCCCGGACCACCATTACCCGCTGGAAGCGCAGACCGTCAGCCAGATGGTCGACCAGGCGATCGCGCTCGACCCGGAGCAGCGCTACATGCTGCTGGCGCCGGTGATCCGCGAGCGCAAGGGCGAGCACGCCCAGGTGTTCGAGCAACTGCGCGCGCAGGGCTTCGTGCGCGTGCGCGTGGACGGCGCGCTGTACGAGATCGACGCGGTGCCGCCGCTGGCGCTGCGGGTCAAGCACACCATCGAAGCGGTGATCGACCGCTTCAAGCCGCGCGAGGACATCAAGCAGCGCCTGGCCGAATCGTTCGAGACCGCGCTCAAGCTCGGCGACGGCATGGCCCAGGTGATGTCGCTGGACAACGCCGACGCCGCGCCGCTGCTGTTCTCGTCCAAGTACAGCTGCCCGGTCTGCGACTACTCGCTGCCGGAGCTCGAGCCGCGGCTGTTCTCGTTCAACTCGCCGATCGGCGCCTGCCCGACCTGCGACGGCCTCGGCGTGGCCGAGTTCTTCGATCCGGCGCGCGTGGTCGTGCATCCGGAGCTGTCGCTCGCCGCCGGCGCGGTGCGCGGCTGGGACCGCCGCAACGCCTATTACTTCCAGCTGATCCAGTCGCTGGCCAAGCACTACAAGTTCAACGTCGACACGCCGTGGCAGGCGCTCAGCGCCGCGCAGCAGAAGGCGGTGCTGTACGGCAGCGGCGACGAGCTGATCAGCTTCAACTACATCACCGAAAGCGGCGGCCGCAGCCAGCGCAAGCACCGCTTCGAAGGCATCGTGCCGAACCTGGAGCGGCGCTACCGCGAGACCGAATCGGCGGCGGTGCGCGAGGAACTGGCCAAGTTCATCAGCCAGCGCCCCTGCCCCGACTGCGGCGGCGCGCGCCTCAACCGCGCCGCGCGCAACGTGTTCGTGGCCGAACGCGGGCTACCGGAACTGGTGGTGCTGCCGGTCGACGAGGCGCTGAATTTCTTCAAGACCCTGCAGTTGCCGGGCTGGCGCGGCGAGATCGCGGTCAAGATCGTCAAGGAGATCGTCGACCGCCTGCGCTTCCTGGTCGACGTCGGCCTGGATTACCTCACCCTGGAACGCAAGGCCGACTCGCTGTCCGGCGGCGAGGCCCAGCGCATCCGCCTGGCCAGCCAGATCGGCGCCGGCCTGGTCGGAGTGATGTACGTGCTCGACGAGCCGTCGATCGGCCTGCACCAGCGCGACAACGAGCGCCTGCTCGGCACCCTGACCCGTCTGCGCGACCTCGGCAACACGGTGATCGTGGTCGAACACGACGAAGACGCGATCCGCCTGGCCGACTACGTCGTCGACATCGGCCCCGGCGCCGGCGTGCACGGCGGCGAGGTGATCGCGCAAGGCACGCTGCCCGACGTGCTCAAGGCGCCGCGCTCGCTGACCGGCCAGTACCTCAGCGGCAAGCGCAAGATCGAAATCCCGAAGACCCGCCACAAGCCCAACCCGAAGGCCACGATGCACCTGCGCGGCGCCACCGGCAACAACCTCAAGGACGTCGATCTGGCGATTCCGGCGGGGCTGCTGACCTGCGTCACCGGCGTATCGGGCTCGGGCAAGTCGACCCTGATCAACGACACGCTCTACGTCATCGCCGCCAACGAGCTCAACGGCGCGGCGCAGACGCCGGCGCCGCACCGGTCGGTGGAGAACATCGAGCTGTTCGACAAGGTCGTCGACATCGACCAGTCGCCGATCGGCCGCACGCCGCGTTCGAACCCGGCCACCTACACCGGCTTGTTCACGCCGCTGCGCGAATTGTTCGCGCAGGTGCCCGAGGCGCGCGCGCGCGGCTACTCGCCGGGCCGCTTCAGCTTCAACGTGCGCGGCGGCCGCTGCGAGGCCTGCCAGGGCGACGGCCTGATCAAGGTCGAAATGCACTTCCTGCCCGACGTGTACGTGCCCTGCGACGTCTGCCACGGCAAGCGCTACAACCGCGAGACGCTGGAAGTCCTGTACAAGGGCTACAACATCAACGACGTGCTGGAGATGACGGTCGAGGCGGCGCTGGCGCTGTTCGAGAACGTGCCCAGCATCGGCCGCAAGCTGGAAACGCTGATGGACGTGGGCCTGAGCTACATCAAGCTGGGCCAGAGCGCGACCACGCTGTCCGGCGGCGAAGCGCAGCGGGTCAAGCTGTCGAAGGAACTGTCGCGGCGCGACACCGGCCGCACCCTGTACATCCTCGACGAGCCCACCACCGGCCTGCACTTCCACGACATCGAGCACCTGCTGGCGGTGCTGCACCGCTTGCGCGACGACGGCAACACCGTGGTCGTGATCGAGCATAACCTCGACGTGATCAAGACCGCCGACTGGGTCGTCGACCTGGGTCCGGAAGGCGGCCACCGCGGCGGCACCATCCTCGCCACCGGCACGCCCGAGCACATCGCCTCGCTGCCGCAGTCCTACACCGGCCGCTTCCTGGCGCCGCTGCTGGGCATGCCGGTACCGGGCGAACCGTCGACGGCCAAGGCCGGCGGCGACAACAAGCCGGCCAAGGCCGGCGGCGACAACAAGCCGGCCAAGGCCGCCGCCAAGAGCAAACCCAAGACCGACGCGCCGCCCGCGCGCGCCAAGAAGAAATCCGCCGCATGAGCGATAGCGACAACGAGAACAAGCCCGCCGCCGGCGCACAGGCCGGCAAGCAGGCCGGAAAGAAAGCGGCGCCGCGCAAGCGTGCGCCGCGCAAGCGCAGGTCCCAGGATGCGGCGGTTGCGGCAACGGCGGAATCCGCTGGCGCGGCGGTCGTTTCCGACGCGGTCACGTCGCAGAAGGCCGCATCGGAATCGAATGCATCGCAGTCCGATGCAGCGCAGTCCGATGCATCGAAGCCGGTGGCATCAGAGCAGGCCGCAGCGCAAACGCTCGTGGCGAAGCCGGCCGCGGCGGAAGCGGCGCTTGCAGTCGCGCCCGCTCATTCGGCGCCCTCTGCCGCCCCTTCGGCGCCGCAGCCTGCCGCGCAACCCGCTGCCCAGCCCAACGCCGACGCGCCGCGCTCCAAGCAACACCGGCGCGAGCGCCAGCGTTCGGAGCAGCCGCAACGCGCGGACGCATCGCGTCCGCAAGCGCAAGCCGCGCCGCAGCCCGCGCCGGCGCAGTTGGTGGAGAACTCGGCCGTCGCCCACACCGCGCTGATCCGCGTGCCGCTGTCGGTGCGCTGGCGCGACCTGGACGCGTTCAACCACGTCAACAACTCCAAGTTCCTCAGCTACCTGGAGGAAGCGCGCCTGCGCTGGATGGTGACCCTGCCCGGCCACGGCATGGACGAGCACGTCGCGCCGGTGGTCGCCGCCGCGCACCTGAACTACCGCCGCCCGATCGAGTGGCCGAACGAGATCGACATCGAGCTGTTCGTCGAGCGCCTGGGCAACACCAGCCTCAGCGTCGGCCACCGCATCGTCGGCGCCGACGACCCGAGCGCGCTGTACTGCGACGGCAACGTGGTGATGGTGTGGATCCACCGCGAAACCGGCCAACCGGCCGCGTTGCCCGAGCCCGTGCGCGCCGCCTGCACCCCGCGCTGATCCCGCGATGACCCCCTGTAGGAGCGGCGCGAGCCGCGACCGCGACAACCCAACTACGATGAAGGTTTCGACGT
>NZ_LXSD01000196.1:0-17030 GCF_017168095.1 Lysobacter enzymogenes | reverse complement strand
GCGCCGCGCAGGCGGCGCTGCAGGCCGCGCGCGGGCTCGACGGCAACGCGCCCGGGCTGGCCGAACTGGCCGCGCGGGTGCAGGCGGCGGGGGCGGCCAGCAATTGAGCGCGGGTGCGTGGCGAGCGGACCCGAAAGCGTCGGGCCTGAAGGCCCTCCCACAAGAGCCTGGGCGCCTCCAATCAAGCCTCCGGCCTCCACAAGCCTGAGGCCGCCCACGCCAAGCTGAGGCCTCTCACAAAAGCCATCGCCTCCAGGCCCCGCGCGGCATCGGCTGTTGTGGGAGGGCCTTCAGGCCCGACGCTCTCGTTCCAGCCTGTCGCCCGCTTCCAAGACCCGCCGCCCTGGCCTGGGCGATAATGCCGGCATGCCTCATCGCTCCCGCCCGACCTCCGCCCCTCGCCCGATCCAGCGCCGCCGCGCCGCGGAGCCGCGCTGACATGTCCGATTCCGCCGCTCCCGCCTGCGCCGATGTGTGCGCGGCGATCGTCACCTATCACCCGCAGATCGAGCTGCTGCGCGACGTCGTCGCCGCGGTGCGACCGCAGGTCGGCCGGGTGTTGATCTTCGACAACGCCAGCCCGGGCGCCGAAGTCGCCGCGTGCTTCGACGAACTGCGCGCGCAGGGCGTGGAAGTGCTGCGCAGCGAGCGCAACGTCGGCCTCGGCAGCGCGATCAACCAGGCCGCGCGCGCGGCGCGCGAGGCCGGTTTCGCCCAGATCCTGCTGATGGACCAGGACAGCTTGGTCGGCGCCGGCATGGTCGCGACCTTGCAGCGCGCCCTGCGCGAACTGGCCGCGCACGGCCCGGTCGCCGCGGTCGGCCCGCAGTTCCGCGACCAGCGCACCGGCGCGCTCGCGCCGTTCGTGCGCATCGCCTTCCCGATGAACCACAAGCTGTTCGGCGGCCCGGGGCAGACGGTGGACTGCGATTTCCTGATCACCTCCGGCAGCCTGCTGCCGCTGGACGTGCTCGACACCGTCGGCGGCATGGACGAGGGCTTGTTCATCGACAACGTCGACGTGGAATGGAGCTCGCGCGCCAAATACCACGGTTACAAGCTTTTCGGCGTGTGCGACGCGCACATGCAGCACCGCATCGGCGAACTGGTGGCGATCAGCGAACTGCTGCCCGCGTACAAGCACGTGGTGCACAGCCCGACCCGGCTGTACTACATGATGCGCAACCGCGTGCTGCTGTACCGGCGCGCCGAAGTGCCGCGGCGCTGGGCGGCGCAGGACTTGCCGCGGCTGGTGCTCAAGTTCGTCGGCACGGCGCTGTTCCTGCGGCCGCGGCTGGGCTATGTGCGGGCGATGCTGAGCGGCTTGCGCGACGGCATCGCCGGACGGCTGGGGCCGATGCCGCCGCGGGGGTGAGGGCGGTTTCGGCGCCGAGGCGGCGAAAATCAAAATGGGTTCCGGCTTGCGCCGGAATGACGGGACGGCAACGGACACCCACACCCCGTCATTCCGGCGAAAGCCGGAACCCATTTCGCTCTTGCTCTTGGCCGCTTCCCGCCGCCCGCCGCCGCGGATCGCCGCGAAAACCGCGAAACTTTGCCGATCCGGTCGTCCGGCCTGAACCAATGCCCAATTCCGGGGTCCGATCCTGCGGCCTCACCCCGGGGCACCGCCGGCGCGCCCTGCGGACGCCTGCGCTAGACTTGCCCGCGACTCAACGCACAGCATCTCCGTGGCCCGAATCGATTACGACGAAGACGAGCACGACGACAACGACGCGCAGGGCGCAGGGCCGGGCTGGCGTCGACGGCTGGTGACCTGGGCCCTGGCCGGCGCCGGTCTCGGCCTGGGCTTCCTGATCCCGTACACGCTCTACCTCAACCACGAAGTCGGCGAACGCTTCGGCCAGCTGCGCTGGCAGATCCCGACCCGGGTCTACGCGCGGCCGCTGGAAGTCGCGCCGGGCACGGCGCTGGATGCGGCCACGCTGAAGACCGAACTCGACGCGGCGTCCTACCGCGAAGACGGCGGCGAGCGCCCGGGCACCTACGCCCGCGACGGCGGCCGCTTCACCATCGCCAGCCGCGGCTTCAACGACGTCGACGGCGTCGTGCAGCCGCGCCGGATCGAGGTCGCGGTGTCCGGCGGGCGCGTGGCCAGCGTGCGCGACCTGACCAGCAAGAAGGCGCTGCGCGCCGCCCGCCTGGACCCGGCGCGCATCGCCACGCTGTACGGGCAGAAGCAGGAAGAACGCCGGCTGGTGCGGATCGAAGAAGTGCCCGAACTGCTGGTCACCGGCCTGCAGGCGGTCGAGGACCGCGACTTCAACCACCATATCGGCATCGACCTGTCGGGCATGCTGCGCGCCGCGTTCAAGAACGTCGCCGCCGGCCGCGCCAAACAGGGCGCCAGCACCCTGACCCAGCAGCTCGCGCGCAGCGGCCTGCTCGGCATCGGCCAGGAGCAGACGCTGACCCGCAAGGGCAAGGAAATCATCTACGCCCTGCTGATCGAGGCGCGCTACGACAAGCGCACGATCCTGGAGGCGTACTTCAACCAGGTCTACCTCGGCCAGCGCGGCTCGCAGGCCATCCACGGCGTCGCCGCGGCCTCCGAGTTCTGGTTCGGCCGCGACCTGCGCGACCTCAACACCGAGCAGATCGCGCTGCTGATCGGCATCGTCCGCGGCCCGTCGTACTACGACCCGCGGCGCAATCCCGAGCGCGCCCTGGGCCGGCGCAACTTCGTCCTCGGCGAGATGCTCGAAACCGGGCTGATCAAGCAGGACGAACACGACCGCGCGGTCAAGGCGCCGCTGGAGATCACCCAGAACCCGGGCAACATCGCCGCCAACCGCTTCCCGGCCTATGTCGACCTGATCCGCCGCCAGCTCGCCCGCGACTATCCGGCCGATGCGCTGGCCGGCGCCGGTCTGAGCGTGATGAGCGGCATGTCGCCGGCCGCGCAGGCGCAGGCCGAAGGCGCGGTGGCGCGCACGCTCAAGGGCCTGGACAACAAGCGCCGCCCGCCGCTGCAGGCCGGCCTGGTGGTCACCGACGTGCACAACGGCGAAGTGGTCGCCGTGGTCGGCAGCCGCGAGTTCACCCAGCCCGGCTTCAACCGCGCGGTCGAAGCGCAGCGGCCGGTGGGTTCGCTGCTCAAGCCGTTCGTGTACCTGCTGGCGCTGGCGCGGCCGAGCGAGTTCAACCTCGCCACCTGGGTCGACGACTCGCCGGTGACGGTCAAGCTCGGCCGCGGGCGCAACTGGAGCCCGGGCAATTCCGACGGCCGCAGCCACGGCCAGGTGCGCATGGTCGATGCGCTGGCGATGTCCTACAACCAGGCCACCGTGCGCATCGGCATGCAGGTCTCGCCCGAAGCCATCGGCGAGCTGACCCAGAAGCTGGCCGGCATCCAGGCGCCGAACAATCCGTCGCTGATCCTCGGCGCGGTCGATCAAAGCCCGTACGCGATGGCGCAGCTGTACCAGTTCCTCGCCTCCGGCGGCGAAGTGCAGCCGCTGCACGCGGTGCGCGGCGTGCTCGACGCGCAGGGCAAGGCGGTCAAGCGCTACGACAAGGAACCCGCGCCGGCGCAGGAAGGCGACGCGATCGCCGCGCGCCTGATCACCATCGCCCTGCAGCAGGCGGTCACCAACGGCACCGGCCGCCAGCTCGTCGCCGACGGCCTGGGCAAGCTGCAGCCGGCCGGCAAGACCGGCACCAGCAACGACGGCCGCGACAGCTGGTTCGCCGGCTGGACCGGCGACCACCTGGCGGTGATCTGGGTCGGCAACGACCAGAACCAGACCACCGGCCTGTACGGCGCCACCGGCGCGATGCGGGTGTGGTCGGCGATGTTCTCGCGCCTGCCGACCGCGCCGCTGCAGGTCACCGACAAGGGCCTGGACTGGCAGCCGGTGATCGGCAGCAACAGCACCGACGCGGCCTGCGCCGGCGCGCGCCGGTTCCCGTTCGTGGCGGGCTTCGCCCCGCAGTACGCGCCGTGTCCGCAGCCGCAGCCCGAAGCCGAGGAATCCAGCGGCGGCGGCTGGCGCGAATGGTTCGGCATCGGCAAGGACAAGGACGAGCCTGCGCGCGAGCCGGCGCCCACTCCCCCGTCCCCGGAGCAGTAATCGATGAACCTCAACCCTGTGCGCGCCGCTCGTCGCGGCGCCGTCCTGGCGACGCTGGCCGCGCTCGCCGCGGCCTGTTCGGTCGCGCCGCCGCAGCCCTCGGCGTTGGCCGAGGCCAACTTCAACGGCGAAGCCGCGGTCGCCCAGGTGCGCGCCGCCGCCGGCCCCGCCGCGCGCGAGCTCGACGTGCAGCCGCTGCGCGATCCGCAGGTCGAGGACTTGCGGCAGAAGGCCGAGGCGCTGGAGAAATCGCGCAAGTATCCCGAGGCCGCGGCCGCGCTCGACCAGGCGCTGCAGATCAACGCCGACGACCCGGCGCTGCTGCAGGAGCGCGCCGAGGCCGCGCTGCTGCTGCACCGTCTCGACGATGCCGAGCGTTTCGCGCAGAAGGCGTTCGACGGCGGTTCGCAGGTCGGCCCGCTGTGCCGCCGGCATTGGGCGGCGATCGCCCAGGCGCGCCAGGGCAAGCTCGACGGCGTCAACGCGGCGATGAAGCTGGCCAAGCGCCAGGATCACTACGACGCCCTGGTGCCGCAGCGCGACGGCCTGATCAAGTCGCGCAAGCAGGCGCAGGACAAGATCGCCGTCTGCACCGTCGCCGCGCCCGCCAGGTACTGACGCTTCATGGAACCCAGTCGCCTCGGCGTCGCCAGTCGGGCCGCGCTGAGCGACGGCGGCGAGATCGCGCGCAAGCTCGACACCTTCGCGCCGCGGCCGGCGCAGCAGGACCTGGCCGCGGCCATCGCCGATGCGTTCGAAAGCCGCGACACGCTGCTCGCCGAGGCCGGCACCGGCACCGGCAAGACCTTCGCCTACCTGGTTCCGGCGCTGCTGTCGGGGCTCAAGACCATCGTCTCCACCGGCACCCGCGCGCTGCAGGACCAGCTCTACCACCGCGACTTGCCGCGGGTGCGCGACGCGCTCGGCGTGGGCCTGAAGACCGCGCTGCTGAAGGGGCGCGCGAATTACCTGTGCCGCTACCGGATGGAGCAGGCCAAAGGTGAGCCGAAGTTCGCCTCGCGCGAGGTCGCCGCGCAGTTCCAGCGCATCGTCGCCTGGTCCGGGCGCACCCGCCTGGGCGATCTGGCCGAACTGGAAGCGCTGCCGGAAGAATCGCCGCTGCTGCCGATGGTGACCTCCACCGCGGAGAACTGCCTCGGCAGCGAATGCCCGTTCTACGCCGACTGCTTCGTGGTGCAGGCGCGCCAGCGCGCGCAGGCCGCCGACGTGGTGGTGGTCAATCACCATCTGCTGCTGGCCGATCTGGCGCTCAAGCAGGAAGGCTTCGGCGAAATCCTGCCGGGCGCGCAGGCGTTCGTGATCGACGAAGCGCACCAGTTGCCCGAGCTGGCCGCGCAGTTCTTCGGCGAAGCGCTCAGCGCGCGGCCGCTGGTGGAGCTGGCGCGCGACGCGCTGGCCGAATGCAAGAGCGTGACCGGCGCGCTGGCGAGCCTGCAGGTGCCTGCGCGCGACCTGGAGCACTCGGTGCGCACGCTGCGCGCGGCCATGGACGAACTGCCGATCCGCGGCACCCGCCGCCGCGCCGGCGAAGTGCCGGCGGTGGAAGACGGCTTCGACAATCTGGAAGCGGCGCTGGCCAATCTGCGCGATGCGTTGGAGCCGCTGCGCGGCGCCGCGCCGGGCTTCGACAGCTGCCACGCGCGCGCCGAGGAATTCATCGAGCGCCTGCGCCGCTGGCGCGGCGCGCCGGTCGCGCGGCCCGAGCCCGAGCCGGAAGAGGACGACGATTTTTCCCCGCCGCGGCGCGAATCCATTCCGGCCGAGGCCGAGAATCAGGACGCCTTCGCCGCCGCGCAGCAAGCGCAGGAGCAAGGCGAGGGCACGCCGCCGGAAGGCCGCGACGGCAGCGTGCTGTGGTACGAGCTGACCGCGCGCGGCTTCCGCCTCAGCCGCACCCCGCTCGACGTGGCCGGCCCGCTGGCCGCGCACCGCGAACGCTCGCGCGCGGCCTGGGTGTTCACCTCGGCCACGCTGACCGTCGGCGGCCATTTCCATCATTACGCGCGCAAGCTCGGCCTGTTCGAGCCCAAGACCTTGCTTGCGCCGAGCCCGTTCGATTGGCCGCAGCAGGCGCTGATGTACCTGCCGCAGGGGCTGCCCGACCCGGCCGTGCGCCATTACAACGAGAGCATGGTCGAACGCCTGCGCCCGGTACTGGTGGCCTCCGGCGGGCGCGCGTTCGTGCTGTTCGCCTCGCACCGCGCGCTGCGCGAGACCGCCGAATTGCTCAAGGGCGGCCCGTGGCCGCTGTTCGTCCAGGGCGAGGCGCCGCGGCACGTGCTGCTGGAGCGCTTCCGCGCCTCCGGCAACGGCGTGCTGCTCGGCGCGGCCAGCTTCCGCGAAGGCGTGGACGTGGCCGGCGAGGCGCTGAGCGTGGTGGTGATCGACAAGCTGCCGTTCGCCGCGCCCGACGACCCGGTGTTCGAAGCGCGCCTGGACGCGATCCGCCGCCGCGGCGGCAACCCGTTCCGCGACGAACAGCTGCCGCAGGCGGTGATCGCGCTCAAGCAGGGCGCCGGCCGGCTGATCCGCAGCGAGCGCGACCGCGGCGTGCTGGTGCTGTGCGACCCGCGCCTGCACAGCAAGAGCTACGGGCGCACCTTCCTCGATTCGCTGCCGCCGCTGCCGCGCAGCCGCCGGGTCGAGGACGTGGCCGACTTTTTCGCCGGCCGCCCGCTGGCCCTACAATCGACCTCGTCCGCGCCGGCCGACGGCGAGGACTACTACTACCGCTGAAGGCGGCAGCGTTCGCCAGTCAACAGGAACCGCCTTTGTGGGAGGGCCTTCAGGCCCGATGCCTTTGTCCCGGATCGCCGCGACTGGAGCCGAAAGCATCGGGCCTGAAGGCAGCGGGTTCCATGGACATCGCGCGCAAAATCCCCGCTGCCAAGCCCTCTCACACGCTTCGCACCCATCCGCGCGATAATCGCCCCGATGAAACTCCTCGCCTTCGAAACCTCCACCGAAGCCTGCTCCGTCGCCCTGTGGCTCGACGGCGACGTGCGCGAGTGCTTCGAACTGGCGCCGCGCCGCCACGCCGAACTCTCGCTGCCCTGGGCCGAGCAATTGTTGGCCGAAGCGGGCGTGAAGCGGCGCGAACTCGACGCCGTGGCCCTGGGCCGCGGCCCCGGCGCGTTCACCGGCGTGCGCCTGGCCATCGCCCTGGCCCAGGGCGTGGCCCTGGCCCTGGACGTGCCGGTAATTCCGGTCTCGACCCTGGCCGTGCTCGCCCTGCGCGCGCAGCCGCTGGCCCGCGGCGCCGGCCCGCAGCGCGTGCTCAGCGCGATCGACGCGCGCATGGGCGAGATCTACACGGCCGCCTACGAACTGCGCGACGGCGAGCCGTTCGCGCTCGACCACGAAGCCGTGCTCGCGCCCGACGCCGCGCAGTTGCCAGGCAACCAGACCGACTGGCTCGGCGTCGGCACCGGCTTCGCCGCCGCCGACGGTGCCCTGCGCGAGCGCCTCGGCGCGCGCTTCGCCGCGATCGACGCCGACGCGTTGCCGCGCGCCGCCGACCTCGCGCGCCTGGCCGCGGCGGCCTACGCGCGCGGCGAAACCCTCGCGCCCGAACGCATCGAACCGGCCTACCTGCGCAACAACGTCGCCCTCACCATCGCCGAGCAGGCCGCGCTGCGCGCGCGCTCGTCGTAACCGCGGCGGCTTCGCTGCGGACCAACCGCTTTCCGCTCACGCTCAAGGACGAACCATGAAATCGCTGCGCCTGCTTGCGTTGTCGTGTTGCGCCGCCCTGGCGCTGTGCGCGCCTGCGTCCGCGTCCGAACCGGCCGAAGTCTGGCGCGGCACGGTCGACACGTTGCCGGTCGCGCTGAGCCTGAGCCAGGGCGGCGGCGACGAGGTCTACGGCCAGTACTTCTACTTCAAGCACCTGCGCGACCTGGAACTGCAAGGCAAGCGCGACGACAAGGGCCTGCACCTGCAGGTGCTCGATCGCAAGGGCGCCGCCACCGAGCGCTGGGAGCTGAGCGCGAAGGGCGATGCGCTGGAAGGGCAGTGGCGCGCCGGCAAGCGCAGCCTGCCGGTGCGCTTACAGCGCGTGGACATCGCCGCTTTGCGCGCCGGTCGCGAAGGCGAGCGCTACCGCCGCGCCGGCGACGACGCCTCGGGCTTCGATGCGCTGCGCGTCAGCGAACTGGCGCTGGAAAAATCCAGGATCCAGCAGTTTCAGGGGCACCAGCTGCAATGGTGGCGCGAGCCGCGCACCGGCATGGAATTGTTCACCGTCGAATCCGGCGTCGATCAGCCGGCGCGCGGCCGCGTCAACGATATCCTCAAGCAGCGCCTGTGGCGTTCGGCCATCGACGCGCTGCAATGCACCTCCGCTCCCGACAGCGATTTCGACCTCACCGTTACTCCGCGCCTGCTCGACCGCCGCTTCCTCAGCCTCAGCCTGATGGCCAGCTACTACTGCGGCGGCGCGCATCCGGACTTCGGCGATTCGCCGCTGACCATCGACGTGCGCAGCGGCCGCGAACTGGCGCTGGAAGACGTCCTCTGGCTCGGCAAGGGCGCGCCGCCGCGCGCCGGCAAGGGCGATTACGACAGTGCGGGCTACAAGCAGCTCAGCGAATACCGCCAATCGACCCTGGCGCCGTGGACGGTCAAGACCCTCGCCGCCCTGCATCCGGCGCAGATGGCGCCGCCGAAGGGCGACGACGAAGACGGCTGCGACTATTCCGATACCGGCGTGTGGGGCACCTCGATCTGGTACCTCACCGCCGAAGGCCTCTACCTCGGCCCGTACTTCGCCCGGGTCGCGCGCGCCTGCGAGTATCCGGAGTGGTCGCTGGTGCCGTGGAAGCAGGTCGAGGCGCATCCCGGTCCCGCATTGAAATGAAGAGCCCCGGGTTCCGCTATCTGCGCCACGACGACGAGCTGGGCTGGACCGGTTTCGACGCCTACTTCGACTACCTTGCCGGCATCCGCGAGCGCCTGGGCGAAGCCTTGTACGCGTTCGCCGCCGATTTCGACCGTTATGGACTGCACGCGCGCGGCTCGCTGCACGACGCCTGGCTGCAGCGGCTGACGCTGGCGCCGGCGGACGTGCGCGCGAAGCCGCCGCGCATGGTCCTGGAACTGGACTTGCTCGGGCCTTGGCACGACCGCGTGCTGCGCCTGCGCTACGACGCGGTGAGCGCGTATTCGTTGCTCCAGCCGCCGCGCGAGCATGAAGCGGCGCAGGATCTGCTCTGCCACGAACTGCGCCTGGACGCCGCCGGCGAATGCCTCGAGCATTTCCTGCAGTTCGACGACGGCTTCAGCATCCTGGTGGCCTGCCGTTCGATGCGCTTCGAAGAAATAATGCTGGAGCCGCCGGCGCAGGAGTGAAGCGTCGCGCGCCTGCCGGTCGAAGCGCGGACGGCCCGCGCTCACTCGTCGACCAACGACCCACCCGGCAGAAAGTTCCAGGTCCGCGTCACATGCAGGATGTCCGGGTTCTCTTCGGTCTTCGGCAGCGGCGGATACGGCTCGGCCAGCTTGGCGATGCGCAGGGCCGAGGCGTCGAGCAGGGCGATGCCGCTGCTGCGCACGATGTCGGCACGCTCGACGCTGCCGTTGCGGCGCACAGCGACGCTGATGACGACCTGCCCCGCGAGCCGGCGCCGGCGCGCTTCGTCGGGGTAGTTGAGGTTGCCGACGCGTTCGACCCGGTCGACCCACTCGCGCAGGTAGCCGGCCCAGGCGTACTCGGTGGTGCTGGCGGAGACGAACTTGCGGGTCGGGCGCTTGGCGTAGCGCTCCGAGCGCATGTGGATCTCGGCCGCCAGCCGCGCCATTTCGATGTCGTGCTCGATCTTGCGTTCGCCGGGCGGCAGCGGCCGCTCGGTCGGGGTCTGGGCGAGGCGCTCGCGCGGGGCGACGGTTTCGCCGCGGGTGCTGCTGACCACGCGCGCGGTCGGCTGCGCCTGCGCCGCCGGCGACTGCGCGCGCAGCGCCATCTGCGCCACGCCGGCCTCGGCCTGCGGCGCGGGGCCGGACTGATTGTCGCGCGGGCGGGTGCTCTTGTCGTGCTCGCCGCCGCCCTGGTTGTTGGCCTGGGCGAGGAAGTCGGCCTGCTTCGGCGTCAGCGCGGTCTGGGTCTGGGTCAGGATCACGTCCAGGGTCGGCACCACCGGCGCGGCCTTCTCCAGGGTATAGCCGACGCCGAGCAGGAGGATGCCGTGGACCAGCACCGACAGCACCATGGTCGCGCTGAAACGCTGCGGCTCGGCCAACCCGCCGCCGGGCAGGTGCGGAACGCCGGCCGCGCTCATGCGGCGCGCGCGGCCGACAGGCGGGCTTCGATCGCGTCGAACAGCAGGCCGGCGATGTTGAGGCCGAATTGTTCGTCCAGTTCGCGGATGCAGGTCGGGCTGGTGACGTTGAGCTCGGTCATGTAGTCGCCGATCACGTCCAGGCCGACGAACAGCATGCCGCGCGCGCGCATTTCCGGGCCGACCTGGGCGGCGATCCAGCGGTCGCGGTCGCTCAGCGGGCGGCCTTCACCGCGGCCGCCGGCGGCGAGGTTGCCGCGGAACTCGTCGCCCTGCGGGATCCGCGCCAGCGCGTAGTCGACCGGCACGCCGTCGACCAGCAGGATGCGCTTGTCGCCGTCCTTGATCTCGGGCAGGAACTTCTGCGCCATCACCAGGTGCCGGCCGCCGTCGCCGAGCGTTTCCAGGATCACGTTGAGGTTGGCCTCGCCGGCGGCGGCGCGGAAGATCGAGCGCCCGCCCATCCCGTCCAGCGGCTTGAGCACGGCCTGGCCGTGGCGCTGGACGAAGGCCTTGAGCTCGGCCGGGTCGCGGCTGACCAGGGTGTCGATGCAGCACTGCGGGAACAGCAGCGCGGCGAGCTTCTCGTTGTAGTCGCGCAGGCCCTGCGGATCGTTGACCACGAACGCGCCGGCGCGCTGGGCGACCGAGAGGATCTGGGTGTCGTGCAGGTACTCGGCGTCGACCGGCGGGTCCTTGCGCATCAGGATCACGTGCGCACGGCCGAGCTCGATCTGTGACCAATCTCCCAATTCGTGCCAGCCGCTCTTGTCGTCGCGGACCCGCAGCGGCGCTACCTTGGCGCGCGCGCTGCCGCCGTCCAGGCTCAGCCCGCCGGGCGCCACGTACCAAAGGCGGTGGCCGCGGCGCTGGGCCTCCAGCAACATGGCGAAGGTAGAGTCCTTGGCGATCTTGATCGACCCGATCGGGTCCATCACGACGACGATGTCCAACGGCATGGCAACGGAATCCTCAAAGATTGACGGGATGGTAGCAGGCAGGTCGCCGGTATCTGTCATGATGTAGGGGTCGCAAACGGCCGCGCAGCGTCCATTTGCGACACGCAGCGATCAGGTCGGCCGCCTTGCGCGGAACGGGACGATGGCTTGGCCGAGGGAAGCGGCATCCGGGAAAGTGTGATGCCCGGAGTTTTTGTCCTGTGATCTGTGCGGCATGCGTATTCAGTTTCCGGGCGCGAAATGCGCGCTTGACAGCCTGCGTGCGGCTTGAAATAAAGACGGCTTCGCGACGCCCCGGGGATTTCAAGGCGTTTGCAATGGGGGATACAAAGAATGCTCGACGAGGTTCGTAGCGGCAGCCTCGATGGTCTCAGGGTCATGGTGATCGACGATTCCAAGACCATCCGTCGAACCGCCGAGACGCTGTTGAAGCGCGAAGGATGCGAGGTGGTCACGGCCATCGACGGATTCGAAGCGCTGGCCAAGATCGCCGACCAACAGCCGCAGATCATTTTCGTGGATATCATGATGCCGCGTCTGGACGGCTATCAGACGTGCGCGCTCATCAAGAACAATCAATTGTTCAAGGGCACGCCGGTCATCATGCTGTCCTCCAAGGATGGGTTGTTCGACAAGGCGCGGGGCCGCATCGTCGGTTCCGAGCAATACCTGACCAAGCCATTCACGCGCGAGGAACTCCTCGACGCGATCCGCAAGCACGTACACGCCTGACCGGGGGGTAGGGCACACCATGGCACGCATCCTGCTTATCGAGGACTCGCCGACGGATACCGCGGTGCTGACCCAGCTGCTGCAGCGCAACGGTCACGAGGTGTTCGCCGCGGGCAGTGCCGAGGACGGCATCGAGGCGGCCCGGCGCGAGCGGCCCGACCTGGTGATGATGGACGTGGTGCTGCCGGGCATGAACGGCTTCCAGGCCACCCGCGCGCTGAGCCGGGACGAGCAGACCAAGCAGATCCCGGTGCTGATCGTCAGCACCAAGGGCATGGAGACCGATCGCGCCTGGGGCATGCGCCAGGGCGCGCGCGACTACATCGTCAAACCCCCGCGCGAGGACGATCTGATCGCGCGGATCAAAGAATTGCTGGATAAGTGAAACGATGATCTTGAAGACGCCGTTCGATGTGCTGAGCGATTACGAGCGCCGTTCGCTGGCGCACGTGGCCGGTCTGCCCGAACAGCTCGACGCGCCCGGCCTGTGGCGCGGCGTCGGCTACCGCATCGGCGCGCGCCGGCTGGTCTCGACCTTCGCCGAGGTGGTGGAAATCCTCTCGCTGCCGCAGGTCACCCAGGTGCCCGGGGCGCAGCCGTGGATGCTCGGCGTGGCCAACGTGCGCGGCAGCCTGCTGCCGATCGTCGACCTCAAGCAGTTCCTGGAGGGCGAGCGCACCGTGCTGCACGAAGGCCAGCGCATCCTGCTGGTGCGCCAGCCCGGCGGCGACGTCGCGGTGCTGATCGACGAACTGTTCGGCCAGCGCAGCTTCCACGAGCACAACCTGCTCGACCTGGACCAGGCGCAGGCGCTGACCGCCGGCCGTTACGCCCACTTCGTCGAACGCGCCTACCGCGTGGACGACCAGGCCTGGGGCGTCTTCAGCCTCGAGCGCCTGGCCCGCACCCCCGAATTCCGACAAGCAGCGGCCTGACGCAGCCGCTCCCTCCAACAAGACCGCACGCACGTACACCCGAGGTTCCCGAACCATGAGCACTGTGATGGACAACGCCGGCAAGAGCCGCATGCTGGGCGCCAATACCTGGCTGATCGTGCTGGGCATATCGGTGTTGGTGTTCGGCCTCAACACCGGCTACGCGACCTGGCAGGCCGCGCGCCTGGGCGGCGCCAGCTCGGCGGCCTCGCGCTTGCAGGTGAACTCGCAGAAGCTCGCGGTGCAGGCGCGCGAAGCGGTCGGCGGCAACAAGGACGCGTTCGCCGCGTTCAAGACCACCAAGTCGGCGATCGACAGCGACATCAAGTCGCTCAACGACAACTACGGCAACACCGCCAACGTGTCCGGCCCGATCGAGACCGCGACCAAGACCTGGGAGCCGATGGGCAAGAGCTCCGACCAGGTGCTCGCCTCGGAGAAGGCGGTGCTGGCGCTGGCGACCAACGCCGACAGCTTCTCCGGCCGCGTGCCGCAGCTGCAGGCGCGCCTGGACGAACTGGTGCGCGCGATGTCGGCCTCCGGCTCGCCGTCCTCGCAGGTCTACATCGCCCTGCGCCAGGTGGTGCTGTCGGCGACCATGGCCCGCCGCATCACCGAAATCCGCGCCGGCGGCAGCGGCGCCGGCATGGCCGGCGAGGCGCTCGGCCGCGACGCGATCGTGTTCGGCAACATCCTCACCGGCCTGCGCAAGGGCGACTCGTCCTTCGGCGTCAACGCGCTCGGCAACGGCGGCGCGCTGGCCGCGCTCGGCCAGGCCGAGGCGCTGTGGCTGGAGATGAAGAAGGACCTCGACGCGATCTCCGCCAGCTCCAAGGACCTGTTCCAGGCCCAGGCCGCGGCCGAATCGATCACCGGCGGCTCGGACAAGATGCTCGCCGACAGCCAGTCGCTGTTCTCGGCGCTGACCTCGTTCGGTTCGATGAGCGACACCAGCATCCTGGGCAACATCTGGGTCTCGATCATTTCCGGCCTGGGCGCGCTGGTCGCGATCGCCGGCTTGCTGTTCTCGCTGAACTACGCCCAGCAGCGCCGCTACCAGACCACCAAGGAACTCAACGACCGCAACCAGGAGGCGATCATGCGCCTGCTGGACGAAATGGGTTCGCTCGCCGAAGGCGACCTGACGGTGAAGGCCACCGTCACCGAGGACATGACCGGCGCGATCGCCGACTCCATTAACTTCGCGGTCGAACAGCTGCGCAGCCTGGTGCAGACGATCACCGACACCTCGGTGCAGGTCGCCTCCAGCGCGCAGGAGACCCAGGCCACCGCGATGCACCTGGCCGAAGCGGCCGAACACCAGGCGCAGGAGATCAACTCCGCGTCCGACCGCATCAGCGAAATCGCGGCCTCGATCGACCAGGTGTCGAAGAACTCGGCCGAATCGGCCGACGTGGCGCAGCGCTCGGTGCAGATCGCGACCAAGGGCGCCGGCGTGGTGCGGCAGACGATTCAGGGCATGGACTCGATCCGCGACCAGATCCAGGAGACCTCCAAGCGAATCAAGCGCCTGGGCGAGAGCTCGCAGGAAATCGGCTCGATCGTGGAACTGATCAACGACATCTCCGAACAGACCAACATCCTCGCGCTCAACGCTGCGATCCAGGCGGCCTCGGCGGGCGAAGCGGGCCGCGGCTTCGCGGTCGTGGCCGACGAAGTGCAGCGACTGGCGGAACGCGCGTCCAACGCAACCAAGCGAATCGAGACGCTGGTCCAGACAATTCAGTCCGACACCAACGAAGCTGTCAGCTCGATGGAACAGACGACCTCCGAAGTGGTCGCCGGCGCGCGCCTGGCCGAGGACGCCGGTACCGCGCTGGGCGAGATCGAAAAGGTGTCGTCGGACCTGTCGAACCTGATTCAGGGCATTTCCAGCGCCGCGCAGCAGCAGTCCAGCGCGGCCTCGAACATCACCCAGACGATGAACACGATTCAGCAGATCACCTCGCAGACCTCGCAGGGCGCCAACCAGACCGCCGCGTCGATTGGAAACCTCGCGCAGTTGGCGGCGGACCTGCGCCGTTCGGTGGCCGACTTCAAGCTGCCGGCCTGAGCGCGGGCAAGGAGCCGCTCGAAGCGCGGGCGCGGCAGTGCAGGGCGGCAGCGGCAAGCGGCTCCGGAACAGACATACGGAATAGGGTTGTACCGAGGATGAAGCGTCCGACACATCGCTGGCTGAGCCACGCCCCGCGCCTCCGACGCGGCCGCGCCGACGGGCGGAGCGCGCCATGACCGCCCTGCGCGAAGCGATCGACACCACCACGCTGGGCTGGATCAAGCCCGAGCTGGACGAAACCCTGCGCCAGGCGCGCCAGGAGATCGAGGCGTTCGCCGAAGATCCCGCCGACGCCGCGCGCATGCGCGTGTGCGCGAACCACCTGCACCAGGTGCACGGCACCTTGCGCATGGTCGAGCTGTACGCCCCGGCGATGGTCGCCGAGGAAATGGAGCGGCTGGCGCTGGCCCTGCAGCAGGGCAGCGTGCACGACCGCGACGAGGCCTGCGCGGCGCTGATGCGCGGCGTGGTGCTGCTGCCGGATTACCTGGAACGCCTGCAAGGCGGCCACCGCGACATCCCGATCGTGCTGCTGCCGCTGCTCAACGAGTTGCGCGCCACCCGCGGCGAATCCGGGCTCAGCGAAAGCGTGCTGTTCGCGCCGAACCTCGACCGTCCGCTGCCGGCGCACCTGCCGCCGCCGCTGCCGGTCGGCGCGGCCGGCGGCCGCAACGCCAGCGCGCCGCACCTGGCCTCGCTGCGCGAAGCCTTGAGCGCGTGGCCGGAAGACGGCGCGCCGGGCAAGGCCGTGCAACTGGCCGCGGCCATCGACGGCCTGCTCGCCGAAGCCGTGCTGGAACCGGTGCGGCGCATGCTGTGGGTGGCTTCGGCCGTGGCCCATGCGGTGCGCGACGGCGCCCTGCCGCCGACGCGCGCGCTGCGCCAGGCCTTCGGCGGGGTCGAACGCGAAGCGCGGCAGATGCTGTCCGACGACGGCTTCAGCGCGCCGCGCGGCGAGCCCGCGGCCGAGCCGACCCGCCAGCTGCTCTATCACGTCGCCCACAGCGACGGCCGCCACCCGGCCCTGGACGACCTGCGCCAGACCTTCGAACTCGCCGCGCACCTGCCCAGCGAGTCCGAACTCGAACACGCCCGCGGCAGCCTCAGCGGCCGCAACCGCGCGCTGCTGGACACCGTCGCCGCGGCGATCAAGGAAGACCTGCTGCGGGTCAAGGACGCGCTCGACCTGCACCTGCGCACCAACCAGACCGACCCGGGCGAACTGCGCCCGCAGGTCGAGGCCCTGGCCCGGGTCAGCGACACCCTCGGCATGATGGGCCTGGGCATGGCCCGCACCGTCGTGCTGCAGCAGCGCGACGCCATGAACGACATCGTCGACGGCCGCCGCGCCGCCGACGAAGGCACCCTGCTCGATGTCGCGGGCGCGTTGCTGTACGTGGACGCTTCGCTCGACGACCAGGTCAGCCGCCTCGGCCTGCCCGACGAGAAGGGCGACGAGGACCTGCTCGCCGGCGAGGCGCGCAAGGTGCTCGACGTGGTCGCGCGCGAGGCCATCGCCAACTTCGGCGACGCCCGCCAGTCCTTCGTCGCCTTCGTCGAGACCAAGTGGGATCACGAAGAACTCAGCGAAGTGCCGCGCGTGCTCGACGAAGTCGCCGGCGCCCTGCGCATGATCGAGCTGCCGCTGGCCGCCGATTACCTCACCGGGGTCAAGCGCTACACCGAAGTCGAACTGATCGGCCGCCGCCGCGTGCCCAGCGGCCAGCAGCTCGATACCCTGGCCGACGCGCTGGCCAGCCTGGAGTACTACCTCGAAGCGCTGCGCGAGCAGCGCCCGAACCGCGACGACATCCTCGACATCGCCCGCCAGAGCCTGGAAGCGCTGCGCTACTGGCCGCTGCCGGACGTGGTCCGGGTCGAACCGGCCGCCGCGCCGGCCGACGCCGCGCCGGCGCAGGACGCCGCCGCGGTCGCGC
>NZ_LXSD01000195.1:0-4532 GCF_017168095.1 Lysobacter enzymogenes | reverse complement strand
CGGCCACCGCCGCCACGCCGGCGGCCGAACCGGCGCCGGCCGCGGCCTCCGACGGCCGTTCGCTGTGCGCCGCCGGCGAAGACATCGTGATTTCGTGCAAGGTCGCCGGCAGCCAGCAGTTGCTGTCGCTGTGCGCGTCGAAGGGCGTCAGCGACCAGTCCGGCTACGTCTACTTCGCCCAGGGCGAAGCCGGCAAGCCCGACTACACGTTCCCGGCCGACAAGTCGGCGCCGGCGGGCCGCTTCAAGCGCACCCAGCTCGGCTTCGCCGGCAACACCGGCGGCTATGCGTACTCGTTCGAGGACGGCGGCCGCAAGCACATCTTCTATTCGGTCTCCGGCGAGCGCGGCCTGGAAGAGCAGGGCGTGCTGACCGCCGCCGGCGCCGCCGACAAGGCCGAGTCCGCGCGCAGCTGCGATCCCGCCAGCGTCGTGCGCAATGAAGACGACACGCTGTTCAAGTTCACCCGCAGCTGGGATCGCGACGAGCAGATCGACCAGCGCGGCCTGCCGGCCAAGCCCTGACCGGCACGCAACCCATCATTCGAATCAAGGAGGAAACCACCATGTCCGAGTTGAACAATCGCGATTACCTGTTGCTGCGCGCCTACGAGTCCGGCATCCGCGAACCGCGCGAGCTGGCCGCGTTCATGGGCCAGATGCAGGTCGAGTCCGGCAATTTCCGCAGCATGCACGAGAACCTCAACTACAGCGGCGAGCGCCTGCTGGAAGTGTTCCCGGGCCGCAACGGCATGGACACCCGCGCCGAAGCCGACGCGATCGCGCGCGGCGGCCAGCAGGGCATCGCCAACGCCATCTACGGCGGCAACTGGGGCCGCGAGAACCTCGGCAACACCGAGCAGGGCGACGGCTGGCGCTTCCACGGCCGCGGCTATGTGCAGCTGACCGGGCGCGACAACTACGAGCGCGTGCAGCGCGAAACCCGCCTGGACGTGGTGGGCAATCCCGATCTGGCCTCCAACCGCGAAAACGCCGCGAACATCGCCGTGCATTACTGGCAGGGCCGGGTGGTCGCGCGCGGCCATCAGGACGACGTGCGCGCGGCGACCCACGACATCAACGGCGGCTACAACCATCTGCCCGAGCGCCGCGCCGCGGTGACCCAGTGGCAGGGCATGCTGACCCCGGAAGTGATGCAGGGCCTGGCCCGCGGCGAAGTGAACCTGCCGGCGCAGGGCCGCGCCAATCGCGACCCGATGGCCGACGGCATGCTCAAGTTGAACGAGCGCGGCGATGCGGTGCAGCGCATGCAGGAACAGCTCAAGCAGCTGGGCTACCGCGACGGCCAGGGCAACGAGCTCAATCCCGACGGCCACTTCGGCCGCCGCAGCGAGGAAGCGCTGCGCCAGTTCCAGCGCGACCAGGGCATCAAGGACGACGGCGTCGCCGGCCCGACCACGCTGGGCAAGCTGCGCGAAGCGGTCGAGCAGCGCCAGACCCAGGGCCAGCAGCCCGCGCAGAGCCGCGACGAGCAGACCCGCGAGCCGGCGCGCGCGCCGTCGATGGCCGATCCCTCGCACCGCGACCACGCCATGTACAACCAGGCGATGGAAGGCCTGGGCAAGCTCGGCCCGAACGGCGGCTTCCGCAACCCCGAAGAAATGCAGCGCGCCGCGGCGGCGCTGACCTACGACGCGTCGGTGTCGGGCATGAACAAGATCGACCACGTCGTGCGCAACGCCGACGGCAGCGGCCTGTTCGCGGTGCAGGGCGGGCTCAACGATCCGGGCCACCAGCGCGTGCACGTCGGCGCGCAGGAAGCGGTGGCGCGTTCGGTCGAGCAGACCACCGCGCAGCTGGCGCAGGACGCGCCCAAGCCGCAGCCCGCGCAGGACAACCCGCAGCAGGAACAGAACGCGCGCCGCGTCGCCTGACCGATGCGCGCCCCGGCGCGGCGCGCGCAGGCGTTGGGGAGGGCGCGTCCGCCGGCCGCATCCGGCGGGCGCACCCTCCCGATCCGCCGCTCCCGCATCCGATCGCTCCGCAACGCCGTCGTGGTTTTTTCTACCGAAGTCTGGAACCGGCCGATGAATCTTCACCGCAACGCTCTTCCGATTCTCGCAGCCTCGCTGGCAGCGGCGCTGGCCGCTTGCGGCGCGCAACCGGCGAGCGCGCCATCGTCCCCCGTGGCGCGCGCCGAACGCGCGGCCGGTTCCGACCCCTCCACGCCGTCGCCGTCCTCCACTCCCGCACAGGCCGCACCGATGAACGCTGAAATCCCGCAGGGTTTTTCTTCCTACGCCGCCGAATCGGTCGGCGACAACCGGCAGTGCGTGGTCGGCGCGGCCAGCGACGAGGACGGCATGAACCAGCGTCCGGTCGCCTACCTCGCGCAGGCCTCGGGCAAGCCGATCTGGGTGCGCGCGTTGGATCTGCCCAGCGACACGTACCAAAGCCGCGTCACCCACTGCCTGCGGCAGGGCGATGCGCTGTACGTGCTGCTGCAGTCCGATACCCAGCCGGAACAGTCGCTGTCGCAGACGCTGCTGCGCGTGGTCAAGCTCGGCATCGCCGACGGCGCGGTGCAGGCCGGCGGCGACGTCGTCGTGCCCGGCGCCAAGGGCGCGTATTCGGCATGGGTGGACGAGGGCGCGAGTCACCTGCGCTGGGACAACGGCGGCGTGGTCGTCGCCGGACAGTACGCCGCGCTCGACGCGCCCGAACAACGCAACGCGTTCACCGCCGCGCTCAAGCCCGATTTGAACCGATGAGTTTGAGCCGCTGAGTTTCATCCCACCCATCGCGCCGCGCCGAGCGCGCGCAGACGCAGACAAGGAGTTAGATCATGGGCAAGAAGGAAGAATTCATCGCCGACCTGTATCCGGCGGCGGTGCGCGTGTCCAAGCAGACCGGCATGTCGGCCGAGCTGATCCTGGCCCAGGCCGCGCTGGAGACCGGTTGGGGCGAGAAGGTGCTGCCGGGCACCAACAACATCTTCAACATCAAGGACAGCAAGGGCTGGGACGGCCCGAGCAAGACCTTCCACGTGTGGGAGATCGAGGGCGGCAAGAAGGTCTGGAAGGACCAGGATTTCCGCGTCTACGGCTCGATCGACGAAGCGCTGGCGGACCGGGTCAAGTTCCTGCAGCACAACGGCCGCTACGCCAAGGCGGGGCTGTTCGACGAGGGCACGCTGGGCGACCTGAAGAAGGAAGCCAACGCCTTGCAGAAGGCCGGCTACGCCACCGATCCGCATTACGCCGAGCAGCTGGCCAAGGTGTTCAACGGCCCGACCATGCGGCGCGGCATCGCCCTGGCCGAAAGCCGCGGCGCGCCGGAGCTGCCCGAGCACAAGCCCGGCGAGCACAAGCCCGGTGAGAGCAGGCCAGGTGAGAGCAGGCCCGCCGCGCCGGCCAGGCCGGCCGACGCGATGGCCGACGGCCGCCTGCGCCAGGGCGAGGAAGGCCCGGCGGTGAAGGCGCTGCAGGAGCGCTTGAACGCGCTCGGCTTCCACGACGCCAAGGGCCAGCCGCTCAAGCCCGACGGCGAGTTCGGCCCGGCCACCAAGCACGCGCTGCAGCAGGCGCAGCGCGCATACGGCCTCGACGCCGACGGCATCGCCGGCCCGAAGACGTTCGAAGCGCTGAAGAAGGCGCCGCCGGAGCAGGCCGCGGCCGGCGCGCTGCTGTCGGATCCGGGCAACCGCGACAACGGCATGTACAAGCAGGCCGTGGCGGGGCTGGAGAAGCTCGGCCCGAACGCGTTCGGCAGCCGCCAGGAGCTCGAGCGCGCCGCCGGCACGCTGACCTACGAAGCGCGCGCGAGCGGAATGACCCACATCGACAAGGTCGTGCTCAACGCCAGCGGCACCGGCTTGTTCGCGGTGCAGGGCGAGCCCGGCGATCCGGCCGCGCGCCGCGTCCACGCCGACAAGGCGCAGGCCGCGAGCGTGCCGCTGGAACGCAGCAGCCAGCAGCTGCGCGAGGACGTGCCGGAGCAGGCCAACGCGCAGGCGCCCGAGCGCGCGGCCAAGACGATGACGGCCTGATGCGATGAACGGGTAAGACGCGCGCCGCGGGGAGGCGGCGCGCGCGATCGCAGGGACGACAGCGTCGAACGGTTCGGCCGAACGGTCCGGACGCGACGCCGGCGCAGGATGCGCCGCCAAGGATGGCCGCAGGAAGCGGAGCCGACACAGCCAGCGCAGGGACGGGAGCGGCCGGGGAAGCGGCCGGGCGAGGCCAGCGCAGGGACTGCGCCGCGAAGGATCGCCGCCGGGCGGGGAGGCCGGGCGGCGTCAGCGAGGCAAGGGCCAGGGACGGCCCGGCGCGGGATGGCCGTTGCGGCCGATGCGGACGGTGCGGCCGTACGCAGAAGCGCAACAGGCTTGCTGCGAAAGTGGACGAACGTAGTCAGTACGAGGACCGGACAGGCATGAAATCGCAAAACACGAATTGGGTACGCATCGGTTTGCTGGGCGCGTTGTGGGCGCTGGGCGGCTGCGATCTGGCCTCCAACAGCCAGCCGGCCGCAGCCGCGGCCGAACAGCGCGCGCCGGCCGCCGCGGCGCCC
>NZ_LXSD01000194.1:0-1885 GCF_017168095.1 Lysobacter enzymogenes | reverse complement strand
TGGCGCGCGGCGCCGGGGCCGCGCAGTGCGACGCCACGGGGAGCGCGGACGGCGCGGCGGCGCCCGCCCCTCCGCATGCTCCCAACGCTTTCTTCTGGAGACGCAATGAACAAGCTCGCTGTGATCGCCCTGGCCCTGGCCGCCGCCCTGTCGGCCGCCGCCCAGGCGCACTCCCCCGCCACCGCGCCCGCCGCCCGCGCCGCGGCCGCCCCGACCTGGAAGCCGCTGACCCCGGGCACCACCTGGAACTGGCAGCTCGACGGCCGCGCGGTCAATTCCGCCGTGCTCGACGGCTCGGCCAACCCCAGGAAAATGCTCGACATCGACCTGGACGCGACCCCGGCGACGACCGTCGCCGCGCTCAAGGCCAAGGGCATCTACGTGGTGTGCTACACCGAAGTGGGCAGCTACAACATGGATCGCGCCGACGCCGCCGAGTTCCGCAAGGTGCCCGGCCTGATCGGCAAGCGGATGGACGGCTTCGACCGCGAGTACTGGGTCGACGTGCGCAAGACCGACGCGCTGATGCCGATCATGACCGCGCGCCTGGACAAGGCCCGGGCCAAGGGCTGCGACGGCGTCGAGCCGGACCTGGACGATTCGTTCAACCAGGGCGCGGACAAGACCGGCTTCGACCTGACCATGGAAGACTCGCTGTACTACCTGCAGTTGCTGGTCGACGCGGCGCATGCGCGCGGCATGTCGATGGGCCTGAAGAACGGCCCGGAGATGGCGCCGTACGCGGCGGCGTTCGCCGACTGGGCGCTCAACGAGGAATGCAACCAGTGGGGCGAGTGCGGCAACTACCAGGAGTTCATCAAGCGCAACAAGGCCGTGTTCCAGGTCGAGTACCGTTCCAACGGCACCCGGGTCGAGGATTTCTGCCCGGCCGACAACAAGAGCAACTTCGACGGCCTGCTGAAGGACGCCAGCGAAGCGCTGCATGCGCTGCCGCGCGACGCGTGCCGCAACGGTTGATCCAGGCGTGAATGCGCCGCGGCATCGCTCGCCGCGGCCGGGCCGGCTCCCGTCGGGGGCCGGCCTTTTCGTCGGCGGGCGCGCAGCGCCGAGGTCGCGGCGACGCCGGCGCGCTCAGGAATTGCGCCACGCCGCCGGCGCCCGCGCGCGCCCTTCCGGGCGCTCGAAGTCGCGGCCCAGATAGGCCTTGCAGCGAAACTGGTCGATGTCGTTGATGCGCAGGATGTTGCGCTTGCGGCTCACCAGCCCGCTGCGGTGCCAGGTCTGCAATTGCGCGTTCAACTTCGGCCGGCTGGCGTTGACCATCGCCGCCAGGATGCTTTGGGTCGGCGGCAGCGCCACTTCGAAATCGCCGCCGCGCGCCTGCGGCTGGTTGTGCATCAGCGACAGCAGGTAGCGCGCCAGGCGCGACTCCAGGCGGTGCAGGCACATCGTCTCCAGGCTCTCCACCGCCTGGCGCAGGCGCAGGCACAGCGAGGCGTGGGCGCGCTCGATCACCACCGGGTCGTTGGTCAGGCTGGGGAAGTGCCGGCGCGGCAGCAGCAGCACCCGGGTCGGGGTGTAGGCCACTGCGGTGAAGGTGTGGGCGTGGTTGTCCAGCAGCGGGGTTTCGTCGACCGTCTCGCCGCTGTCGATGGTGTCGACGATCAGTTCCTGGCCGTCGGGCCCGTACAGCAGTTTGTAGATGCGGCCGTGGACGACGAAGGCGAGGAAGTCGCTGGGATCGTTCTTGAAGAACAGCGCGTCGCCTTCCTCGAGGTTGGCCTCGCTGCTGTGGCGGGCGATGTGCTCCAGCAGCGTCGTGGGCAGGCCGCGCAGCAGCGCGCAGCGGTCCAGGCCCCAACGGCGCCGGCGCACCGCCACGCCATCGTCGGCGGTCAGCGCCATGCGCCCGGCCGCGCCGGCG
>NZ_LXSD01000193.1:0-1539 GCF_017168095.1 Lysobacter enzymogenes | reverse complement strand
GCCGGTCGCCGCCGCGCCGGGCCAGCCGCGCCTGGTCGCGCAGGCGCTGCGGATCGAACCGCCGCGCTACACCGGCCTGCCGGCGCGCGACGAGCCGAGCCTGGAAGGCCGCGCGCCCGAAGGCGCGACATTGCGCTGGCGTCTGCGTTTTGCGCCGCAACCGGCGCAGGCCGCCCTGGTCTTCCACGACGGCGAACGCCTGCCGCTGCGGCGCGACGGCGAGGACTGGAGCGCGCAACGCATCCTGGCCAAGTCGAGCCTGTATCGGATCGAAGCGGCCGGCGCGCCGTCGGCGCAGAACCGGCGCCTGTACCGCCTCGACCTGATTCCCGACCGCCCGCCGCAACTGCGCGTGTTGCAGCCCGAGCGCGGCCTGACCTTGCTCGCGCGCGGCCAGAAGAGCTGGCCGCTGGCGTTCGAGGCCAGCGACGACTACGGCGTCGCCGCCGGCGCGCGCCTGCGCATCGTGCTGGCGCAAGGCAGCGGCGAGCAGATCACCTTCCGCGAGCGCAGCGTCGAACTGCGCGGCAGCGGCGAGGCGACCCGCAAGCGCTTCGTCCACGCGCTGGACCTGGCCGCGCTCGGCTTCGCCGTCGGCGACGATCTGATCGTCCAGCTCGGCGTGTCCGACAACCGCGCCCCGCAGCCGCAGACCGCGCTGAGCCCGAGCCTGATCCTGCGCTGGCCGGCCGATCCGGGCAGCGAGGCCACCGGCATCGAGGGCATGGTCAAGACGGTGCTGCCGGCGTATTTCCGCAGCCAGCGCCAGATCATCATCGACGCCGAAGCCTTGCTCGCGCAGCGGCGCAAGCTCGACGGCGAGAGCTTCGTCAAGAAGTCCGACGCCATCGGCGTCGACCAGCGCCTGCTGCGCCTGCGCTACGGCCAGTTCCTCGGCGAGGAGGCGGAAGGCGAGCCCAAGCTGCCGACCAGCGACAGCGAGGACGAGCACGCACACGATGGAGATGAAGGCGAGCATCGCGACGGCGCCCGCGCCGAGGCATCGGCGCCCGCCGACGCCCACGATCACGACCACGGCGCGCCGCCCGCGGCCAAGCCGACGTTCGGCGAATCCGGTTCGGTGCTGCAGGAGTTCGGTCACACCCACGACCACGCCGAGGCCGCGACCTTGCTTGATCCGCAAACCCGCGCGCTGTTGAAGTCCGCGCTGGACCAGATGTGGCAATCGGAACTGCACCTGCGCCAGGGCCAGCCGCAGCAGGCGCTGCCGTTCGCGTACAAGGCGCTGGGCTTCATCAAGCAGGTGCAGCAGGCCAGCCGGATCTATCTGGCGCGGGTCGGGCCGGAACTGCCGCCGATCGACGAAAGCCGGCGCCTGGGCGGCGACCGCGCGGGGCTGGCGCGGCGCGAGGACGCGCTGGCGGCGGCGAGCGCGGCCGATCCGTTGCCGGCGCAGCTGTGGCGCGAGTTGCAGGCGCCGGCGTCGCAGCCGGTGGATTACGCCGCGCTGGAGCGCTGGCTCGGCGCGAACCAGGCGCGCGTGCCCGATCCGCTCGCGTTCGCCGCGGCGCTGGCCGC
>NZ_LXSD01000192.1:0-4499 GCF_017168095.1 Lysobacter enzymogenes | reverse complement strand
GATGCGCCACACAGGCCATCCATGGCCTGGGTGGCGCACGGCGCGCGTCCTGCGCGCCGCCCTCCGGGTCTCTTTTTGCCTGTGGCGAGTTCGGGGCGGCGGGGGGAGCGACGAGCAACGGCAAGGGCAAGGGCAGCGTGAGTTGCGGCCTTCTTCGGAAGCGCGGCGTGGAGGTTGCGGGGCTTCGGGAGATTACGGTGGTGCGGCGCCGCTTCGGTGATCGCGGTCGTTACGAACAACCCGTGGGCACGATGGCCTCCGGACGATCCGCGTTCGCATGCGGCGATCACACCTCGCATTTGCGCGCCGCGCATGCGAGGCTGCGACGGATCGCCGGGGAGTCGCTCATGAACGATGCCGCATCCGCCGTCCCGCACGCCAGCGCGGCGTCCAGGCCTCTGCACGGCGACGCCGCCCTGGTGCGCGCGCTGGGTCCGTTCCAGCTCGGGGCGTCCATCGTCAACATCATCGTCGGCGCCGGCATCTTCATGCTGCCGGCGTTGTTGTACGGGCGGCTCGGGGCGAGCGCGCCGCTGGTGTTCGTGGCCGGGGCGCTGGCGATCGTGCCGATCGCGCTGTGCTTCGCCGCGGTCGGCAGCCGCGCCGCGGCCACCGGCGGCCCGTACACCTTCGTCGGCGCGGCGTTCGGGCCGTTCGCCGGGTTCCTGGCCGGGGCCTTGATGTGGGTGTGCAACACCTCCTCCAGCGCCGGCGTCGCCGCGGCGCTGGCCGAGCAGGCCGGCAACGCCTGGGCGGCGCTGCGCGAGCCGCTGCCGCGCGCGGCGTTCATCGCCGCGGTCTACGCCGCGCTGTTCGCGCTCAACGCGTTCGGGGTGAAGCTCGGCGCGCGCATGATCGTGCTGCTGGCCACGCTCAAGCTGGCGCCGCTGTTCGCGCTGGCCGGGCTCGGCCTGCTGTTTGTCGACTGGGGCCAGCTCGGCGCCGCGGCGTGGCCGGGCTGGGGCGCGCTGGGTTCGTCGATGGTGCTGGTGGTGTTCGCCTATTCGGGCATGGAAACCGCGCTGGTGCCGACCGGCGAAGTGCGCGATCCGTCGCGCCACGTGCCGCGCGCGACGCTGTCGGCGATCGTGCTGGTGGTGCTGCTGTACATCGGCATCCAGCTGGCCTGCCAGGGCCTGCTCGGCGCGCGCCTGGACGGCAGCGGCGCGCCGGTCGCCGACGCTGCCGGCGCTTGGTGGGCGCCGGCGCACGGGCTGCTGCTGGCGACCGCGGGCGTGTCGATGGCCGGCTTCCTGATGGGCAACCTGTTCTCGTCCTCGCGCCTGCTGTTCGCATTGGGCCGCGACGGCTACCTGCCGGCCGCGTTCGGCCGGGTCGATGCGCGCTACCACGTGCCGCGCGCGGGTCTGCTGGCCCACGCCGGCATCGCCCTGACGCTGGCGCTGATCGGCAACTTCGAAACCCTGGCGCTGATTTCCGGCGGCGCGATCTGCCTGCTGTTCGCCGCGGTCGCGGTCGCGGCCTGGCGCGCGCAGGCGCGCGACCTGCGCGGCGCCGGCGAGCCGTTCCGCCTGCCCGGCGGCAGTTGGCCGATGCCGCTGCTGGCGGTGGCGGTGATGGCGGCGATCCTGGCGACGATGAGCCTGGCGCAGTGGCTGGCGATCGCGGTCTCGCTGCTGGCGCTGGTGGCCTTGTACGCGGTGCTCGCGCTGCGCCGGCGCGCGGCCGGCGCCGCGCGCTGAGGCGCCTCAGCGGCGCTGGCAGCGCAGGTCGCGGACCCGGCCGACGTCGAGCGACACGCTGTCGATCGCACCGGCCGTATCGCGCTTGAAGCGGAACGTCACGCCGTCCTGGGTGAAGGTGTCGCGTTCCAGCGGGTCCAGCCGTTCCGGCGCGATGCGCGCATCGTGCAGGTGCAGGGCGCCGTCGATCGCGCTCAGGCGGTAATCGCGGTCGAGTTCCTCGCAGCGGTAATCGCCGGCATAGGCCGCCAGCGCCGCCGCGTCGGGCTTGAACTCGGGCAGCGCTTCGAACTCGACGCGCTCGCCGCCGGCCGACTGGATCAGCACGCGCGGCCGGCCGCGGCCGGGATCGCGGAAGCCCAGCGCCTGGATCGGGCCGCCGTCGACGTCGAACTCGTCCTGGCCGACCGGCCGCATCGCGAAGCGGTCGCCGAAGGCGTGCAGTTCCAGTTCGCCGTCGCTCCAGGCGATGCGGCGCACGCTGCCGGTCTTGGGATTGCGGTACGAGCCGGCCCAGCGCTGCATCGCCGCCGCCGGCACCGCCACGGTGGCGCGTTGCGCGGCTTGCGCGCCGGGCTCGGGCGGCAGGCCCAGCCACAGCTCGGCGGTGCGCTGGGCCAGGGTTTCGGGATCGGCGGTGGCCATGTTGCACAGCGTCGCCACCGACAGATGCCGCTGCGGATAACGCAGCAACTGGGCGCGATAGCCGCCCCAGGCGCCGCCGTGCTCGACCGTCTTGAGCCCGCGGTGCTCGCCGATCATCAAGCCCAGCGCGTAATCGATCGGCTCGCCGCTGGCGAGCTTGCCCGGCTGCTGCAGGCGCGCCAGCAGCGCCGCGTCGCCGACCACCGGGCGATAGAAGTTCTCGTCCCAGCGCTGCAGGTCGGCCACCGTGGTCAGCACCGAGCCGTCGCCGACCTGGTCCCAGTTCGAAACATCGATGCGGTAGCGTTCGATCCCGCTGCGCGGCGGCTGCCCGGCCGCGCTGTCGGCCTTGGCGTAGGCGCTGGCGCGGCCGCGCACCGGCAGGGTGTGGTCGTCGCGGTAGCGGGTGTCGCGCATCCCTAGGGGTTCGAAGATGCGCTCGTGCGCGAACTGCGCCAGCGGTTTGCCGGACACGCGCTCGACCACTTCGGCGGCGAGGAAATAACCGGTGTTGCTGTAGACGTATTCGCTGCCCGGGGCGAAGTTCAGCGACTTCTGCCGCGCCAGCAGGTCGAGCGTCTGCCGGTCGGTGCTGTAGTCGTCGTAGGCGATGCCGGACAGCAGCTGCAGCACCAGGTAATCGCGCAGGCCGCTGGTGTGCTGGAGCAGGTGGCGCAGGGTGATGGTCTGGCCGTAGTCGGGCAGCTCGGGCACGTACTTGCGCACGTCGTCGTCGAGCGAGAGCTTGCCGTCGCGTTCCAGCAACAGCACCGCGGCGGCGGTGAACTGCTTGGAGGTCGAACCGATGTCGAACACGGTGTCGGCGCCGATCGGCACGCCCAGCTCCAGATTGGCCTGGCCGTAGCCCTTGTGGAACACGACCGCGCCGTCGCGGAACACCGCCATGCCGCAGCCGGGCGTATCGGGGTGGTTCCATTGGGCGAAGATCCGGTCGGTGGCCGCTTCTAGTTCGGTCGATGCCGGTTCGGTCGATGCCGGTTCGGCGGGCGCGGGCGCGGCGGCCGCGGCGGCGCTGGCGACGGTCAACGCGAGCGCGGCGGCGAGGGGACGCAAAGCGGGCATGGCGTGTCCTTACGGATGCGGAGCGCAGGCCGGCCACTATAGGCAGCGCGGCCGCGCCGCCTGCGTGGCACAAGTCACGCAATCGCATCGCACACCCGTGCGGATGCGCTCAGCCGCGGCGCGCGACGAAGGTGTTCCTCACCCGCTCGGACAGGAGCGCGTAGGCGATCCAGGGGCCGTTCCAGAACGCCGCGCGCACGATCACTGCGGCCACGACGGTGCCGAGCAGACTGCCGCCGCTGGCCTGGGCCAACAGGCCGATGGCGATCGCGAACACGATCGCGTCCAGGCCCAGCCAGGCGACGTAGGCGCGCGGAAACCACGGCGACTTCACGCAGTACAGAGTCAGCACCGCCAGGTTCAGCACGAACATCGCGCCGCCCGCCAGGATCGACAACTGCAATGCGGCCCGCTTGCCCGCGTCGAGTTCCGGCGAAGCGGACATGGCGCCCAGCGTGGTCAGCAGGGCCATGCCGTACAGCAGCGACCACACCAGCATGACCGCCACCGCGATCAGCCAGCCGCCGCGGCCGACCGCGCCGAGGTTGCGTTCGCTGCGCCTGGTGGTGAAGCGCAGCGGCGCATCGCCCAGTTGCAGCGCGCCGCGCGCGGCGGGCCGGGCGGGCTCGCGGCGGTAAGGGTCTTGTTCTGCTTCGCTCATGCCGGTCCCCGATGCGCGGTGGCGCGGGTTTCCCCGCGAATCCGGCGCCGCCGTGCCGCCACGATAATCGCAATGCGCTTGCCGTCACATCCCCGCGACGCCGTAACGGCACCATAGGCCGTCAGGGGAAAGCGGACTCGCACGGACAAGCCGGCCGCCTCGCGCGCGCTTGATCGTTGACCGTCCGCTGTTGCCTACTAACCCATTGCAACGCCAACGCATGCGGGAGCCGCGCGCCTGCAGATGGCCAGCACCGCCGCCACCGCCGTGTCCGATTCCTCCAGCATCGCCGCCGCCCGCACCGATCCCGCGAGGCCGGGCGCGGCGGCCGCGCCGCCTTCCGCCGCCGTGCCCGCGCCGGGTCCGTTCTCGTCCGGCAAGCCGGCGTCCACATCGCCGTCCGCGGG
>NZ_LXSD01000191.1:0-14545 GCF_017168095.1 Lysobacter enzymogenes | reverse complement strand
GGCCGGTGTGGCGGCCCGGGCCGCGCGACGCGCCGGTGGCGGACGGATCGCTGGATGGCTGGAGCAAGGACGGGCGCGCCGGCCGGACCGGCACGCCCGCGCCGGCTCAGGGCCGCAGTTCGAACAGCGCCGGCAGCGGCGGCCGGTCGGAGGGGACTTTGCGGAAACGGCCGAAACCGGCGGCGCTGGCCATCTCGCGGGCGCGCTTCTCGCCCATGAACGCGCCCAGCCCGGCGCCGTGGTGCGACAGCGAGCAGGTCATGCAGTACAGCGTGCTCTGCGGGTACATCACCCGGCCGAACAGGTTCATGTTCTCGTGCAGCTCTTCCGACAGGTTGAGCTCGACCATCAGGTAGGTGCCGTCCTCGGCCGTGGTCGCGCGCAGGTCGTGCAGCATCTGCTGCGGGTCGGCGGCGTCGTGGATGACGACGAAGGTGGTCACGAAGTCGAATTTCTGCCCGACCACGGCATCGGAGTCGGCGACTTCGAAGCGGACTCGGTCGGCGACGCCGGCGGCCTGGGCGTTGGCGCGCGCGCGCTCGATCGACGGCAGGTGGAAATCCACGCCGACCACGCGCGCCTTGGGAAAGGCCTGCGCCATCGTGATCGCGGCCAGGCCGCTGCCGCAGCCGAAGTCCAGCGCGGTGCCGCCGGCTTCGAGCTTTTCCTTGACTCCGTCGAGCGAAGGGATCCAGCGCTGCACCAGGAAGTGCTTGTACCAGGGCATGGTCATGCGCTCCATGCCTTGCCAGGTTTCCAGCGGGTACGCCTCTTCCGGCGCGCCGCCGCCGTTGCGGAAGGCCTCGGCGATGCGCGGGGCCATGCTCACGAACGGCACGCTGAGCTGGAGGATGCCGCCGGCGAAGTAGGGCGAGTCCTCGTCGGCGAGCACCGGCGCGTACTCGGCCGGCAGGCGGTAGCGGCGGGATTGCGCGTCGTAGTGCACGTACTGGCCGGTGGCCATCGCGCCGAGCCATTCGCGCAGGTAGCGCGCGTTGAGGCCGGTGTCGGCGGCCAGTTCCTCCAGCGTCACCGCGCCCAGGCGGGCCAGCGCCTTGAACAGGTCGAGCCGGTCGCCCAGGTAGAGCATGGCGCCGCGCAGGGTGTTGCCGTAGTCCTCCATGATCCGGGCCGAAAATTGTTCGACCTTGCTGTGGTCCATCGCGTTGCCTTCCGCCATTGCCGTGTCTCCCGGGCTCGTATGCTTGCTGGTGAGGGTGTGGTGGGTGATGCGCTCAGCGCCCGCGGCCGGCTTGGCTGAGCACGCCGTCGACGATGGTTTCGGCCATGCCCAGGTGCGCGCCGGGCTCGAACAATCGCGCCAGCCGGCTTTCGCCGACCGCGGCGAGCACGCGCGGATCGGCCTCGACCGCCTCGCGGATCGGCACGCGGTCGCGCTGGCAGGCCTGGGTGAGTTCGAAGATGATTTCGTAGGCGCTGTTCTTGCCCAGGGTCTTGGACATTTCGAACACGAACGCTTCCATGCAGATCGAATCGCTGAAGGCCTGGGCGTTGCGCTGCATGCGCGCGTCGTTGACGGTGAGGCCGGCGACGGTGTCGGCGAGCAGGCGGATCGCCATCAGCGCGTAGTGCGAGACGTCGGCGACCGCGCACCACTCCAGGCGGGTGCCGCGGTAGTCGCGCTCGTGCTCCAGGATCATCGCGTCCAGCGCCAGCATCACCTGGGCCTTGGCCAGCCGCGCCATCACCACCACTTGCTCGCAGCCTTCCGGGTTGCGCTTGTGCGGCATGGTGCTGCTGCCGATCTGGCCGGCGCTCCAGCCGACCTCGACCTCGCCGATCTCCCAACGGTTGAGGGTGCGGATCTCGTCGGCCACGCGCGCCAGCGAGGCGGTGGTCATCGCCAGCAGGCTGACGAATTCGGCGACGCGGTCGCGGGCGACGTGCCAGCCGGCCAGCGGCACCTGCAGGCCGAGCCGGCGCGCGAACGCGTCCAGCAGCGGCATCGCCTTGGGCCCGAACGCGGCCATCGTGCCGACTCCGCCGAACAACTGCACCACCAGCACGCGCTGGCGCGCCTGGCGCAAGCGGTCGCGGTGGCGCAGCAGTTCGTCGATCCAGCCGGCGACCTTGAGGCCGAAGGTGGTCGGCAGCGCCGGGATCGAGTGGGTGCGCGCGACCATCACCGAACAGCGGTGGCGGTCGGCGAGGGTCGCCAGCCGCGCCAGCAGCGCGTCGAGCTCGGCGTCCATCGCGTCGAACACGTCGCGCATCTCCAGCGATTGCGCGGTGTCCTGGATGTCCTGGGTGGTGGCGCCGTAATGCACGAACTCGCGCGCTTCGGCGCCGCACGCGTCCTGCAGCGCGTGCAGCAGCGGCATCAGCGAGTGGCCGGTGCGGGCGACGCCTTCGGCGATGCGTTCGATGTCCATCGCCGGCAGGCGCGCGGCGCGCTGGATGTCCAGCGCCGCCGCGCGCGGCACCATGCCGACCTCGGCCTGGGCCAGGGCCAGCGCGGCTTCGACGTCGAGCCAGCGCTGCAGGCGGCAGCGGCTGCAGAAGATCGCCCGGGTCGCGGCGCCGGCGTAGCCGCCGCCGTGGGTCTGGGAGTCGAGGACGTGGCTGTGTTCGTGCCGGCAATCGTCGAGCGCGTGTTCGGCGCCGGTGGCGCAGTGCGCGGGCGCGGCGGGCGCGGCGAAGGGAGCCAGCGGAATCGGGACGAGCGTTTGGGGTTCCATCGCATACCTTCCGTTCGGGAGTGGCGGGGTGGGAACGCTGTGCGTGCGAGGTCTTGCATGAGCGGCCGTGCGCGGGCGCGAGGCCTAGCCGCGAACTGCGATGTCGGCGGCCGCGATCTGTGCGGCCGCTTCAGTGGGGACGGTGTAGTGGGGGGGCGACGGCGGCGTCGCCGCCGGCGACGACTTCGTCGGCGACCAGTTCGACCATCCGCGCCGCCAGCCCGGTGTAGGTGACCGGGTCGAGCAAGGCTTGCAGCGCGCCGGGCGCGAACGCGTCGCGGATGCGCGCGTCGGCGAGCAGCGCGTCGGCGAAGGCGAGCTCGTCGCGGCGCGCGCGCATCGACGCCTCGTGCACCAGGTCGTGCGCGGTCTGCTTGCCGACGCGCTCGCCCAGCGCCAACATCACCCGCTCCGACAGGATCCGGCCGCCGAGCAGGTCGAGGTTGTCGCGCATGCGCTGTTCGCGGATGTCCAGGCCGGCGGCCAGGGCCTCGTCCATGCGCGCCAGCAACGCGCCGGTGTAGACGAAGATTTCCGGCAGCGCCGCCCATTCGATCCGCCACGCGGTGCCGTCGCGTTCGTGCTGCTGGAACGCGGCGTCGGTCAGCGCGAGCATCTGCGCGCGGATCAGCCGCGACAGCGCGCTGATCAGATCGATGGTCGAGGGGTTCTGCTTGTGCGGCATGGTGCTGGAGCCGATCTTGCCGGCCGGCGCGGCCTCGCGGACTTCGTCGATCTCGGTGCGCTGCAGGTGGTAGACCTCGTTGGCGATGCGGCCGATCGTCACCGCCACCTGCACCAGCAGCCCGGCGACGTCGAGGATGCGGTCGCGCGCGCTGTGCCAGCTGGTCTGCGGCGCCGCCAGCCCGAGCCGGGCCAGCGTGCGCCGCTGCAGTTCCAGGCCGCGCTCGCCGAACGAGGCCAGGGTGCCGACCGCGCCGGTGAGGTTGCCGGTCATGACCCGCGCATAGGCCTGGTCGAAACGCTCCAGATGGCGGTCGATCTCGTCGACCCACACCGCGACCTTGTAGCCGAACGTGGTCGGCAGCGCCTGCTGGCCGTGGGTGCGCGCGACCATCGGCGTGCGCTTGTGGCGCAGCGCCAATTGCAGCAGCTGCGCGCGGATCGAGCGCAGCCGCGTCAGCGCGCAGTGCCAGGCCTCGCGGATCTGCAGCACCAGGCCGGTGTCGAGGATGTCCTGGGTGGTCGCGCCGTAATGCACGAACTCGCCGCAGTCGTCGCGGCACAGCGCGGCCAGGGCGCGGATGGTCGGCACCAGTACGTGGCCGGTTTCGCGGCTGTGCCGGCCGAGCGCGTCGAGGTCGAAGGCTTCGGCGCGGGCGACGCGGGCGATTTCCTGCGCCGTCTGGTGCGGGATCATGCCCATCTCGGCCTGGGTCAGCGCCAGCGCGCGCTCCACGTCGAGCCACTTCTGCAATTGGTTGCGGTCGCAGAAGATCGCTGCGAAGTCGGGATCGGAGTAGACGCCTGCATACAGGCGCGATTCGGTGGCGTGGCTGGGCATGGCGGCGGGCTCGGTGGCGACGGGCTGGCGCGGGCGTTGCGGATCGGGCGAGGGCTTACGGCACGCGCTGCATCTCTTCCCACACCGCGTCGTAGTAGGCGCGCTCGACCCGGAAGTGCTGCGCCAGCGAAGTCAGGAACGACTTCTGGAACGCGTGGTCGGGCAGGCGCCTGGCGATCAGGCTCCATTCGCGCTTGGCCCGCGGCGGCACCAGGCTGACGTGGATGCGGTAGTACTCGGCCTCGTCCTCGCTCAGGCCGGCCTTGAGCAGCGCCTTGTACAGCTTCTCGTGGTTGCCCGGCACGACGATCTCGGTGATGTAGAACACCGCCAGCCCCCAGCCCACGTCGGGATTGCGGAAGCTGCGCACGCGGTTGTTGAGATAGGCGATCTCCTCGGGCAGGGTGCTGACCGCCTGGAAATCCGCTTCCAGGCCGATCGCCGCGAGCAGCTTGGCCAGCAGGCGCGGGTGCGAGCCTTGTTCGCTCTCTTCGCCGAGCTCGCCGTACAGATAGCGGCCCAGCGCCGCGGCTTCGTCGACGTCGACCAGGTTGACCAGCAGGTCGGCGGCGTCGCGGTACAGGCGGAAGGTGCGGAACCACTGCCGGCGCAAGAACACCTGCAACTGCGCGCGGCTGGCGCGGCCTTCGAAGATGTATTCCGACATCGGGTGCTTCTCGCGCGAGCGCGAGGCGACTTCGCGCTCGATGCGGGCGAGGAATTCGGCTTCCGACAGCGGCTCGGGCACGTCCGCCGCGGGGATGTGGCGTTCCTCGATCCGATAGGCCTCGTTGGCCAGCCAGCGGCGGGTCAGCGCGGTGCCGGTGTCGTCGCTGAGCGAGAGGATGTAGAGCAGTTTCTGGTATTCCTCGTTGGCCGCGCAGTCGCCCTTGAGCGCGTCCTCGGCCAGCGCCGACAAGGTCTTGCTGGCGGTTTGCAGGTGCGCGAACGGCGCTTCGGGATCGAGCGCGCGGGCGAGGATGCGGGCGCGGTTGCTTTGCAGGGCGTCGAGCTGCGGCAACGAGTGGTTGCGCTCGGCGGTCGGAAGGGCGGTGGCGATGGCGTTCAGGGCGGCGTTCATGGCATCGGCTCAGTGGACGGAGGGGCCTTGCATCTGGCGCCACAACAGATCGAAGTAGGCGCGGTTGATGTCGAAGTGGCGGGCCAGCGATTGCATGAAGGTGCGCTGGAAGGATTCGTCGTGCGCGTACTTGGCGATCAGCTCCCACATCTGTTCGGTGTCGATCTCGTCCTGGGTGCCGTGCAGGCGGTGGAACTCGCTGGGTTCCTCGGGCACGCCCATGCGCTGGAGCAGTTCGTAGATGCGCAGATGGTTGACGCAGCTGACCGATTCGACCGCGTACAGCAGCGACAGGCCCCAGGCCACGTCGGTGTGGCGCACGCAGCGGATGCGGTTGTTGAGGTAGGCCTTCTCCAGCGGATGCAGCGCGGCGAAGTCGATCTCCAGCGGGATCCCGAAGTGGACCATCAGGTGCGACAGCAGCGCCGGGTGCGAGCGCTCGGGCGTTTCCGCGCCGGCTTCGCCGTAGAGGTTGCGGTAGAACACCGAGGCGTCGCGGATGTCGGGGAAGCGGAACGCCAGCTCGGCCAGCAGGCTGTAGAAGTTGTACGAACGGTTCCAGTGGTGCTGCAGGAAGCTGCGCACGTCCTGCTGCGACGGTTCGCCCTGGAACAGGTGCTGCGACATCGGATGCCGCACGCGGGTGCGCGAAGCAATCTCGGCGTCGATGACGGCGCGGAACTCCGCCACCGGCACCGGGCGGAATTCGGGCAGGGCCGGGGCGAACTGGTCTTCGACCGAATAGATCTGGCTGGCGAGCCAGCGTCGGGTCGGTTCGCTGCGCGGCTCGCCGGGCAGGTGCAGGTCGAGCAGGATGGATTGGTATTGCGCGTAGGCGGCCTGGTCGCCCGACAGGCCCTCGCGCACCAGCGCCAGCAGTTCGTCGGCGGCGAGCGCGATCTGCGCGTTGGAGGCGCCCGGACGCAGGGCGTCGGCGAGGCAGTTGGGCGTGTGCGCGGCCTGGGGCGCGGCGCGCGGCGGCGCGGCGCTGGCGGGTTGCGGGTCCAGGATCATGGTGGCGGTGCTCATGGTTCCCTCTGGCTGACGGATGGATGGCGCGCGCACGCCGTCGCGGGCGCGCAGGCGGACGCGCCGCGACCGGGCGGTCGCGACTGGCTGGATTGAGTTCTTGCAACGGCGGGCCGAAAACGCGCGGATCGCGACAGTGCCGATCCGATGCGCATGGCGTCGAAACCTGCGGCTTTGAAGCGTGCGGCTTTGAAGCGTGCAGCGGCGTGGCGTGCGGCTTCGCAGCGCGCGCTACGAAGCGTTCGGTCTGAAGCGTAGGACTACGGCGTGAGAGCTGAGACGTGCGATCCGAAGCGACGCGAGCGCCCGATGCGGGCCCCGCGCTGCGGCCGCCCGGCGGGGGCGGGCGGCCGTTCCCCTGCAGGCCGGCGTCAGCGCGCGGCCGATGCCGCGCCGGTGTCCAGGAATTCCTGGCGGCACTGCGCCGAGCAGAAGTAATAGCCCACGCCCGCCTGCACGGCGTGGTGCGGCGTGGTTTCGATGTTCACCTGCATGCCGCAGACCGGGTCGACCGCGCCGGCCGCGGCCTGCGTCTCGCAGGTGCGCGCGGCCGAGCAGCAACTGCGCTGCGCCGGCGCGGCGCCATCGGCGGGCTTGTCCAAGGGATGCGAAGCGCTCATGTGTTTCTCTCCTTCCAGTGCGTTGACGATCGGACAACATTCCACCGCGCCGCGCCCCGGGCAGGAGTCGAGCAGGACTTGCAGCAGATCGCGGATGTGGCTGAGCTCGGCGATCTTGGCTTCCACGTCGGCGAGCTTCTGCGTCGTCGCCGCCTTGACCCCGGCCATGTCGCTGCCGCGGCTGCCGAGCAAGGCCAGCAGTTCGCGGATTTCGGCGAGCGTGAAGCCCAGGTTCTTGGCCCGGCGGACGAACTGCAGCCGGGCCACGTCCTTGGTCTCGAAACGCCGGTAGCCGGACATCTGCCGCGTCGGCAACGGCAGCAACCCCTGTCGTTCGTAGTAGCGCACGGTGTCGATGCCGACCCCGACGCGTTGCGCGAACTCCCCGATCTTCAAAGTCCACCTCCCTGTTCGTGGCGCTCGGTGTGCGGCCAGTGTTCGGTCTGGACCATAGTCCAGGGTCAAGCCTCCGGATCGGCGGCAGGTCCGGATGAACATTGACCGGATTGGCTAATCCGCAAAGTTCGGCCGATCCGCCGTTGCGGGGCGCGAATCGCGGCAATTTGTGCGGTATTGCGCCGCGGTCTCGGCGTGACCGCGTTCGCGTTCGCACATAGCCCCTCAAGGAAGGTTCGCTGATGCGCTCTTGTGGGAGGGCCTTCAGGCCCGGTGCTTTTCTTGCAGGTCGCTGCGAGCTGAGCGGAAGGCATCGGGCCTGAAGGCCCTCCCACTAAAACCGGCGTGGCCGCTGAGGCCGGGCGCTGCGCTCAGAACGCCGCGCGCACGCTCTGCGGCGGCTGCCACTGCTTGATGAAGGCCAGGCAGGCGTCGGCTTCCAGCGGCTTGGCCAGCCAGTAGCCCTGGATTTCGTCGCAGCCGTGCGCGCGCAGGAATTCCATCTGCTCTTCCAGCTCCACGCCTTCGGCGACCACGTTCAGGCCCAGCGAGTGGGCCATGGTGATGACGGTGGTGGTGATGGCTTCGTCGTCGGGATCGCGGGTCAGGTCGCTGATGAATTCCTTGTCGATCTTCAGCGTATTGATCGGCAGGCGCTTGAGATACGCCAGCGACGAATAGCCGGTGCCGAAGTCGTCCACCGCCAGCGCCACGCCGAGTTCGCGCAGCGCCTGCATGGTGTTGGAGGTGTGCGCGGCGTTGGACATCACCACGCTTTCGGTCAGTTCCAGCTCCAGCCGCCACGGTGGGATGCCGCTTTCGCTGAGCGCGCGGGCGACCATCTTCGGCAGGTCGCCGCGCAGCAGCTGGATCGCCGAGACGTTGACCGACACCGACAGTTGGTCGAGCCCGTGCTGGCGCCACTGGCGCAGGCGGTTGCAGGCTTCGCGCATCGCCCACTCGCCGATTTCCAGGATCAGCCCGCTTTCCTCGGCCAGCGGAATGAACTGGGTCGGCGGGATGTTGCCGTACTCGGCGCTGTGCCAGCGCAGCAGGGCTTCCACGCCGGTGATGCGCGCCTCTGGCAGCGACAGCCGCGGCTGGAAGACCAGCCGCAGCTCGTTGCGGTCGAGCACCTTGCGCAGCGCCGCGGAAATCGTCGCGCGCTGGCGGATCTCGATATCCATCGCCTCGGTGTAGCGCATGAAGGTGCGCCGGCCGGCGGCCTTGGCCTGGTACATCGCGGTGTCGGCGTGCTTGAGCAGGTCGGTCGGCACCTGCGCATGGTCGGGATAGACGCTGATGCCGATCGACGGCGAGATCGCGACGTCGTGGCGCTCGTCGAAATCCAACGGCGATTCGAACGCCTTGATGATGCGCCGGGCCACGTCCTCGGCCTGCTCGGGCGTGTCGAGATTCTCCAGCACCACGGTGAACTCGTCGCCGCCCAGGCGCGCGACGGTGTGTTCGGCGCCGACGGTTTCCTGCAGGCGCACCGCGGCCGCGCGCAGGATGCGGTCGCCGGCGGCGTGGCCGAGCGAGTCGTTGATGTCCTTGAAGCGGTCCAGGTCGAGGAACAGCAGGGCGATGCGGTGGCCGTGGCGGCGCGCGCGCACGATCGCCCGCGACAGCCGCTCCGACAGCAGGGTGCGGTTGGGCAGGCTGGTAAGCGTGTCGTAGTTGGCGAGGTAGCGCAGTTCCTGCTCGGCGCGCTTCTGGTCGGTGATGTCGGTCAGCACCGCGACGTAGTGGCCGCGCTGGCCGCTGCTGTCGAGCACGATGGACGCCTGCAGCCAGCACAGGAATTCGTTGCCGTCCTTGCGCTGCTGCCAGATCTCGCCCGACCAGCGGCCGCTGCGCTGCAGCTCGTCGCGCATGTCCGAATAGAACTCCGGATCGTGCTGGCGGCTGTCGAGCAGGCCGGTGGTCTGGCCGATGACTTCGTTCTCCGGGTAGCCGGTCATGCGCGAGAACGCGGGGTTGATCGAGACGAACACGAAGTCGCGGTCGAACACCGCCACCGCCTCGGCCATCGAGCGCAGCACCTCGCTGGCGATGCGGCGTTCGCGTTCGGCGCTGCGCACCGCGGTGACGTCGCGGCCGGTGCCGGCCACGCGCACCGGATGGCCTTCGCCGTCGCGCTCGACCACCCGGCCGCGCGCCCGCACCCAGCCCCATTCGCCCTTGGGCGTGCGCATGCGGTGCTCGGACAGGAACAGCGCGGCGTCGCCCTTGAGGTGCTTGCGCAGCAGTTCGGCGACGCGCGGCAGGTCGTCGGGATGGATCTCGTGGTCGTCGGCGATGTCGGCCTGCACGCCGATCTCGGGCGATTGCGCGTTGTGGTCGTCCACGCGCATGCGGTGCAGTTCGCGCCGGGTCAGGTCGTAGTCCCAGAACTGTTCGCCGGAGGCCCACAGCGCCAGCTTCAGGCGTTCCTCGCGTTCGCGGATCTGGGTGAAGTAGCCGCGTTCGCGCTGGCGCGCGCGGTGCCAGCGCCAGCCGAAGCTCAGCAGCACGCCGAGCGCGGCCAGGGCCGCGGCGGCGATCGCCAGCGGATGCCGCCACAGCGGCGGGTCGACGCTGACCGGGATGGTCAGCTCCTGGGTGTTCCACACCCCGTCGCGGTTGGTCGACTGGGCGCGGAACAGATAGCGCCCCGGCGGCAGGCGGGTGTAGGTGATGTCCTGGCGCGGGCCGTTGTCGATCCAGTCGCGGTCGAACCCGTCCATGCGGTAGCGATAGCGGATGCCGCTGTTGGGGCCGAAGTCGAGCGCGCCGATGCGCAGGCGCAGGATGCCGGCGCCGTCGGGAATCTCGAGCTTGGACGATTGCCACAGCGCGCTGGAGCCGGCGCTGGTGTCCGAACCGATCCAGGCGCCGAGCAGGCGCACCGGCGGGGTGTAGCGCGAATCGGCGATGCGCGCCGGGTCGAACAGGTTGAGCCCGCGCACGCCGCCGAAGGCCAGGCGTCCGTCGGCCAGCGCGGCGACCGCGCCGGCGTTGAACTCCAGATCCTGCAGGCCGTCGGCCAGGCCGTAGCGGCGCACCAGCGAGGCGCCCGGGTCGAAGCGCAGGATGCCGTTGTCGGTGCCCAGCCACAGGCGGCCGTCGGGGCGTTCGGCGAGGGTGAACACAACCGGCACCGGATGGTCGCCGAGCACTTCGGCCAGCGGGTGTTCGAAGCGGATGCGGCCGTCGCCGAATTCCACCACCCGGCTCAGCCCGGCCTGGGTGCCGACCCAGATCGAACCGTCGGCGGACTGGTGCAGCGCGCGCACCGTGTTGCCGGGCAGGCTGTCGGCCTGGTCGGTGACGTGGCGGTAGTGGCGCAGATAGCCGCTGCCGCCGTTTTCCTTGGGATCGAGCAGGTCCAGGCCGTCGCCGGTGCCGAACCAGATCCGGCCGGCGCGATCTTCCAAGATGGCGTTGACGCGCGGATGGCTGAGTCCCTTGGGATCGCCTTCGCGATAGGCATAGCGCACCAGCACGCCGCTGTCGGGCAGGTAGTGCAGCGCGCCGATCTCGTCGCCGCCGAGCCACAGGCTGCCGTCGCGGGCGAAGCGCAGCGAACGCAGGGCCGCGTCCTTGTAGCCGCGCAGGTCGACCGCCTCGATCCGGCCGGTGCCCGGGTCCAGCCGCAGCAGGCCGCTGGCGGTGGCCAGCCACAGGCGCCCGGGCGGCGTGGTCCGGGGCGCGGCGGCGGTGTTTTTCGCCGCGGCGTCTTTCGCGCCCGGCTCGGCCGGGGCCGCCGCGCGCTCGGGTTCGCGCGCGATCGCGGCGATCCGGCGCGAGGCCGCCGGCAGCAGCGCGGTCATGTCCTGGAAGCGGTCGCCGGACAGGTCGTAGCGGCGCAGGTGGGCGTTGTCGGTGCCGATCCAGATCGCGCCGCTGTCGTCCTGGGCCAGGGCGCGGATGCTGGCGTCGGCGGCGGCGCGGTCGGGGCGCGAGTCCTCCAGGTCCAGCACGTAGCTGAAGCGGGTGCCGCGCGGGTCGGCCACGGCCACGCCGCGGAAGGTGCCGCCGGCCCACAGCAGCCCGCCCTGGTCGACCATCAGCGTGTCGATGGTGTCTTCCGGCAGGCTCGCCTCGACCCCGGGTTCGGCGTGGATGCGCTGGCTGTGGCCGGTCTCCGGGTCGTAGCGGTACAGGCCGCTGCCGAAGCCGGCGATCCACAGCCGGTGGTCGTGCGCCTCGACCAGGGCCCGCGCGTCGCGCAGCCCGGCCAGGTTTTCGTCTTCGATCTTGACCAGCACGCCGCTGCGGCCGTCGAGCCGGTACAGGCCGTCGGCGCCGCCGGCCCAGAGCACGCCGCGGTGGTCGAGGGCGAGGCTGCGCAGCGCGATCGGCGCGCCGATGCGCTCGACCCGGCCGTCGGGTTTGATCCGGTGCAGGCCGGCGGCGCTGGCGAACCAGGCGCTGCCGTCGCGGCCCTGGACCAGGCCCTGCCAGGGCGCGGCGCGCGCCGCTTCGCCGGGCAGCGCCAGCAGCAACTCGCGCGCGCCGGTCTGCGGGTCCAGCCGCTCCAGGCCGGCGAGGGTGCCGATCAGCACCTGCTCGCGCCACGCCAGCAGCGCGACCACCTGGCGCCCGGCCTGCGCTTCCGGCGCGCCGTAGCGATGGATGCTGCCGCTGGCCAGGTCCAGCCGCGCCAGGTATTCGGAGTGCGTGCCGATCCACAGCGCGCGCTGGCCGTCCAGGGCCAACGCGGTGACGTGGCTGTCGGGCAGGCTGGCCGGGTCGCGCGGGTCGTGGCGGTAGGCGATGTAGCGCTGGCCGTCGTAGCGGTGCAGGCCGCCCTGGGTGCCGACCCAGACGAAGCCGTGCGCGTCCTGGGCGAACGCGGTCACCGAGTTCTGGCTCAGGCCCAGCTCGCTGCCCAGGCGCGAGAAATAGAAATCGCGGGTCGCCGCGGCCACGGGCTGCGGCCACGTCGCCAGCCACAGCACGGCGGCGATCACAGCAGCGGTCAGCAGGGTGGCGGGGGAGAAAGGACGCACGGACACCGTGGCGCAGGCACGCAAGAGCCGCAGTGTAGGCAGGCGCTGATGGCGGCAACAAGCTCTGGCGCGGCCCGGCCTCGCGGCGCGCGCGCAATGGCCTGCAAAACCGTGCGCTCGGCGCGGCCGCGCGCATCGCCCGTGTAGGCCGCGTGAGGATCGGCGCGGCGCCGGCCGCGCGCGCTAAACTGCCGGCATTCCCCCTTCCTTGGCGTGCCCGTGCCCGCAAACCAACTCCCCCTGTTGTCCGAGGTCGAGGCCGAAAGCCAGGCCCTGACCCTGAGCACCTCCGCCTCCGAACTGCACGGCGCGCTGTGCGGCTGGCTCGCCGGCGGCGGCGCCGACGTGCGCGAATGGCCGGCCAAGGTGCTCGCCGACGCCTCCGCCGCGACCCCGGCCGCCGACGGCGCGCTCGACCGCCTGCGCCAGGCCAGCGCGGCGCAGATGGGCGACGACGAATTCGGCTTCGAACTGCTGCTGCCCGGCGCGGAGGCCTCGCTGAGCGAGCGCAGCGGCGCGCTGTTCGACTGGTGCCGCGGTTTCCTCGGCGGCTTCGGCCTGGCCGCGGGCGCCGCGCCCAACCTGTCGGAGGAAAGCCGCGAAGCGCTCGGCGACCTGGCCAAGTTCGCCGCCACCGCGCCGCAGGAAGAGGGCGACGAGGAAGACGAGCAGGCGCTGACCGAACTGGAAGAGTTCGTGCGCATCGCCGCGCTCGGCCTGCACGGCGACGTGGTCCTGGCCGCGCGCCGCCGGCAGCGGTTGAACTGAAATGCACGCCGCGCTGACCATGCCGGACAAGGCGTACGCGCGCCGGCGCCGGCAGTTGATGGAAATGGCCGGGTTGGATGCGATCGTGATCGTGCCCTCGGCGCACGAACTGGTGCGCAGCCGCGACACCCACTACCCGTTCCGCCAGGATTCCGACCTGAGCTATCTCAGCGGTTTTCCCGAGCCCGAATCGGTGCTGGTGCTGGTGCCCGGCCGCGCCCACGGCGAGGTGCTGCTGTTCTGCCGCGAGCGCGACCGCGAGCGCGAAGCCTGGGACGGCCCGCGCTACGGCCCGGAAGACGCGGTCGAGGCGTTCGGCCTGGACGACGCGTACCCGATCGCCGACCTCGACGACATCCTGCCCGGCCTGCTGGAAGGCCGCTCGCGGGTGTACTACCACTTCGGCCGCGACGTCGAGTTCGACCTCAAGCTGATCGGCTGGCTCAACCGGGTGCGGGCGATGGTGCGCCAGGGCGCGCAGCCGCCGCACGAGTTCCTGGAGCTGGGCCACCTGCTCGACGAGCTGCGCCTGTTCAAGGACCGCGACGAACTGCGCTTCATGCAGCGCGCCGCCGACATCAGCGTGCTCGCCCACGAAGCGGCGATGCGCGCGGCGCGGCCGGGCATGCACGAGTTCGAACTGCAGGCCGAGATCGAGTGCGTGTTCCGCCGCTACGATGCCGAGCCGGCCTACGGCAGCATCGTCGGCGCCGGCGCCAACGCCTGCGTGCTGCACTACCGCGCCAACCGCGCGCAGTCGCGCGACGGCGACCTGGTCCTGATCGACGCTGGCGCCGAGTACCGCGGCTACGCCGCCGACATCACCCGCACCTTCCCGGTCAACGGCCGCTTCACGCCCGAGCAGCGCGCGCTGCACGATCTGGTCGGCGCGGCCCAGGCCGCGGCGCTGGCGCAGGCGCGGCCGGGCGCGAGCTACGAAGCCGGCCACAACGCCGCGGTGCAGACCCTGACCGAAGGGCTGCTGCGGCTGGGCCTGCTCAAGGGCACGCTGGAGCGCAACCTCGCCGACGGCCACTACAAGCGTTTCTACCGGCACAAGACCGGTCACTGGCTGGGCATGGACGTGCACGACGTCGGCGAATACCGCATCGACGGCGAATCGCGCCTGCTCGAACCGGGCATGGTGTTCACCATCGAACCGGGCCTGTACGTCTCGCCCGACGACAGCACGGTGGAACCCAAGTGGCGCGGCATCGGCATCCGCACCGAGGACGACGTGGCGATCACCAGGGAAGGCCACGAAGTGCTGACCGCGCGGCTGGCGCGCAGCGCCGACGAGATCGAGGCCTTGATGGCGCAGCGGCGCGCGGCCTAGGCCCGCGTACGCTCGGCGGCCGCGCAGCCCGCTATCGTCATGCCCGCGAAGGCGGGCATCCAGGGCTTCACCGATGCATGACCCTGAAGTCTCT
>NZ_LXSD01000190.1:0-239 GCF_017168095.1 Lysobacter enzymogenes | reverse complement strand
GCGGCGCCGCCCGCGGCGGCGGAGCAGGGCGAATTCGCGCGCCTGCTGGCCCAGCGTCTGCACGATCCCAAGCTGCTGGAGGCGCTGCTGCGCCTGCTGGAGGCGCGCTGATGTACGCCTCGCAGACTCCGCCGGCCAGTCCTCCGCCGCTGCCGGCCGGCGCGTCGCCGCCCGCGCCCGCGCCCGCGACGGCGGGGGCGACGACGGGAACGGTCGACCCCGCATCCGCGCCAACGCCC
>NZ_LXSD01000189.1:0-3247 GCF_017168095.1 Lysobacter enzymogenes | reverse complement strand
CAGGCGCGCGAACCACGGCCGGCGCGCCGGCGCCGCCGCGCTCTCGCGCCGCGCCCGCTTCGCCGCCTTGCGCTGCGCGCGGTCGTGCAGCCACAGGTAGATCGCCGGCGTGCTCAACAACGTCAGCAACTGCGAGACCAGCAACCCGCCGAGGATGGCGATGCCCAGCGGCTGGCGCATTTCCGAGCCCACGCCGAAGCCGATCGCCAGCGGCAGCGCCGCGCCCATCGCCGCCAGCGTGGTCATCACGATCGGGCGGAAGCGCACCAGCGCCGCCTCGGTGATCGCCTCGACCGGATCCATGCCGCGCTCGCGCTCGGCGACCAGGGCGAAGTCGACCATCATGATCGCGTTCTTCTTGACGATGCCGATCAGCATCAGCACCGCGATCACCGACATCAGGGTCAGCTGGGTCTGGGTCACCAGCATCGCCAGGAACGCGCCCATGCCGGCCGCCGGCAGGGTCGACAGGATCACCAGCGGGTGGAACAGGCTGTTGTAGAGCATGCCCAGCAGCACGTACATCAGCACGATCACGCTGACCAGCATCAGCGCCGCGCCGCCGGCGGCCTCCATCAGCTGCTGGTTGCTGCCCGAGTATTCCTTCTGCACGCCCGGCGGCAGCGGCGTGCGGCCGATCAACTGGTCGACCGCGCGGATGCCGTCGACCTGGCTCACTCCGGGCTTGAGGTTGTAGCTGATCGTCGCCGATTCGAGCTGGTTGTAGTGCGAGACCTTGGTCGGCGTGATCGCCGGGGCGATGGTGGCGATGGCCGACAGCGGCACCATCTCGCCCCGACCGGTGCGCAGGTAGGTGTCGAGCAGTTGCTCCGGGCCCGAGTCGCGCGCGCGCGCCGAGGTCAGCACCACCCGGTACTGGTTGATGTCCGAATAGATCAGCGACACCGGGCGCTGGCCGAAGGCGTTGTACAGCGCGTCGTCGACGTCGGCCACCGACAGGCCCAGGCGCGCGGCGGCTTCGCGGTCGACGGTGATCGCCTGCTGCTTGCCGACGCTGTCGAAGCTGGTGCCGACGTCGAGCAGCTGCGGCAGCGCGCGCAGGCGCTGGGCCAGGCGCAGGGTCACGTCCTGCAGGCCGGCGCCGCTGGAACTGGTCAGTTGCAGCTTGTACTTGCCGCCGCTGCCGCCGCCGCGTTCGCCGCCGCCGAAGAACTGCACCGAGTTCAGCACCACCTCGACGTCGGCCAGGGGCTTGTATTGCTTGTTGAGCCGCTCCACCACCTCGGCCGTGGTGGCCTTGCGCTCGCGCAGCGGACGCAGGTCGACGAACAGGCTGGCGGTGCCGCTTTCGCCGGCGCCCAGGTCGCCGCCGCCGAGGATGGTGGTGACGTTGGCCACCGCCGGGTCGGCGCGCAAGGTGGTCGCGACTTCGCGCACGCGCCGGGCGAACAGCTCGGGGGCGACGTTGGCGTCGGTGCGCACGCTGACGTCCATCATGCCGAGGTCTTCGTCGGGCATGACCGCGCCGCCGGCGGTCATCGCCACCGCCGCGGCCAGCGCGCCGGTCAGCACGATCAGGCTCAGCGGCTGCCAGCGCATCAGCCGGCGGTGATGCATCGACCACACCAGCATGCGCCGGTACAGCTCCAGCGCGGCGTCGTCCCAGCGGTGCAGGCGGCGCTCCAGGCGGGCGAAGAAACCGGGGGCGTCCGCGGCCGGCGCCGGGTCGTGGCGCAGGTACTTGCCGCACAGCGCCGGCGTCACCGTCAGCGACACCACCGCGCTGACCACGATCGCCACCACCAGGGTCACCGCGAACTCGCGCACCAGGGTCACGAACATGTTGTTGCCGAACACCATCGGCGCGAACACCGCCACCAGCGACAAGGTGATCGAGACCACGGTGAAGCCGATCTCGCGGGTGCCGTTGAGCGAAGCCTCCAGCGGCTTCTGCCCGAACTCCATGTGCCGCACCACGTTCTCGATCACCACGATGGCGTCGTCGACGACGAAGCCGATCGCCAGCACCAGCGCGATCAGCGAGAAGGTGTTGAGCGAGAAATCCATGAAGTACATGGCGATGAACGCGCCGGCCAGCGACAGCGGCACGCTGGCCATGGCGATCAGGGTCGGGCCGATCCGGCGCAGGAACAGCAGCATCACCATCGCCACCATCACCACGCTCAGCATCAGGGTGAACTCGACCTCGTGCAGGGCCGACTTGGTGGTTTCGGTGAGATCGAAGATCGGGTGGATGCCGACGTCGGCCGGGACGATCCGGCTCAGGCCCGGCAGCGCCGCGCGGATCGCCTCCACCGTCGCCACCGCGTTGGCGTCGGGGCGCTTGCTGATCTGCAGCACCACCGCGCGCTCGCCGTTGAACGAGGCGCTCTGGTGCTCGTCCTCCTGGCCGTCGAACACCCGCGCCACGTCCGCCAGCCGCACCGGCGCGCGATCGCGCACGGCGATCACCAGCCCGGCGAAATCGCTGGCGCGGTGCAGCGAGGCGGTGGTGCTCAGCAGCAGGCGCTGCGGCCCGTCGCGCACCTCGCCCAGCGCCGAGGTCACGTTGGCGGCGGTCAGCGCGTTCTGCACTTCGTTGGCGGTCAGGCCCTTGGCGGCCAGGGCGCGATCGTCGAGCTCCACCCGCACCGCGCGCGGCGAGCCGCCGGACAGCTGCACCGTCGCCACGCCCGACACCCGCGCGATCACCGGCTTGGCCAGGTTGTCGGCGACTTCGAACAGCTGATCGGCCGACAGGCTGCTGGAGGTCATCGTCACCAGCAGCACCGGCAGCTGCGAGGTGTCGAACTTGAAGTATTGCGGCGGCGACGGCATGCCCGCGGGCAGGTCCGACATCGAGGCGTTGATCGCCGCCTGCACGTCGCGCGCGGCCGAGTCGGCGTCGATGCCGAACTCGAACATGATCTGGACCTGGGCGCTGTTCTCGTTGGCGGTGCCGGAGATGTCCTTGACCCCGGGGATGCGGCCCAGGTGGCGCTCCAGCGGCGTCATCACCGTCGCCGCCATGGTCTGCGCGTTGGCGCCGGGCATCTGCGCGAACACCACCACCGCCGGGAAGTCCAGCGCCGGCAGCGCGGCCACGCCGAGCATGACGAACGACCACAGCCCGGCCAGGATCAGGCCCAGGCCCATCAGCGAGGCGCCGATCGGGCGGCGGATGACCGGCGCGAACAGGTTCCAGCCGCTGCCCTCGCGCTCGCCGGCGCCGGCGGCGCCCGCGCCCTCGCCAGCCATGCCCTCGCCGCCGGCGCTCATGCCGGCG
>NZ_LXSD01000188.1:0-4574 GCF_017168095.1 Lysobacter enzymogenes | reverse complement strand
TCGAGGCATGACTCTGAAGTCTCTGGATCCCCGCCTTCGCGGGGATGACGGCTGGCAGCGGCGCGGCGGATTGGAGCAGCGCGGCGAAACCGATTCGCCGCGCAACCCACCTATCGTCATGCCCGCGAAGGCGGGCATCCAGGGCTTCATCGAGGCATAACTCTGAAGTCTCTGGATCCCGCCTTCGCGGGGATGACGCTCTGGAAGAAAGGCCTCGCCCAGCTCGCACAGCGCCGCTTTCTCGCCCCGCCTCCCGCCGGGCGTATGCTTCCCCCACGGCGCGCCACGCCGCCGCGCGCCCGCCGCACGCGCCCGGGCGCCCGCCTCACGCAATCGCCTCCGGAGTCCGCCCATGAACGTCCCCATCGACCAGGTCAACTGGCTCGCCATCGCCGCCGCCACCGCCTCGTCGTTCGTCCTCGGCGGCCTGTGGTACGGGCCCTTGTTCAAGCGCGCGTGGTGCCGCGAGGCCGGGATCGATCCGGACGCCAAGCCCGCCCACGCCGGCCGCGTGTTCGCCACCGCCATCGTCTGCGCGCTGCTGTCGGCGACGATCTTCGCCGCGCTGATGCCGCCGCAGGCGGGCGCCGTGGACGGCTTCGGCGTCGGCTTCGTGGTCGGCCTGTTCTTCGTCTCGATGAGCTTCGGCATCAACTACGCCTTCGCCGGCCGCAGCCTCAAGCTGTGGATGATCGACAGCGGCTACCACATCCTGCAGTTCGTCCTCTACGGCGTGATCCTCGGCGCCTGGAAATAAGGAGCCCGCGATGGATGCCCCCGCCCTGCGCTGGTATTTCGACTTCGTCTCGCCGTTTTCCTATCTGCAATGGCGCAAGCTGCGCGAGCTCGCGCACGAACGTCCGGTCGCGCTGGTGCCGATCGTGTTCGGCGCGGTGCTGTCGGCGCACGCGCACAAGGGCCCGGCGGAAATTCCGGGCAAGCGCGAGTTCACCTATCGCCACGTGCTGTGGCAGGCGCGGCGCGAAGGCGCGACCTTGCGCTTCCCGCCCGCGCATCCGTTCAACCCGCTGGCGGCGCTGCGCCTGTGCGTGGCCGCCGGCAGCACGCCGGCGGCGGTGGATGCGATCTTCGACTGGATCTGGAGCCAGGGCCAGGCAGGCGACAGCGTCGAGGCGCTGAGCCCGGTCGCCGCCGCGCTCGGCGTGCCGGCCGACGCCGTCGCCAGCGAGGCGGTCAAGAACGCCTTGCGCGCGAATACCGAGGCGGCATTGCTTGCTGGTGTATTCGGCGTGCCGACGTTATGCATAGGTCCGCACATGTTCTGGGGCAACGATGCACACGACTTCGCCCTTGACGCGCTGCAACATCCCGAATTGCTCGACGATCCCGAAATGCAACGCCTGAAACAGCTGCCCGTCGGCGTGCAGCGCCGGGGCTGAACGAACGCCCGCCCCTTGCCGGGCCGCGTGAGTGCGCGTCCGGCATCGCCGAAGGTATGCTGCCGGTCACATTCGATAGCCACGCGCCAAGAACCCGGGGGGGGACCATGCGCATTGGAATCGTCGTCGACTCCGCTTGCGATCTGCCGCTGGAGTACTTCCAGCAACACAACATCCACCTGCTGCCGATCACCGTGCGCATCGGCCAGGCGGTGCTGGCCGACCACCGCAACGAACAGGCCACGCTGCAGTTCCTCAACGCGCACCTGGCCGAGCGCGGCTTCGAAGCCGAGACCACGCCGTTCACCGTGCAGCAGGTGCGCGACCTGTTCGTGAGCCAGCTGGCGATCGACTACGACTACGTGTTCTGCATGACGATCACCAAGACCCGCAGTCCGGTGTTCGACAACGCTAACCAGGCCAGCTTCGCCATCCTCAACGATTACAAACCGGTGCGCAGCGCCGCCGGCCTCAACACGCCGTTCTCGCTGCGGGTGATCGACACCTTGAACCTGTTCGCCGCGCAGGGCATCACCGCGGTCGAGGCGGTGCGCATGCGCGACGCCGGCGAGACGCCGCCGAAGATCCGCGCGCGGCTGGAGCAACTGGTCAACAACACCCACGGCTATCTGATCCCGCGCGACCTCAACTACCTGCGTGCGCGCACCCGCCATCGCGGCGACCGCAGCGTGAGCTTCCTCAGCGCGACCCTGGGCACGGCGCTGGACATCAAGCCGATCCTGCATTGCAACCGCGGCGAGACCGGCCCGATCGCCAAGATCAAGAGCTACGAAGCCGCGGCGCAGAAGCTGCTGGAATTCGCCGCGCGGCGGGTGACCCGAAACGAACTGCTGACCCCGACCGTGTGCCTGAGCTACGGCGGCGACCTCGCCGAACTGCGCGCGCTGCCCGGCTACGACACGCTGCGCTTGGCCTGTCAGGAACACCAGGTCGAGTTCTTCGAGAGCCTGATGAGCCTGACCGGCATGGTCAACGTCGGCAAGGGCGCGCTGGCGCTTGGCTTGGCGGCCGAACGCGGGGATTGGGAAGGCTGAGTGTCGTCAGCGCGCCGGGCACCGCGCCAATGCTGAAGCTAGACCATCGCTGCAACGAAACCCAGCATCCCATAGCTGTTGCTGTTGCTGCTGTTGCCATAGCTCTTCGCTGCCCCCGCAGCCCCGCTCAATACACCAGCGACCATTGCAAGGTGTGCAACGCCAACACAAACCACACCACCGCCACGCAAGCCACCGCCATCGCCACCGCGCACACCCGCCGCAAGCGCTGCATCGGCGGCTTCCATGCCGCGCGCGCGTTGAGCAGCGCCACCGCCGCCACCGCGATGCTCAGCACGCCCAGCAACTGGGCGATGCGCAGGGCCGGGTCGAGCTGACCGTCGAGCAAGGTCGCCGAGGCGTCGACGCGGCCGAGGATCCATAGCCACAGCGCCAGCAACGCCAGGTTCGCGATCAGGCCGAAGAAGGTCAGCAGGCGCAGGTCGCGCTCGCGGCCGTCGAGCTTCAGCCGGCGCTGGGTGTGGCGGCGCACCAGCGCCGCCGCCGGCCACAGCGCCAGCGCCAGCACGTGCACCGCCGCCGCCGCGTACAGCAGCGGCAACATCCAGCCGGCCGAACGCCACGCCGGCACCGGCTGCAGCCACATCGCCGGCGGCGCGTCGTCGCTGGCGATCGCCACGATCTCGCCGTCCACGCGCTTGGCCGCCAGCCGGCTGTCGCCGTCGAGTTCCTGCCACAGGTACGGCTCGATCTCGCGCCAACGCTTGATCCGCCCGTCGCGCGTGCGCAGCGTCGACACCGACACCGTGTCGTCGTCGTTGAGCGTCACCACCGAGCTGCCGAGAAAGCGCGCGATGGCGAGGAAGTTGCTCGCCGACTGCCGGCTGTTTTCGTAGCGGCCGACCAGTTGCTTGCCGTGCAGCCGCGCGGTCAGGCGCGTCGCCGGCGGCGCGCCGCGTTCGGGGTAATAGCGCTTGAGCAAGCCGTCGATGAGGTCGCGATGCAGCGCGCGCCCGGCCGGGCCGGGGCCGTCCACCGACACGAACACGCCGAGCTTCTTGTCCGGCAGCAGCGCCAGATTGCTCTGGAACGCCTGAGTGGCGCCGCCGTGGCCGAGCGCGACCAGCCCGTGCTTGTCGCGGCGGAAGAAGCCCAGGGTCATCGAATCCAGCCCTGCCACCGGCGTCGACGCCGCGCGCTGCATCGCCTGCGCGGTATAGGGCTTGAGGATCTCGACGCCGCGGTAACGGCCCTGGTCGAGCTGGGCGATCATGAAGTGGGCCATGTCGCGGCCGGTGGTCGACAGCGCGCCGGCCGGCGCCGGATTGACCAGTTCGAAGCCGATCGGCTGCGCGCCGGCGCTGGCGTAGCTGAGCGCCGCGTCGCCGGCCAGGCCCTTGGGCAGCGGCTGGCGGAAGGTCGAGCGGCGCATGTCCAGCGGCATCAGCACGTGCTGCTCGATGTAGTCGTTGAACGGTTGCCGCGCGACCCGCTCGACGATGTAGCCGGCCAGGGCCACGCCGTAGTTCGAATACGCCGGCACCTTGCCGGGCGGATAGATGCGCTGCGGCTGCACGGTTTCCAGATAGGCGCGCAGCGGCCGCAGGCGCGAGGCGTCGGCGGCGAACAGGTGCTTGCTGGATTCCTCGAAACCGGCGCTGTGGGTCATCAGCTGGCGCAGGGTGATGCCCTGGCCGTGGTAATCGCGGATGCGGAAGTCGAGGTAGTCGTTGACGTCGGCGTCGAGGTCGAGCTTGCCTTGTTCGACCAGTTGCATCACCGCGGTCCAGGTGAACAGCTTGGAGATCGAGCCGGGGCGGATCACCGTGCGCGCGGCGTCCATCGGCCGGCCCTTGGCGCGGTCGGCGTAGCCGTAGCCCTTGGCGAGCAGGATCTGGCCGTCCTTGACCACCACCACCACCGCGCCGGCCAGGCCGCCGCGCGCCAGCGCGCTCGGCACCAGGCCGTCGGCGTAGGCCTCCACGTCGACCGACACCAGCGCCGGCGCGGGCGCGGGGCCGGCGCCGGCTTCGAGCAGGATTTCCTCGCCGCCGGCGTCCTCGCCCGGCAGGGCGGAGGGCGCCAGCGGGGTCGTCGCGACCGGCGCGGGCGGCGGCAGGGCGATCGTCTTGGGTGCCGGCGGCACCACCGGCGGCGG
>NZ_LXSD01000187.1:0-2479 GCF_017168095.1 Lysobacter enzymogenes | reverse complement strand
CCGCTGCGTCGCGCGTACCCGGCGCTGCAGGCGCGCGCCGACGCCGGCGACCTCGCCGCCGCGACCCGGCTCTATCGCGATCTCGACCAATGCCGCGTCTTCGCCCGCCGCGAGCGCGATGTGCGCCGCTATTCCGACGAACTGCTGGCCGTGCGCGCCAATGCCACCGACCCGCGCCAGCGCGAAACCCTGCGCGCCGGGCTGGAAGCGGCCGAGTCCAACGAACGCGCGCTCGACGCGCTGCGCGCGCAATGCCAAGGCGTCGACGACGCCATGCTCGGCTCGCTCGCCGCGAACCTGCAGAAGGCCGCGCTGCTCGGTGAACCGTATGCGCGCGCCTGCTACCTGGCGCGCGGCCCCGGCTTCGACGCGGCCGCGCTGCTCGACCATCCCGAACGCATGAGCGCTTATCGCGGCACGGCGCGCACGCTGGTCGAACGCGGCATCGCCGACGGCGACTGGCGCGTGCTCGACCAGCTGCGCGGCGCGCTCGAACCCGGCGCCGATTCGCTGCTGGCCGCCGCCGTTGGCAAGGATCCCGCGCAACGCTACCGTTACCTCAAGCTGTTCCGGCTCGGCGCGCCGCCGCAGCCGGGCGTCACCGACGAGGATCTGGCGATGGCCGCGGCCAAGCTCAGCCCGACCCAGCTCGCCGACGCCGAGGCGTGGGCGGCGCGGACCTTCAACCAGAACTTCCACGGCCGCGCGATCGACGCCGACGGCCCGCTGTGGGATCCGTGCGTGTTCCCTTACGAATGAACGCTTCCGAATGAACGTATCGGCTCCCGCGCGCGGTCCGCGCCGGCTGTGGCTGGCGGCGGCCGCGGTCGCGGCGCTGGCGGCGATCGTCGGCGCCTACTTCGCCGGCCGCACCGGCGCCGTGCGCCCGGATTCGCACGTGCGCGTCGTCGCTGAAGGCGCTGCGGCCGCCGAGCCCGCCGCCGAGGCCTGGCCGACGCCGATCAAGGGCGGCCCGCTGCCCGCGCCGAACGCGCCGCTGAAGGACCACTTCGCCCAGTTGCAGGCGCGCGCCAACGCCGGCGACGTCGCCGCCGCGGCCCGGCTGGTGCGCGACCTGGACCGCTGCAACCGCCTGCGCGGCGCGCAGTGGCGCAACGCCGGCGCCACCGAGGCGCTGACCAGCCGCTCCACCGAGGGCATGACCGCGGCGCAATTGCGCACCTATCAAACCCTGCTGGAGGCGATGGAACTGCGCCAGCAGCGCGAGCGCGAAGAACGCGCCGCCTGCGCCGGCGTCGACGAGCGCATGCTCGCCAGCCTGACCGCCAACATCGCCCAGGCCGCCCGGCTCGGCGACGAACAGGCGCGCGCCTGCTACCTCGAGCGCGGCCCGCTGTACGACCCGCGCAGCCTGATCCGCCAGCCCGAGGCGCTGCGCAGCTACCGCGCGAGCGCGGCGCGGCTGGTCGAGGCCGGGCTCGCGGCCGGCGACTGGCGCGTGGTCGACCTGCTGCAGCGCGCCTACGAGCCCGGTTCCACCAGCCTGCTGGGCGGATTGCTCGGCGCCGACGCGCTGCAGCACTACCGCTATCTCAAGCTCTACCGCCTCGGCGCCGAAGCGCACCGCGCCGCGGAGCTGGACCGGCAACTGGCCGCGGCCGCCGCCGGCCTCGCCCCGGCCCAGCGTGCCGAGGCGGACGCCTGGGCGCAGAACACCCTCGACGCCGGCTTCCGTGGCCGTTCCACCGACGGCACCGCGCCGGGCTGGGAGGCCTGCGACTTCTAGCGCGGCCGCCGCGGCGCGCCCTCGATCCGGCCTCGCGCCCGGCGTCCCGCGCCGGCCGGCACGGCCTTGCCTGATCGCATCCACGCCCCCGCGCGGCCCCCGCGCGGGGACGTTCGCGTGCCCATCCGTGGAAACCAGAGCTGTAAAAACTGCAATAAACATCACACAAAAAAACGGATATAGTGTGACTCAGTTCAAATATTTGGCCGGGTCCGCCGCCTGACGACGTTTAGGGCCGCCGGCCGGGCACAGGAGCGGAACTCGCATGCAGCGAACCACGATCGACATGTTGTTGGGGCGGCTGGAACCGGCCGCGCACGGCGAAGGCGCCGCGCCGGCGTTGTTGCACGCGGAACTGCAGCGCTGCTGGCAACGGGTTCCCGGCCTGCGCGCCCTGTGCGTTTCCACCGCCGACGGCCGCGCCCTGGCCGAACGCATCGACGGCGGCGCCGATGCCCGCCGGATCGCGGCGATGGCCAATTCCTTCCTCACCCTCGGCGAAACCCTGGCCGGCGAGATGGAACTCAGCCAGGCCGACTACGCCACCGTCTGCACCGCGCGCGGCAACCTGGTGCTGTTCCGCGTCCACGCCGCCAAACCGCTGACCCTGCTGGCGATGGCCGGCCCCGACACGCTGCTGGCCGCCTTGCTGGTGGGCGCGCGCGAATGCGCCGCGCGCCTGGGCGCCGCGCTCGCCGCGCCGGCGCCGCCCGCGATCGCCCAACCCTGATC
>NZ_LXSD01000186.1:0-1038 GCF_017168095.1 Lysobacter enzymogenes | reverse complement strand
GCCCGAGGCGGCGGCGACGCCGGGCCGCCTGCGCCAGCGCGATCCGCTCAACGCCTCCGCGCCGATGCTGGACTTGTTCGACGCGCTCGCCACCGGCGCCGGCCGGGTGGCGCTGCCGGCCGGCGGCGGCAGCGGCGTGTGGCTGGAACTGGGCCATGACTGAGGCGGCGGCGCCGCGCAACGCGCCGGTGCGCTTGCACCGCGACAACGTCGCGGTGGTGATTCCCGCGCTTAACGAAGCGCTGCGCATCCGCGAAGTGGTCAGCGGCGCGCTGGCGCAGTGCGCGCTGGTGATCGTGGTCGACGACGGCTCCGACGACGGCACCGCCGAGCGCATCGCCGACCTGCCGGCGGTGCTGCTGCGCCATCCGCAGCGCCAGGGCAAGGGCGCCAGCCTGCGCGACGGTTTCGCCGAAGCGCTGCGGCGCGGCGCGGCCGCGGTGGCGACGATGGACGGCGACGGCCAGCACGCGGCCGAGGACATCGCCCGGCTGATCGACAGCGGCAACCGCCACCCCGGCCACATCGTGATCGGCGCGCGCCTGCGCAAGCGCGCCGCGCAGCCGACCTATCGCCGCCTGGCCAACGATTTCGCCGACTGGGGCGTGGCCTGGGGCACCGGCTACCAGATCGCCGACAGCCAGAGCGGCCAGCGCCTGTACCCGGCCGAGGTGGCCGCGCTGGAGCAGGTGCCGGGCGAGGACTTCGTGTTCGAGGCGCAGATCCTGATGTCGGCCGCGCAGCGGCTGGGCACGCGCTGCGTCTCGGTGCCGATCGAGTCGCGCTACAACGTCGAAGGCGAGCAGGCCTACCGCGCCAGCCACTTCAAGCCGCTGCGCGATTTCAGCCGGATCACCTCGCACATCGTGCTGCAGTGCCTGCGCCGCGGACGGGTGGCGCAGGTCTATCGCAGCATCCGCGCCCATCCGCCGCTGATCGACGATCCCAGCGGCGAGTTCGCCGCGCCGCCCGCGCGCAAGGCGCCGGTCGCGCCGCGCTGAGCGCGACGCGACGGCCGCGCGGCGAAGCCCGCGCGCT
>NZ_LXSD01000185.1:0-2928 GCF_017168095.1 Lysobacter enzymogenes | reverse complement strand
CGCCGGCCGCCGCCGCTGCGACGGCGGCCACGGCCGTGACCGACACCGGCGCACCAGCGATCGACAGCATCGGCGGCATCGGCGACGGCGCGCCGTCGGCGGAGCCGGGCGCGGCCCAGGCGGCCGACGATATCGCCGGGCTGTCCGCGCCAGCGCAAGGCGAACTCGCCGCGTCCGCGCCGGACGCGCAACCGCCGCAGCCGGTGCACGCCGACGCCAGCCGCGCCGACGGCGACGATTCCGAATTCGGCGAACGCCACGGCGGCACCGAGGCGGCGCTGGCCAGCGCCACCTGGCTGCCCGGCGGGCGGCTGACGTTCAAGCACGAACTGGCCGCGCGCCTGCGCGACATGGACGGGCTGGTCAACAACCGCACCTCGTTCCGGATCGAGTACGAAAAGTACTTCTGGGACAAGTTCTACCTGCACCTGGACCTGATCGAAACCGCGTTCTGGGGCCGCGACCACCGCGCCCGCGGCCGCGGCGGCAGCTTCACCGAGAGCACGCTGCGCGACGCCTACCTGCAGTTCAGCAGCGGCAACACCAGCGTCAAGCTCGGCAACCAGATCCTGATCTGGGGCGAATCCGACGCCGGCGCCATCACCGACGTGATCGCGCCGCGCAACCTGTCGGAGCTGTTCTTCATCTCGCTGGAAGAGTCGCGAATCAGCCAGTTCATGCTGACCGTCGACCAGTTCACCCGCATCGGCGACTTCAGCGCGTTCTACATTCCCGATGCGCAGTACAACGAATATCCCGAGCCGGGCACGGCCTATTTCCTGGACGGATTCGGCGCGGCGGCGCGAATCGAACGGCGCGATTTCGACCGCGCCGAGTACGGCCTGCGCTGGAAGAAGACCTTCGGCGGCAGCGACGTCGGCCTGATGGCGGCGCGGCTGGTCGACAACGACTACGTCTACCGCCTGCGCGGCGTCGACCCGGACGGCCGCCCGCATCTGCTGCGCGACGACCAGCGTTTCGACATGATCGGCGCGACCTTCAACCACGTCGCCGGGCCGTTGCTGCTGTCGGGCGAAATCGCGCGCAAGTCGCCGCGCGCCTTCCTGACCCCGCAGCTGCAGACGCTGGAAAAGGACGAGGTCGATACCTCGCTGCGGGTCGAGTACTCGCTCGGCAACGGCGGCAACCATTCGGTCAGCCTGGAAGCGGTCAACAAGCGCATCCTCGACTGGGACCGGCGCCTGGCGCCGACGCCGCGCGACAACAACTCGCTGGTGCTGGGCTGGAGCAACGCCTTTCTCAACGAGACCCTGACCGCGAACTGGCTGACCGTCTACAACCAGACCTACACCAGCTACCAGCACTCGCTGTTCCTGACCTACAAGCTCAACGGCCGGGTCAGCCTGAGCCTGGACACGTTCTATCTGAGCGTGCGCGACCGCCGCAACGAGCTGTATCCCTATCGCGGCCAGAACAACGCCGTGTTCCGCTTTCTTTATCAGTTCTGACCTTCCGCCCACGGAGCGGCGCCTGCATGCGCGAACAAGACCACTACGACGCCATCGTCATCGGCTCGGGCACCTGCGGCGCGACGCTCGCGCGCGAGCTCAGCGGCGCCGGCCAGCGCGTGCTGCTGCTCGAACGCGGCGGCCCGGCGCCGGCGACCGAGAGCGTGATGGGCTTCGTCGCCATCGCCGACCAGGTCAAGGTCGGCGACAAGCTGACCACGGCGCGGGCGCTGACCACCGGCGGCTCGTCGAGCATGTACTTCGGCGTGGTCAACTACCCGCCGCTGGACGAGTTCCGCAAGCTCGGCCTGGACATCTCGGCCGAGCTGGAGGAGGTCAAGCGCGAGTTGCCGATCGCGCCGCTGCCGGACCGGCTGATCGGCGAGCAGTCGCAGCGCCTGGGCGACAGCGCGCGCGCGCTCGGCCTGGACTGGAACAAGCACGACATGCTGATCGATGCGGCCCGCTGCGAAGGCGAGGGCTACAGCTACCGCGCCCTGTGGCGCGCGCGCAGCTACGTCGACGACGCGGTGGCGCGCGGCGCGCAGCTGGTGCAGCGCGCCACCGTCGGCCGCGTGCTCAGCGAAGGCGGCCAGGCGATCGGCGTGCAGTACCGCATCCGCAAGCCCTTGTACGTGACGCCGCCGCGCGAGGCCTATGCGCCGCGCATCGTGCTCGCCGCCGGCGAACTGGCCTCGCCGCAGATCCTGCGCGCCAGCGGCCTGGACGAGGTCGGCCGGCGCGGCTTCTATTGCAGCCCCGGCTATGCGCTGTACGGCCTGGTGCCGGGCCAGCAGGCGCGCGACAACTTCGTCGGCAGCATGGGCTGCGATCTCGGCGACGGGGTCGAACTCGGCGACGCCAACGTCTCGCGCTTCATGCACCGGCTGATGATGCTCGGCAAGGGCAAGTTCAAGCACCTGCGCAACTACCCGCAGAGCATCGGCATCGGGGTCAAGGTCAAGGATGGCCACGGCGGCGAGCTGCGCGCCGACGGTCGCCTGCGCAAGAGCCTGGACGCCGGCGACCGCGCCCGGCTCGAACGCGGCGAGCGCGAAGCGCGCCGGGTGCTGGAAAAGGCCGGCGCGCGCGACGTGTTCAACTTCGGCCTGTCGGTGGCCGGGCGGGTCGGCGGCATGGTCGCGATCGGCGAACACGTCGATGCGCGGCTGGAAACGCGCCTGCGCGGCTTGCACGTCTGCGACGGTTCGGTCATTCCCGACGCCATGCGCGGCACCCCGACGGTGACCTTGCTGAGCATGGCCAAGCATCTGTCCAAACATCTGCTGCAACGCGCCTGAGGCGCGGCGGCGACGCATTCGCATCTGCCGCGGCCGCGACCGGCCGGCGGCGTCCATCGAAAGGGGAGAGCATCATGGCGGTTACCGATATTCCGCTGGCGGCGACGCCGGCTCCGGCCGCGCCGGCGCAGGCCCAGGCGCGCCCGCGCGGCAGGCTG
>NZ_LXSD01000184.1:0-810 GCF_017168095.1 Lysobacter enzymogenes | reverse complement strand
CGCGAGTGCGGCGTTGGGCGGCGCCGGCGGCAGCGCGATCCAGGGGCCCGGGCGCGGCGTGGGCTCGGGCGCGGCGCCCATCACCGGCGCGATATCCAGCAACGGCCGCTGCGCGATCGCGTCCAGGCGCTGGACGATCGCATAGCCCTGATCGTCGGACATGCCGGCGAAGTGATAGACCGCGGCCAGCTTGTTGCCGTCGTGGGCATCGATGGCGGTGGTGATCGCGCCGACCAGATCGCGCAGATTGCGCGCGCAGCCGCCGACGTAGGCGGCTTCGGGCCTGGCCGCGGCCGCCGCACCGCGCGGCAACCGATCGACCCCGCCGACGGCGGCGCAATCGCGATCGGTGTAGACGGAATTGCCGCGCGCGTCCGTGCAGCGTCGGATCTGCGCCTGGGCGGCGCTCGGCGACAGCGCGGCCGCGGCGAGCGCGAGCGGCGGCAGCAGGGTCAGGAGACGGACGGGGAAAGGCATCGGCGAAGACTAGCGCCGAGGGCAGGGCAGGGACAGTGCAAGGGTCGCCGGACGGCATCGACCGAAGCCGGCATGCCCTGCCGTTGCGGCCCGAAGCGACGAATTCTTAGGCCGCGGCTTCAGCGAAAGCCGGCATCCAACCGAGGCGCAACGCTGTGCCGCTGCGATTCGCAGCAACGAGTCTTCCACCATCCCCCCGGCAAAAGCCGAAACCCATTTCGATCTTGCCGTTGCCGTTGCCGTTGCTTTTCGCTCCCCCCGCCGCCCCGCACTCGCCACAGGCAAACAGAGACCCGAAGGGCGGCGCGCAGGAAGCGCGCCGTGCGCCACCCA
>NZ_LXSD01000183.1:0-1310 GCF_017168095.1 Lysobacter enzymogenes | reverse complement strand
CCGATTCGCCGCGGCCGCCGGAACCCGACGGCGGCGGCGCATCGCCGCCCGCGCTCGGACGGAACGCGAGCATGCGCAGCACCGCCATCTCGAAACCGGCGCGCGGGCTCGGCGCCAGCGGCAGGTCGCGGCGCCCGCTCACGCCCATCTGGTACCACAGCTGCACCAGCTCCGGCCGCAGCTGCGCGGCCAGGCCGTCGACGTCGACGCCGTCGGCCTCCACCGCCGCGTCGGGCACCAGCTGGCGCACCTGGATGCGGTGCAAGGCGTCGCCGAGCGACTCCAGCACGTTGCCCCAGTCGGGCGAGAACTCGGCCAGCGTCGCCACCTCGTCGAACAGGCGCCGGCCGTCGCCGTCGGCCAACGCCGACAGCACCGCGCCGACGCGGGTGCGGTCGACCGAACCGAGCATCGCCGCGACCGCCGCGCCCGCCAGCGGCTGCTCGCCGCCGACGCCGTCGGCGCTGCCCGCGCCGCTGTAGGCGATGGCCTGATCGAGCAGCGACAAACCGTCGCGCAGGCTGCCGTCGGCGGCCTTGGCCAGCTGGCGGATCGCCGAATCCTCGGCGGGAATGTGTTCGGCGGCCAGGATCCGGGTCATCTGCCCGGCGATCTGCTGCTCGTCCAGGCGCTTGAGGTTGAACTGCAGGCAGCGCGACAGCACCGTCACCGGCAGCTTCTGCGGGTCGGTGGTGGCGAGCAGGAACTTGACGTGCCCCGGCGGCTCTTCCAGCGTCTTGAGCAAGGCGTTGAAGGCCGACTTGGACAGCATGTGGACTTCGTCGATCAGGTAGACCTTGACCCGTCCGCGGCTGGGCATGTACTGCGCGTTGTCGATCACCTCGCGCACGTCGTCCACGCCGGTGTTGCTGGCCGCGTCGATCTCCAGCAGGTCGATGAAGCGGCCGGCGTCGATGTCGCGGCAGGCGTTGCACTCGCCGCACGGATCGGCCGAGGTGCCGCGCTCGCAGTTGAGCGACTTGGCGAAGATGCGCGCGATCGTGGTCTTGCCGACGCCGCGGGTGCCGGTGAACAGGAAGGCGTGGTGCACGCGTCCGGTGCTCAGCGCATTGGTCAGCGCGCGCACCACGTGCTCCTGCCCGACCAGTTCGGCGAAACGCTTGGGGCGCCATTTGCGGGCGAGGACGAGATAGGACATCGGATCCGTGGACTCGGTTGGACGGGGGAGCGGCGCGCGGCCGTCGGGCCGCTGCGGGCGCCGGCGGCGCGGCGCGCGCGAATCGGCCCTGCATTGTGCCACGCCCCACCCCCGCTCCCCAGGCTGGCGCCATGCGGCCCGGCCGTGGCGT
>NZ_LXSD01000182.1:0-6727 GCF_017168095.1 Lysobacter enzymogenes | reverse complement strand
GGCCGGCACCGGCGCTGCGGCGGCCGCGACCGCCGGCGCCGCCAGCGGCGCGACCGCGATCTCGCGGTTCAATCCCCACGCCTGCTCGATCTTGGCGCGCGCGCCTTCCAGCACCGCGACCTGGGCGCGGCCCAGGCTCAGCGCCTTGTCCAGCGCGGCCACGCCGACCGCGGCGTCCAGCGGCTTGATGCCGAGGTTCTTGCGGAAGAACAGCTCGGTCTGCGGGTCGAGCTTCATGCCGCCGTCGGCCCACAGCGACCAGTTCACGCTGAGGCTGCGGCCGTGGCGCAGGCCGGCCGCGCGCAAGGTCTCGCGCTGCGCGGCGAAGCTGTCCAGCCAGTGGTTGGCGTAGGCGTAATCGCACTGGCCGGTGTTGCCGCCGAGCGCGGCCAGCGAGGAGAACAGCACGAAGCAGTCGAGCTCGTCGCCGGCGCTGAAGCGGTCCAGATTCAGCGCGCCTTGGATCTTCGGCGCGAACACCGCGTCGAGGTCTTGCGCGCTCTTGTTGCGGGCGAAGCTGTCGCGCAGCACGCCGGCGGCGTGGACGATGCCGTCGATGCGGCCGTAGCGGTCGCGCGCCAGCGCCAGCACCCGCTCGGCCTCGTCGGCGCGCGACACGTCGGCGGCGACGTAGATCGCCTGTGCGCCGAGTCCGCGCAGCCGTTCGAGTTCGGCCTCGCGCTGCGGGTCCAGCGCGCTGCGCCCGGTCAACAGCAGGCGCGCGCCGCCCCGGCGGGCGAAATGTTCGGCGAACAGCAGGCCCAGGCCGCCGGCGCCGCCGGTGATGACGTAGACCGGGTTCTCGCGTGCGGCCGGCGCGGCGTGCGCGGCCGGTTCGATCCGCGCCAGACGGCGGATCTCGCGCGCGCCGTCGCGATAGCGCGCGCTCGGCTCGAGCTGGGCGCGCGCGTCGAGTTCGGCCAGCACCCGCAGCGCCACGCGTTCGGCCGGCGCCTCGTCCAGGGCCACGGTCTTGCAATCGAACTTGGGATGCTCCAGCGCCAGGCTGCGCAGGAAGCCGTCGACCGCCTCGTTGTGCGGCTGCAGCGCCGCGCCGCCGCGATGCAGCCAGCACAGGCGCACGCGCCCGGCCGGCTTGCTCTCGGCCAGCGCCTGCGCCAGCGCCAGCAGCGCATATGGCGCGCGCGCCAGCGCGGCGTCGAGCGCGGCTTGGTCCTGCGGCGCCTCGGCCTGCGCCCAGTGGCAGACGATGCGCTGCGGCGCGCGCCCCTGCGCGGCCAAGGCCACGAGCGCGCGCGTGTAATGCTCGCGTTCGCGCGGGTCCAGGCGGAAACGGCCGTCGCCGAGGTCGGCGTAGTCCGTGCCCGGCAGCGCCAGCGCCGCATCCACGCCGCGCGCGCGCAGCGCCGCATGCAGGGTCTCGTCGCTGTCGAGCAGCCACAGCGCGGTGCCGTCGTCGGCGCCCTCGCCGAGTTCGGCGGCGCGCCACTCGTGGCTGTAGTAAAGCTCTTCGAACGCGTCTTCGCCGTCGGCCTGCGCGGCCGCCGCGGGTTTCTCGTGCACCTGCGCCAGCGGCACGCCGACCGCCTCGCGGATGCGCGCCAGTACCCGGCCGTCGGCGTCGACGATGGTGACGTCGTCGCGCGACACCGCCGAACCGGCATTGCCGCCGCGGGTCACGTAGCTGTAGCACTCCACGCTCAGCGGATGGCGCAGTTCGACCTCGCCCAGCGAGTACGGCACCTTCATCTCGCCGCCGGCGTCGCCGAGCTGGGCGACCACGCCGGCCTGCATGGCCGCGTCGAGCAGACACGGGTGCAGCTCGAAGCCGGCATCGGCCTCGCGCAGCGCCGGCAGGCGCAGCCGCGCCAGCACTTCCTGCGGATTGCGCGCGACTTCCTGCAGCGCCTGGAAGCTGGCGCCGTAACGCATGCCCAGGCCTTCGAACAGCGGATACGCCTGCGGCCCCGACAGCGCCGGCGCGCAGCGCGCGCGGATCGCGTCGAGATCGATGAATTCGTCCGCCGGCGGCGCTTCGTCCGCGCCGCGGAACAGCAACCGGCCCTGGGCGTAAGAGCGCTTGCCGCCGTCGCCGGTTTCGCCGAACACCTCGAACTGCACGCTTTCGGCCGCCGGCTTGAGTTCGATCCAGGCCTCGGTGGCCGCGCCCGGCTCGGCGCTGAGCGGGCTGATCCAGGTGACGTTGCGGATCGCGCGCACCGCGCAGCCGGTGGCCAGTTCGCCGGCCTTGCGCGCCATTTCCAGATACGCCGTGCCCGGCAGGGTCGGCCGGCCGGAGACCAGATGATCGGCGAGCACGAACTCGTCGGCGCGAAAGCGCTTGGCGAACAACTGGCGCTGAAAGGTCGACTCGTTGCGGTCGAGCAACGGATGCAGGCTCGCGCCCGCCGCGCCGGCCAGCGCCAGCGGTTCGTCGCCGGCGATCCAGTGGCGCTTGTCGGCGAACGGATAGGTCGGCAGCGACACGCGCCGGCCGGCGTCGGCGGCGAGGCCGCGGCAGTCCGGCAGCAGGCCTTCGATCCACAGCTGGGCGAGCTTGCGCGGGTCGCGATTGCGCGCCAGCAGGTCCAGCAATTGCTCTCTTTCGCTGCGGTCGAGCAGCCGGGCCAGGCCTTCGCCGCCGCGGGCGTGGCCGCTGATGACATCGGCATCTGCGGCGCCGGACAGGAACGCATCGAGGCGCGCGATCAGCTCATCGCGGTTCGAGGCGACCAACGCCAGCCGGTGCTCGAACGTCTTGCGCCCGTGCTGCAGGGTGTAGGCGATATCGACCGGACGGTGGGCGACGAAATCGCGCAGCAGGTGCGCGCGCAGGCGCTGGGCCATCTCGCGCAGCTGCTCGGGCGTGCGCGCCGACAGTGGGAACAGCAGCGGCGCCGGCGCCGGTTCTTCGTCGACGGCCTGCGGGTATTGCTCGATCACCACATGCGCGTTGGCGCCGCCGGCGCCGAACGAGCTGACGCCCGCGCGCAGCGGCGCGGCGCCGCGCGGCGTCCAGTCCTGCAGCGCTTGCTGCACGTAGAACGGCGTGGAATCGAAATCGATATGCGGATTGAGCTCGGCGCTGTGCAGCGACGGCACCAGTTGCCGATGGCGCATCTGCAACAGCACCTTGCTCACGCCGACTACGCCGGCGGCGGCTTCCAGGTGGCCGATGTTGGTCTTGACCGAGCCGACCGCGCACGCGCGCGCCGGCAGGCCGGCGCCGGCGAAGGCCTGGCTCAGGCCGGCGATCTCGATCGGATCGCCGAGCTCGGTGCCGGTGCCGTGCGCTTCGATATAGCCGACGCTGGCCGGATCGACGCCGGCCTTGGCCAGCGCCGCGGCCACCAGTTCGCCCTGGGCGCGCGGATTGGGCACGGTGTAGCCGCTGGTGCGGCCGCCGTGGTTGACCACCGCGCCGCGGATCACGCCGTAGATCTGGTCGCGGTCGACCAGCGCCTGCGACAAAGGCTTGAGCAGCAGCGCGCCGACGCCCTCGCCGGCCACATAACCGTTGGCGCCGGCGCCGAAGCTGCTGCACACGCCATCGGGCGATAGCGCGCCGCCGGCGTGGTTGATGTCGAACTTGTGCTGGTGCAGGTCGAGGTTGACGCCGCCGACCAGGGCGGCGCTGCACTCGCCGTTGCGGATCGCCTCGCAGGCCAGGTGCAGCGCGGTCAGGCTGGAAGAACAGGCGGTGTCGACGCTGAGGCTGGGCCCGCTGAAGTTCATCCAGTAGGACACGCGATTGGCCACGCTCCACAGGAACGAGTTCGGCGTCAGCGGGCGCCCGGCCAGTTTCTCCTCGACCCCGTGCATCTGGTACATCGCCCAGACCGCGCCGACGTACACGCCGACCTTGCGCGTGCGCGGATCCTGCGCCAGCAGTTCCGGGTAGTAGCCGGCGTCCTCGAGCGTTTCCCAGGCCACTTCCAGGAACAGGCGCTCCTGCGGGTCCAGCACCTCGGCTTCGCGCGGCGAGATGTTGAAGAACAGCGAATCGAAGCGGTCGATGCTGTCGAGGAAGCCGCCGCGGTAATCGCGGCTGGGCGCCTTGCGCTGGCGCCGCGCCAGCCGTTCGCGTGGCATCGGGCCGACGCTGTCGCGGCCGCTGCGCAGGTTGTCCCAGAACTCGTCGAGCGAGGCGGCGCCGGGATAGCGGCCGCCCATGCCGACGACGGCGATGTCTTCGCGCGTCGGCGCGGGCGCGGCGACCGCGACGGCCGGGGTTTCCGCGGCGGGCGCCGCCGCGTCGGCATCGACGGCGACCTGCGCCGCGCTGGAACGCAGGTAACGCCGCAGCGCGAAGCGCGCATACGGATCGGCCGGGCGTTCGTCGCCGCCGTGCAGTTCGGGAATGTCGCGCGGTTCGGCCAGCGCCGCGGCGATGCGCGCGCCGATCTGCGCCGCCTGTTCGGGCTTGAGCCCGACCGGCACCGCCAGGCGCACCAGCGCATCGAGCGCGTTGCCCTTCTGCATGCCGACGCTGTGGGCGCCGGCGCGCACGCCGGTGGCGAGGTAGAGCCAGGCCAGGAACGAGGCCACCGGCCGCTCCAGGCCGGCGAACGCGGCGATCGCCTTGACGTCGATCAGCACGCAATGGCCGCCGGCCGGCGCCACCACCGGCACGCCGCCCTGCTGGAGCGCGCGCCACAGTTCCGCGGTGGCGGCGACCCGGCGCTGGATCCGCGCGGCGATGCCGTCGCGGTCGCTCAAGGCCAGGGCCAGCAGCTTGCGTTCGACCGCATCCAGCCCCTCGCCCTCGTGCGCGGCCGCCTCGTGCAGGCGGCGCAGCAGCGCATCGTCGTTGCAGGCGATCAGGCCGCCCTTGGCCACGCCGAAGTCCTTGGCCAGGCTGACCGTGGCCGCGTCGGCGCAGCTCAGCAGTTCGCGCAAGGCGTCCCACAGGTCGCGGCCGGCGAACTCGGGCGAATGCGCGGCGAGGTAGTGCGCGTTTTCCAGCGCGCGGGTGGCGTCGAGCACCAGCGCGATGCCGCGCTCGGCCAGCGCCGCCTTGAGCTTGCGCAGATGCGCCAGCGACAGCGGCTGGCCGCCGCTGGCGTTGTCGCTCAGTTCGATCCAGCAGAACGCGAAGCTCGCGCCGGGTTCGACCAAGGCCTGCTGCAGCGCCGGCCAGTCGAGCTCGGCCTTGTACGGATACGGCGCGTCGAGCTGGAACAGCTGCGGATGCGGCAGCTCGCGCGGGCTCAGGCCGTGCTCGATCTGGTGATAGATCGCGGTCGGGAACAGCAGGTTCTGCAGCACCGTGCCGGACGCGCCCCAGGCGCGGCACAGCAGGCGTTCGGCATCGCGGCCGGAGCCGGCGAGGACGAAGTGGCGGAACGGGAACAGCGCGCGCAAGGCGCCGTCCAGATCCGCCGCCTCGCCCAGGCGCGCGCGCAGCGCGGCGAGTCCGGCGGCGACGTAATCGCAGTCCAGCTGCGCCCAGGAATCGGTCTTGAGATCGAATTCGACCTCGCCGGCCGGCAGGTTCAGCGGATTGAAGCCGTGCCGCGCCAGCGCGAACGAGCGCGGCTGGCCTTGCAGGCCCTCAAGCGCGCCCTGGATTTCGCTGCCCGCTTCGCTGCGGGCCGCTGCGGCAGGCACCAGCGGCGTGGCTTGCACAGGCGCCGCTTCGACGGCGCCCGGACGATGGGTGTGGTTGTCCGCTTCGCAGGTCTGCGTACGCGCCGGATCGGCGATCATCATGATCAGATCCAGCACGTTGTCGCCGCCGCTGCCCGCGGCCGGCCGGCACAGATAGATCGTGCGGTTCTGCGGGCGGAACTTGTTCTTGAACTGCAGATTGCCTTCGTCGTTGAAGATGCCCTGGCTGTGCAGATCGTCGAGGATGCGGTCCACCGCCGGATCGGCATTGGCCGAAGTCTCCAGACGGCAGCCGTAGGTGCCGCCCAGGCTCAGCAGATCGCAGCCTTCCTCGCGCAGGGTGCGCATGATGTTGACGATGGCGTATTCCAGCCCGCCCAGCGGCATCTCGCGCGGGTAGAACTCCAGGTCCATCAGATAGCCGTTGAGCGCATCGCTCATCCGCGAGATCAGGATGACGTTCTGCAACTCGCCGTCGAGCCGGGTCAGGAACAGCCGATGCTGCGGATGCAGGCGGCCCTGCACGATCTCCTCGCGGACCAGCTGGATCAGCGGGTTGACCATGGTCTTGCCGTCGCACCAGCGGTCGACGATCGCGGCGATCTCGCGGTCCACTGCCGGGTCGCTGCCGCAGGCGTACTCGGCCGTGCGGCAATCGCCGGCCTTCTCGAACTTGGCGATCTGGTAGCGCAGGCGCTTCATCGCCCCGCCTTCCAGGCTGAACTCGCGCAGGCCGTGCACGCGCTGCAGCACGCCGAACGGCGTGGCGGTGAAGGCCGCATCGCCGATACGCTCGAGCGCGTGGTCGATGAACAGGTTGAACTGGAAACCGCGCTGCGCGCAGTAGTCGCTCATTTCCCCGGCGATTTCCGCGAAATAGTCTTCCGGTCCGGTATATGCATATACCAGGACGGTATGACCGCTGCGCGCGTAATTGAAGTAGCCTCGCTGCGCCGCGCCGACGAACAGGTTCGGCGCGATGTTGCGGGTGCCGCGCGAGACACAGCCTTCGTTCTTGTGCGCATCGAACAGTTCGCGCACGCGCGCTTCCAGCGCCGGGAAGTGCGGCAAGTCCTGTTCGAGCAGGCGGATCGGCTCGGCCGGGCGGGGCGCCGGCGCCGCGACGGCGACCGTGGCGGGCGCGGCTGCGCTGCGG
>NZ_LXSD01000181.1:0-3318 GCF_017168095.1 Lysobacter enzymogenes | reverse complement strand
CGCCCTCGCCAGCCATGCCCTCGCCGCCGGCGCTCATGCCGGCGCCGCCTCGCGGCGGGCCTCGCGCGCCTCGCGCCGGCGCCGCAGCCAGTCCTGATAGCGCTCCATGTACAGGTAGATCACCGGCGTGGTGTACAGCGTCACCAGCTGCGACAGCAGCAGGCCGCCGACGATCGACAGGCCCAGCGGCCGGCGCAGTTCCGAGCCGATGCCGGTGCCCAGCGCCAGCGGCAACGCGCCCAGCAGCGCGGCCAGGGTGGTCATCATGATCGGGCGGAAGCGCAGCAGGCAGGCGCGGCGGATCGCCTCGTGCGCGCTGGCGCCGGCGCGCTGCGCCTCGATCGCGAAGTCGACCATCATGATGCCGTTCTTCTTGACGATGCCGATCAGCAGCACGATGCCGACGATACCGTCGACCGACAGGCTCAGCCCGCACACCATCAGCGCCAGCAGCGCGCCGACGCCGGCCGGCGGCAGGGTCGAGATGATCGTGATCGGATGGATGTAGCTCTCGTACAGCACGCCCAGGACGATGTAGATCACCACCAGCGAGGCCAGCAGCAGCCACACCACGTCGGTCTGGCTGCCGGTGAACTCGGCCGCCTTGCCGACGAACTGGCCGCGCACCTGCAGCGGCAGGTCGAGCCGGGCGCGGGCGCGCTCGATCGCCTCGACCGCCTGCGACAGCGAATAGCCGGGCGCGACGTTGAACAGGATCGTCGCCGCCGGCAGCTGCTGCTGATGGCTGACCACCAGCGGCGTGTTGACCACCTTGGCCTCGACCAGGGTCGACAGCGGGATGATCCCGGCCGCGCCGACGCGGATGCCGGTGTCGCGGTTGCCGATGCCGGTGGCGGTGGCCGAGTTGCTGGAGGCGAGCTGGCCGAACGCGGTGGCGTTGCTGCCGGTCAGCGCGCCGGAACCGTTCGAGGCCACCGCCAGCTGTTCCAGCAGCGCGTCCCTGGTGCGGAACTGCGGCGCCACTTCCAGCACCACGCGGTATTGGTTGATCTCGGTGAAGATGGTCGAGATCTGGCGCTGGCCGAAGGCGTCGTAGAGGGTGTCGTCGATGGACTGCATCGGCACCCCGAGCACGCTGGCCTTGTCGCGGTCGACGCTCAGCTGCAGGGCGCGGCCCTGGCTGGACAGGTTGTTGTCGACGTCGACCAGTTCCGGCAGTTCGCGCAGCGCCTGGGTCATGCGCTCGGCCTGCTCGGCGACTTGCGCAGGATCGACGCCGGACAGCGAATACTGGTACTCGGTCGCCGCGACTCGGGTATCGAGGGTCACGTCCTGCACCGGCTTGAGGTACAGCGCCACGCCGGGAATGCCGGCGGCGGCCTTCTGCAGGCGCGGCAGGATCTCGTCGAGCCCGTCGCGGTCGCCGCGCGGCTTGAGCACGATCGACAGCTGGCCCTGGTTCAAGGTCGGGTTCATGCTGCCGGCGCCGATGAAGGCCGACACGCCGGTCACGTCCGGGTCGTGGCGCAGCGCCTCGGCCACGGCCAGGGTGCGCTGCTGCATCTGCGCGAACGCCACGCTCTGGTCGGCCTGGACCACGCCGGTGACCAGGCCGGTGTCCTGCTCGGGCAGCAGGCCCTTGGGAATGGCGACGTACAGCACCACGGTCAGCGCCACCGCGGCCGCGGCCACCGCCAGGGTCAGCGCCTGCCGCGCCAGCACCCAGTCCAGGCTGCGCTCGTACAGGCCGACCGTGCGCGCCCACAGCGTGCGCTTGCCGTCGCCGCGCTCGTGCGCGTCGTCGCTCTCCGGCAGCGCGTCGGGCTTGAGCAGGTAGGCGCACATCATCGGCGTCAGGGTCAGCGACACCAGCATCGACAGCACCACCGCGGTGCTCAGCACCCAGGCGAATTCGTGGAACAGGCGGCCGGTGACGCCGGGCATCAGCAGCAGCGGCAGGAACACCGCCACCAGCGACACGGTCAGCGACAGCACGGTGAAGCCGATCTGGCGCGCGCCGATCTCGGCCGCCTCCTTGCCGCTCTTGCCCTGCTCGATGTAGCGCACGATGTTCTCGATCATCACGATCGCATCGTCGACCACGAAACCGGTCGCCACCACCAGCGCCATCAGCGACAGGTTGTCCAGCGACATGCCGGCGAAGGCCATGACCGCGAAGGTGCCGGCCAGCGACAGCGGCACCGCCACCGACGGGATCACCGTCGCCCACAGCCGGCGCAGGAACACGAAGATCACCGCCACCACCAGGCCGATGGTCAGCAGCAGGGTGAACTGCACCTCGTGCACCGAGGCGCGAATGGTTTCGGTGCGATCGGAGAAGATGTCCAGGTGCACGTCGGCCGGCAGCACGCTGCGCAGCTGCGGCAGCAGGTTGCGGATCGCGGCGACGGTCTGGACGATGTTGGCGCCGGGCTGGCGCCGCACTTCCAGCAGCACCGCCGCCTTGCCGTCGGCCCAGGCGGCGAGCTGGTCGTTCTCGATGCCGTCGACGACCTCGGCCACGTCCGACAACCGCACCGGCGCGCCGTCCTTGTAGCTGACGATGGTCTGGCGGTATTCGGCGGCGTTGGCGAGCTGGTCGTTGGTGCCGATGCTGTAGGACTGGGTGGCGCCGTTGAGCGAGCCCTTGGGCGCGTTGACGTTGGCGCGGGTCAGCGCGGCGCGCAGGTCTTCCAGGGTCATGCCCATGTTCGACAGCTGCGCCGGATTGACCTGGATGCGCACCGCCGGACGCACGTTGCCGGCGATCGACACCAGGCCCACGCCCTTCACCTGGGCCAGGCGCTGGGCCAGGATCGAGTCGGCGAAATTGTTGACCTCGCGCAGCGGCCGCGTGTCGGAGGTCAGCTTGAGGGTCAGGATGGCCGCGTCGGCCGGATTGACCCGGTTGTACACCGGCTGGTACGGCAGCGACTGCGGCAAGGTCGCCTGGCGGATCGCCGCCTGCACGTCCTGGGCGGCGATGTCGATGTCGCGGTCCATCGCGAACTGCAGGGTGATCGTCGACAGGCCGGCCGACGAATCGGAGGTCATCAGCTCCAGCCCGGAGATCTGCCCGAACTGGCGCTCCAGCGGCGTGGTCACCAGCGCCGCCATGGTGGTGGCGTTGGCGCCGGGGTACTGGGTGGTCACCACCAGGCTGGGCGCGTCGATTTCCGGCAGCGCCGCCACCGGCAACTGGCGGTAGCCGAGGATGCCCAGCAACAACAGGCCCGCCATCAGCAGCGCAGTGGCGACCGGGCGGCGGATGAACAGCGTCGAGAAGCCCACGTGCGGATCCTTGCGGAGGCGCCGGCGCTCAGCGCGCGGCGGCCGGCGCCGGCGCGGCGGCGGCGG
>NZ_LXSD01000180.1:0-1739 GCF_017168095.1 Lysobacter enzymogenes | reverse complement strand
TGCGGGCCCGCCGCGCCGCGGCGCGCGGCCGGATGCGGCTGGGAACGATGCCGGCGCCGCGCGGCGGACCGGCATCGCGTGGCGCCGGCCTTACGGGCCGTACGGATTGCTCTTGAACGACTGCAGCACGGTCAGCAGGCTGGTCAGGTTGTCCGCCACGCCGGTCTGGGCGACCTTCTCGGTCGCGCCGGCCGCGGCGGTGGTGTCGAGGCTGTAGATCTGCATCACGCCCTGGTTGGCGGCCGCCTGCGCCAGCGAGGTCTGCTGCTGCTGCGAAGCGATGGCGTTTTCGAACAGCAGGCCGGTGGAGTGGGCCGCCGACTGGTACATCGAACCCATCGCGAACGCGGGGCCTTCGGCGATGACCTTGACGTTGGACTGGGTGACGGCGTCGGTGATCTGATTGTTGACTGCGGTGGGGTATGCCATGGATCGGTCCTCAATGACGGATTAAGTCGGCTCCGCGGCGCCGGCCCGAGATGCCGGCCGGCGCCGCACCGCCCGATCGCGCGGATCGGGCGACGCGCGTTACTTGAACGCGCGCAGCACGGTCAGCAGGCTGGTCAGGTTGTCCGACACGCCGGTCTGGGCGACCTTCTCGGTGGCGCCGGCGGCGGCGGTGGTGTCGAGGCTGTAGATCTGCATCACGCCCTGGTTGGCCGCCGCCTGCGACAGCGAGTTCTGCTGCTGCTGCGCCGCCACGGCGTTTTCGAACAGGATGCCGGTGGAGTGCGCCATCGACTGGTAGATCGAACCCATCGCGAAGGCAGGCGCCTCGCCGATGACCTTGACGTTGGACTGGGTGACGGCATCGGTGATTTGATCGTTGACGGCGGTCGGGAATGCCATATCGAGCTCCTTGGAATTTTGAAGTACGGCCGCTGCCGTACATCGCTGATTAACGAGTCGTCAGTTGCTTTGTGAAGCGGCCGGACCGTTCGCCTGCGCGGCGCTGTTGGGGTTGTTGTCGCGGTCGGGGCGAACGGCGCAGTCGCCGTCGCGGCCGGCTGCGCGCGACTCGTCGGGGTGCGCGGAACCGGTGGTTTGGGGAGGCAGCAAGCCGTTGGACTGGGCGGCGCCGATCACGTCCTGCAACTGGCGCGCGAGCGGGCCGATCTGGCGTTGGAAACACGCATCGACTTCGTGCCGGACCAGTTCGGCCAGGCGCACGGCGATCTGTTCCATCGGCGTGGGCGGGATCGCGGCGGCGCCGGGCGCGGGCTTGGCCGGCATCAGATCCTGCAGCGATTGGGCGCGCTCGACCGCGCCGAGCACCGCGGTTTCGGCCGCGCGTTCGGCTTTGGCGTTGCCGTCGACGGCGGCCTGGGCGCGATTGAGGCTCTGCCGGATCACCGCTTCGATCTGCTGGCGTCCGCTCTCCAGCACGCCGGCGGCGCCGCCGGGCGACGGCGGCGGCGAGGCCGGCGCTGGCGGCAGCGATTGCGCGCCGACCATCGCCACGTAAGCGCTGAGCACCTGCTGCTCTTCCACCTGCAGGGCGCGACCGAGTTGGATGCGGGCGAAGCTGCGCACGGCCTCGTCGAGCTCGGACAGCGCCGAGCTCGGCGCGGGATCCGCTGCGGGTTCGGGTGCGGGTTCGGGTGCGGGCGCGGCCGATGGCGACGGTTGTTCGGCCGCAGGTGCCGCTGCGATGGCCGGCGGCGGCGCGTGCTCGGCTGCGGGCGCGGCCGCGACGCTTGCCGGCGGTGATTGCTCGGCTGCGGGCGCCGCTGCGGCGG
>NZ_LXSD01000179.1:0-241 GCF_017168095.1 Lysobacter enzymogenes | reverse complement strand
GGGTATCTAATCCTGTTTGCTCCCCACGCCTTCGCGCCTCAGCGTCAGATTTGAACCAGATAGACGCCTTCGCCACTGGTGTTCCTCCTAATATTTACGAATTTCACCTCTACACTAGGAATTCCTCTATCCTCTTTCAATCTCTAGGCTAGCAGTTTTAAAAGCAGTTCCAAGGTTAAGCCTCGGGATTTCACTTTTAACTTACTAACCAGCCTACGCGCCCTTTACGCCCAATAATTCC
>NZ_LXSD01000178.1:0-4540 GCF_017168095.1 Lysobacter enzymogenes | reverse complement strand
CCCTGCGCGGCCAGGCACAGGCCCAGCGCGCACGCGCCCAGCGCGGTCGACGCGCGCCGGCGCGCCGAGGCGGACGACCAGGGCCTGGCGCAGCGCGCGTTCACCGCTCAGCCCGCCGCTTCCACATGCAGCAACATGGCATCGGCGCCGACCACGCGCACCATCGCGCCGGCCGGCAGTTCCGGGCCGCTGACGTCCCAGAACGCATCGGCGATCTGCACCCGCCCGCGGCCGGCGACGATGCCGCGCTCCAGCGGCACCACCCGGCCGATCAACTGCTCGGCGCGGCGGTTCAGCAGCGGCCGGTCGCTGGCCGGCTCGCGCTTGCGGAACCAGGTGCGGTAGACCTGGATCGAGACGAAGCTCAGCACCACGAACGCGGCCACCTGGGCCAGCACGGTCAGTCCGGGAAAGGCGAACACCAGCACGAACACCGCCGCCGCGGCCAGGCCGAGCCAGAGCATGAATGCCCCCGGCGCCAGCGCCTCGGCCGCGAACAGCAGCAGCGCCAGCGCCGCCCAGGCCACGGTCGGCCAGTTCCAGCTCATGTCAGGCTCCGCCGCGCGGCGGCCGCGCGCCCGGCGCGGACTGCTGGGCCATCGCGTCCTTGGCCAGCTCGGCGATGCCGGCGATCGAACCGATCACCCCGGACGAATCCATCGGCATCATCACGAACTTCTGGTTCGGCGCCTCGGCCAGGGCCTTGAATGCCTCGATGTACTTCTGCGCGACGAAGTAATTGATCGCCTGCACGTTGCCCGCGGCGATCGCGTCGGACACCAACTGAGTGGCCTTGGCCTCGGCTTCGGCCAGACGCTCGCGCGCCTCGGCCTCGCGATACGCGGCCTCGCGCTTGCCCTCGGCTTCCAGGATCGCCGCCTGCTTGTCGCCCTCGGCGCGCAGGATCTCGGACTGGCGATGGCCTTCGGCCTCGAGGATGTTGGCGCGCTTCTCGCGCTCGGCCTTCATCTGCCGGGCCATCGAATCGACCAGGTCGCGCGGCGGCTGGATGTCCTTGAGCTCGATGCGGTTGACCTTCAGCCCCCACGGATGGGTGGCCGCGTCGACCGCGTTGAGCACCTTGGTGTTGATCTCGTCGCGCTTGGACAGCGATTCGTCCAGGTCCATCGAACCGATCGCGGTGCGGATGTTGGTCATGACCAAATTGAGGATCGCCACTTCCAGCTGGGCGACCTCATACGCCGCCTTGGCCGCGTCCTGCACCTGGAAGAACACGATGCCGTCGACCTTGACCACCGCGTTGTCCTTGGTGATCACGTCCTGGCTGGGCACCTCCAGCACCTGCTCCATCATGTTGATCTTGCGGCCGACGCCGTAGATCACCGGGACCAGGAAGTGCAGGCCGGGGTCCATGGTGTGGGTGTAGCGGCCGAAGCGCTCGACCGTCCACTGGTAGCCCTGCGGCACCATGCGCACGGTCTTGAACAGCAGCACGACGCCGGCGAACACCAGCACCAACGCGAGAAAGCTGGCTCCCATGACTCCCCTCCTTGTCCTTGGTCTTATGGGCGCAGTATAGGCCCAGGCGCCGGCTGCGACCCTTCACGCCCCTGGCGCATCCTTGCCTGGGAATGCCGCCCGAACCCATGCCCCTGCCGCCGCCCTCGCCCGTCGCCGACCGGCCCGTGTCGAGCTTCGCCATCGACGTGCCCGAGTCGCTGCTGGCGCGCGCGCGCGCCGGCGAGGGCGCGGCGTTCGAGCAGATCTACCGCTGGTTCGAGCGGCCGGTGTTCACCCTGGCGGTGCGCATCGCCGGCGATCGCGAGGAAGCCACCGAAGTCCTGCAGGAGACCATGCTCAAAGTGCTCACGCGGATCGGCGACTTCCGCGGCCACCGCGACGGCAGCGGCACGCCGTTCTGGGGCTGGCTGCGCCAGATCGCCGTGAACGAAGCCCTGATGCGGCTGCGCAGCCGGCGCCGCCACGAGCACGCCGACAGCGACGACGAACACCTGGCCGACGACCGCGCCCCGCCGCCGCCGGCCGCGGCCGACGCCGCCGCGCTCGGCCGCGCGCTGGCGCAATTGCCCGAAGCGACCCGCAGCGTGCTGTGGCTGTACCACGCCGAGGGCTACACCCATGAGGAGATCGCCGCGCTGATGCAGCGTTCGATCAGTTTTTCGAAATCGCAGCTCGCCCGCGGCAGCCGCCGCCTGCGCCAGCTGCTGGAACCGGAGCAGGCCCATGCCTGATCGTCCCCCGCTCGTGTCCGGCGCGCCCGCCGCAGGCGAGCCACCCTCGACCTGGGCCGGCGCGTTCGCCGCGCTGCCCGCCGAAACCCCGCCGGCCGACGGCTGGGCGCGCTTGGCTGCGCGTTTGCCGGCCGCATCGGCGGCGACGTCGGCGCAGTTCGTCGCGCCTCAATCGACTCTATCGAAATCGGCCGCATCGAAATCGGCTGCATTGAAATCGGCTGCATTGAAATCGGCCGCTCCGCGCGCAGCCGCGACGCCGCTGCGGCGCTGGGCGCTGGCCGCGATGCTGGCCGCCGCGCTGCCGCTGGGCCTGTGGCTGAGCCTGCGCGCGCAGCGGCCCGATGCGGAACCCGCCGCGCCGGTCGTGGCGACGCAATCGCATGCGACGCCGCAGCGCGATCCGGCGTCGGCCGATGGCGGCCGCTCCGCGCGAAACCAAGCGGTCGCCGCGGCCGGTACCCGTCCGTCGGTGTCCGCCGCTCCGGCCGCCGCTCCTTCTATAAAAGACCCATCGGCCTCGGAGCCCGCAACGGCCGCCACCGATCGGCAGCGCCGGACGCGGGTCGCCGCGACAACGCCGAAGCCGGAGGACGCAACCGCATCCATCGCCGCCGCGCCGCAACGCGCGGCGACGCGCACGCGCCCCGCCGACGCCGGCGCTTCCACCGCAACGGCCGCCGACACCGACGCCCGCCTCGCCGCGCAACTGCGCGAACTGCAGGCCGAGTCGGCCCAGCTCGAAGCCCTGGTCGCCATCGCCCGCGACGAGCGCGTCGCCAGCGCCGCCGCCGCGGTGATGGGCGCCGGCCTCGACCAGCGACTGCAACTGATCGACACCGCGCTCGGCGACGCCGCGCTGCCGGCGGCCACCCGCGTCGCGCTGTGGCGCGAACGGGTCGATTCGCTGCGCTCGCTGGCCGGCATGGAAAGCACCCAACGCTGGTACGCCGCGCGCGGCGAACGCTACGACAGCGCGCTGGTGCGGGTGGACTGAGCGCGTCGCCTCCGCCCCGATCATCGCCAAGAACCATCGCAACGACTTTCACTGGAGACCGCCATGTCGTCCCGCTTCCTGCTTCCCGCCCTGCTCGCCGCCGCGATCGGCGGCGCGCTCGCGGTTCCCGCCGCGGCCGGCGCGACCGGAGCCGTCGCCGCCCCGGCCGTGCCCGTGCCGGCCGAACCGGTCCGGCGCGAATTCGTGCCGGCCACGCCCGCGCCGCACCAAACCCGCGGTTATGTCTTCACGACCGATGCGATGGCCGCGTCCGCCGAGGCCATCCCGGCCGGCCTCGCACCGCGCGAAACCCGCGCCTACTTCTTCAGCACCGACGCCGGCGCCACACCGCGGTTGCTGGCGCAGGCGCGGCCGATGGTGGTGGAGATGCGCCGCGGCGCCTATCCCGACGGCGTGTTGCCCGAGCCTTCGCAGTTCGGCCCGGTGCTGATCAGCGACGACCTGCGCGGCCCGCAACTCGGGGTGATCCTGGCTCCGGACGAACGCAGCGGCGTGGCCATCCTCGCGGTCACGCCCGGCAGCGCCGCGGCCCGCGCCGGGCTGCGCAGCGGCGACCGCCTGCTCGCGCTCGACGAACGCGAACTCGCCGGCAAGAGCGGCGAGGCGCGCCTGAGCGAAGCGCGCGAGCGGATCGGCAAGCTCGAAGCCGGCAAGCCGGTGCGCATCCGCTACCAGCGCGACCAGCGCGAGGCCACGGTCGAGATCGCGCCGCAGGTCGGCGCGCGGATCATGGTCTACCGCAATCCCGACGGCAGCGAATACGTCACCAATCAATATGCGCGCACCGTCGTCGTCGACGCGGCGCCCGCCGGCAGCGTCTCGGTCGCGCCGGGCGTGCGCACCGAGATCCGCCGCATCGGCCCGGACCTGGACTGCGCCGGCAAGGACAAGGGCAAGGCCCGGCATCCGGCCTGCAGCATGCCGCTGATCAGCGAGGCGCTGCGCTGGAACGGCCTCAACCTGGCCACGGTCGAGCCCAAGCTCGGCCGCTACTTCGGCGCCCAGCGCGGCGTGCTGGTGCTCAGCGCGCCGGCCGGGCTCAAGGGACTGGAAGCCGGCGACGTGATCCAGAGCGTCGACGGCCGCGCGGTCGACACCCCGCGCCAGACCATGGAGGCCTTGCGCGACAAACCCGAAGGCGCGCAGGTCGAGATCGGTTATCTGCGCGACCGCAACAGCGCCAAGCTCAAGCTCAGCGTGCCCAAGGCAGTGGCGTGGGTGCCGCCTCCGCCGCCTCCTCCGCCTCCGGCACCGCCCGCGCCGCCTGCGCCGCCGGCCGCACCCGCGGCGCCGGTCCCGCCTCCTCCGC
>NZ_LXSD01000177.1:0-4594 GCF_017168095.1 Lysobacter enzymogenes | reverse complement strand
TTGACAGTGCCAACCAAAGAAAGGGCTTTTTCCTGTCTTCGAATCAAGAGCCACTATCGTTCGTTGCGTTCGCGGGGATGCGCCACACAGGCCATCCGTGGCCTGGGTGGCGCACGGCGCGCTTCCTGCGCGCCGCCCTTCGGGTCTCTCATTGCCTGTGGCGAGTTCGGGGCGGCGGGGGGAGCGAAGAGCAAAGAGCGAAGAGCAAAGAGCAAAGAGCAAAGACAGCGGCGCAGCTGCAAACAAAAACCCCTTCCTCGCGGAAGGGGTTTTGTCGTTGCGGCATTGCTGGAAGAAGAATCAGACGATCGCGATCGTCTTTTCCTTCTGTTCCTTGAGCCGCTTCTCGAGGTAGTGGATGTTCATCCCGCCCTGCTGGAAGCCGGCGTCCGACAGGATGCGCTGCTGCAGCGGGATGTTGGTCTTGATCCCGTCCACCACCATCTCGCTCAGCGCCACGCGCATGCGCGCGATCGCGGTTTCGCGGTCGGGGCCGTGCACGATCAGCTTGCCGATCATCGAGTCGTAGTTCGGCGGTACGCGGTAGCCTTCGTAGATGTGGCTGTCCACGCGCACGCCGGGGCCGCCCGGTGCGTGGAAGTGGTTGATCGGGCCCGGGCACGGCATGAAGGTCTCCGGGTCTTCGGCGTTGATGCGGCACTCGATCGCGTGGCCTTCCAGCACCACGTCTTCCTGCTTGATCGAAAGCTTGCGGCCGGCGGCGATCATCAGCTGTTCGCGCACCAGGTCGATGCCGGTCACCAGTTCGGTCACCGGGTGCTCGACCTGGATGCGGGTGTTCATTTCGATGAAGTAGAAGCGGCCGTTCTCGTACAGGAACTCGAACGTGCCGGCGCCGCGGTAGCCGATGCGGATGCAGGCTTCCACGCAGACCTTGCCGATTTGCGCGCGCTGCTCCGGGGTGATGCCCGGCGCCGGCGCTTCCTCGACCACCTTCTGGTGGCGGCGCTGCATCGAGCAGTCGCGCTCGCCCAGGTGGATCGCGTTGCCCTGGCCGTCGGCGAGCACCTGGATCTCCACGTGGCGCGGGTTTTCCAGGAATTTCTCCATGTACACCATGTCGTTGCCGAACGCGGCCTTGGCCTCGGACTTGGTGGTCTGGATCGCGGCGTTGAGATGCGCTTCGGTGTGGACCACGCGCATGCCGCGGCCGCCGCCGCCGCCGGCGGCCTTGACGATGATCGGGTAGCCGATCTCGCGCGCGATCTTGATGTTGGCGGCGTTGTCGTCGCCGAGCGGGCCGCCGCTGCCGGGCACGCAGGGCACGCCGGCGTCCTTCATCGCGCGGATCGCTTCGACCTTGTCGCCCATCAGGCGGATGGTCTCGGCGCGCGGGCCGATGAAGACGAAGCCGGATTGTTCGACGCGTTCGGCGAAGTCGGCGTTTTCGCTGAGGAAGCCGTAGCCGGGATGGATCGCCTGGGCGTCGGTGACCTCGGCCGCGGCGATGATCGAGGCCATGTTGAGGTAGCTCTCCGACGACGGCGCCGGCCCGATGCACACCGATTCGTCGGCCATGGCGACGTGTTTGAGGTTGCGGTCGACGGTGGAATGCACCGCGACCGTGCGGATGCCCAGGGCGTGGCACGCGCGCAGGATGCGCAGCGCGATTTCGCCGCGGTTGGCGATGACGACTTTATCGAGCATGGGAGGCTCTCAGCGGGACGGAAGCAGGGAAAGAGGGGAACAACGGGGCTGAGGGGAATGGAGGGAGGCGGGGCGGAGAAGCGGCGTCGCCGCCATTCCCTCAGCCCCTGTTTTCCTTCGTTCCCTTGCCCTTCGCCTCTCACCCAATGACGAACAGCGGCTGATCGAACTCGATCGGTTGGCCGCTCTCGGCCAGGATCTTGAGCACGGTGCCGGAGACGTCGGCTTCGATCGGGTTGAACATCTTCATCGCTTCGATGATGGCCAGGGTGTCGCCGGCCTTGACGGTCTGGCCGACCGACACGAACGCGGGCTTGTCCGGGGCCGGCGAGGTGTAGAAGGTGCCGACCATCGGCGCGCGCACGACGTGGCCGTCGGGCAAGTCGTTGCCGGGCTTGGCGCTGCCGCCGGTGGCCGCTTCGGTCGGCGACTGCATCGGCATCGGCTGGGCGGCGCGCGGTTCCGGCGCGGCGTAGACCGGCGCCGGCGCGGCGACGGCGTAGCCGCCCTTGGGCGCGCGGGCCAGGCGGACCGACTCTTCGCCTTCCTTGATCTCGATCTCGGCGAGGTTGGATTCCTCGAGCAGGTCGATCAGTTTCTTGATTTTGCGCAGGTCCATGAAGCGGGCCTCTGGGTGTTGGATCTTGGGTGCGGGCCGCGCGGGCGCGGTCCGGGCGAAAGGGGGGTCAGGATGCCAGCCGTTTGATGGCCGCTTCGAGCGCGTAGCGGTAGCTGTCGGCGCCGAAGCCGCAGACCACGCCGACGGCCAGGTCGCTGAAGTAGCTGTGGTGGCGGAACGGCTCGCGGGTGTGCGGGTTGGACAGGTGGATCTCGACGAACGGGATCGCGACCGCGGCCAGGGCGTCGCGGATCGCCACGCTGGTGTGGGTGAAGGCCGCGGGGTTGATCAGGATCAGCGCGGTGCCGTCCGTGCGCGCGGCCTGGACCCGGTCGACCAGTACGTGCTCGGCGTTGGACTGCAGGCTCTCCAGCGCGTGGCCGGCGTCGGCCGCGCGCGCGGCCAGACCGGCGTCGATCTCGGCCAGGGTGGTGCGGCCGTAGACCTCGGGCTCGCGCGTGCCGAGCAGGTTGAGGTTGGGGCCGTGCAGGACCAGCAGCTTGGCCATCGGGACCGGGACCGGTTGCCTTCAAAGGGCGGCAGTTTGCGTGAAGGCCGGCGGGTTGTCCAGGAGTTGCCCGCCAAATCGGCGAAGTTATCGCGCTTTAAGCGGTTGTTTGAGTGGCGGCTCTAAATGTCGGCATGTTCGCGGCGGGATGCGAATGTTCGGCGCTGGATCGATGCCGGATCGGCGCAGTTGCGGTGGCGTTGCTTGCGCGGGTGGCGCGTGCCGCTGTGCTCGTGCAGTGGGCTGCGGCCTATTCGAGCACAGGGGCGGCCGCGGCGGGAGGGCGGGCGGCACGGGGATTGCGGGCGGCGGTCGCAGCTCGGGGATGTCGGCGGGGCTGAGACTCGCTGGCCGGGGTTGGGTTTGCGGCGACCTGGGACAAAAGCGTCGGGCCTGAAGGCCCTCCCACAAAGGCTTCCCGGCTTGCGCCTTGCGAGTGGAGGAGCTGCTTTTGTGGGAGGGGCTTCAGCCCCGATGCTTTTCGGTCGGGTCGCCGCTGCCTGGGACAAAAGCGTCGGGCCTGAAGGCCCTCCCACAAGGGCTTCCCGGCTTGCGGCTTGCGAGTGGAGGGGCTGCTTTTGTGGGAGGGGCTTCAGCCCCGACGCTTTTCGGTCGGGTCGCTGCGATTCGGGACAAAGGCGTCAGGCATGAAGGCCCTCCCGCCGTCTCGCCGCCGGACTACTCGGCCCAGCCGTCGATCTCGCCATCCTCGAACGGCCCGATCCGCTGCTTGAGCAGGCGCCCGTCGGCGCCGACCAGCACGCTGTAGGGCAGCACGCCCTTGGGGTTGCCGAGCTGCACGCCGGAATCGCGCGGGCCCGGCGCGTCGAGCAGGATCGGGTAGTGCACCGGCACGCGCTTCAGGAACGCGGCCACGTCCTCGGCGTTGTCGAGCGCGATGCCGACCACTTGCGTGCCCGCGGCGCCCTGGCTGCGCGCGTAGCGGTCCAGCTCGGGCATTTCCTTGATGCAGGGGCCGCACCAGCTGGCCCAGATGTTGATCAGCAGCGGCCGCCCGGCATAGGCCTTGGGCAGCTCGACCGGCTGGCCGTCGAGGCCGGGCAGGCGCAGCGCCGGGATCGGCTGGCCGCGCTCGGCCACGGCCAGGTCGGCCGGCGGCTTGGGCGCCTGCATCTTCATTTCCGCCTGCCACATGCGCTGGCCCAGCTCGGTGCGCGCGAACCAGCCGCCGCCGCCGACCAACTGACCGGCGATCAGCCCCACCGCGCCGGCGGCCACCGCCACCGCGATCACCTTCACCGCCGAGGGGATCGCCATCGCTCAGCGCTCCCCGCCGGCCGATCCGGCGACCGCGGCGCGCGCGCGCGCCGCGCGGGCGGCGAACGGCTCGGCCTTCTCGAAGCCGACCAGGCGCAGCTCGCGGCGTTCGGCGCCGTGGGCGTAATAGATCGTCATCGGCGGGCCGATCACGCCCAACCGCTTCATCAGCGCCTGGTCGGTCTCGTCGTTGGCAGTGACGTCGGCCTTGAGCAGGACGAAGCCCTCCAGCGCCTGGTGTACGGCCGGTTCGGGGAAGGTGTACTTCTCCATCTCCTTGCAGGCCACGCACCAGTCGGCGTAGAAGTCGAGCATCAGCGGTTTGCCGGCGGCCCGGGCCGCGGCGATTTCGCGGTCGAGGTCCTGGTTGGACTTGATCTTGCGGAACGGCAGCTCGGCGCTGGGTGCCGCGCCGCCGCCGCGCAGGTTGGCCAGCGGCTGCAGCGGGTCGTGGCCGCCGGCGAGCGCGCCGAACAACTGCGCGGCGCCGGCCACGCCGAACAGCAGCGCCGCCACCCAGG
>NZ_LXSD01000176.1:0-6440 GCF_017168095.1 Lysobacter enzymogenes | reverse complement strand
CGGTGGCGGCGGCGCCACGGTCGGCGCGGGCGGCGGCGGCGCGGGCGTGGGCACCACCGCCTGCCAGCAGAACTGGAACGGCGGCGGCGGTGGCGGTGGCGGCGGCAGTTCGGCCGCGACCGGCCTGACCGGCGTGGTGTTCAACAACGGCGTGCAGGCCGGCAACGGCGCGGCGCTGATCTGCTTCGCGGCGCCGCAGTATTCGGTCGGCGGCACCGCGGCCGGCCAGACCGGCCCGGTCACCCTGCAGCTGAGCGCGACCAATCCGGCCAGCAGCCAGCAGGTGGTGGTGGCCCAGGCCGCGACCACCTTCGTCTTCCCCACCCGCTTGCCGCAGGGCGCGAACTGGAACGTCGGCGTGCTCAGCGCGCCGCCCGGGCAGTTGTGTTCGGTAACGCCGGCCAGCGGCGCGGCGATCGCCGCGGACGTGACCAACATCGCGCTGAGCTGCGCTACGGTCACGGTCGCGATCGCGCCGGCGACCTTGCCCAACGGCGCGCTCGCCACCGCGTATTCGCAGACGCTCAGCGCCAGCAGCGGCAACGGCGGCGTCGCGCCTTACACCTTCGCGGTCAGCGCCGGCGCCTTGCCGGCCGGGCTGACCCTGTCGGGCGCGGGCGCGCTGAGCGGCACGCCGACCGCGGCGGGTTCGTTCAACTTCACCGCCCAGGCGACCTCCAGCAACGGCTTCAGCGGCACTCGCGCCTACACCCTGGTCATCGCCCAGGGGGCGCAGGCCATCACTGCGTTCGCCGCCAATCCGGCTGCGCCGACGTATGCGCCGGGAGGCACGTTCACGGTGTCGGCAAGCGGCGGCGCATCCGGCAATCCGGTGGTATTCGCCAGTGCTACACCGGCGGTATGCACCGTCGCCGGCAACACGGTCACCACCGTCGCCGCGGGCGCGTGCGCGCTTACCGCCAACCAGGCCGGCAACGCCAATTACAGCGCCGCGCCGCAGGCGAACTTGAATGTGACCATCGGCCAGGCCGCGCAGGCGATCTCCGCCTTCGCCGCCAATCCGGCCGCGCCGGTGTACGCGCCGGGCGGCACCTTCACCGTGTCCGCCACGGGCGGCGCCTCGGGCAATCCGGTGACCTTCGCCAGCACCAGCGCCAGCGTGTGTACGATCAGCGGCAACACCGCGACCATCCACAGCGCCGGCACCTGCGCGCTCACCGCCGACCAGGCCGGCAACGGCAACTACGCCGCCGCGCCGCAGGCGACGTTGAACGTGACCATCGGCGCGGCGACCCAGTCGATCAGCAACTTCGCCGCCAATCCCGCCGCGCCGGTGTACGCGCCGGGCGGCAGCTTCACCGTGTCGGCGACGCCGGGCCTGTCGACCAGCCCGGTGGTGTTCGCCAGCACCACGCCGGCGCTGTGCACCGTCGCCGGCAACACCGTGTCGATGCTCGGCGCGGGCACCTGCGCGCTGACCGCGAACCAGGCCGGTGACGGCAACTACAGCGCTTCGCCGCAGGTGAACTTGAACGTCGCCATCGGCCTGGCCGCGCAGGCCATCACCGGTTTCGCCGCCAATCCGGCCGCGCCGGTGTTCGCCGCCGGCGGCAGCTTCGCGGTCTCGGCCACGCCGGGCGCGTCGACCAGCCCGGTGGTGTTCGCCAGCACCACCGCTGCGGTGTGCACGGTCAACGGCAGCACCGTGACCATGCTCAGCGCCGGCACCTGCGGCCTGACCGCGAACCAGGCCGGCGACAGCAACTACAGCGCCGCCGCGCAGGTGTCGTTGAACGTGACCATCGGCGCCGCGGCGCAGGCGATCACTGACTTCGCCGCCAATCCGGCGACGCCGGTGTACACGCCCGGCGGCAGCTTCGCGGTGTCGGCCAACGGCGGCGCCTCGGGCAATCCGGTCACGTTCGCCAGCACTTCGCCGGCGGTGTGCACGGTCAGCGGCAGCACTGTGGCGATGCTCGCCGCGGGCACCTGCGCGCTGACCGCCGACCAGGCCGGCAACGCCAGCTACACCGCCGCGCCGCAAGTCGCGCTGCAGGTGCTGATCGGCGGCGCGGCGCCGACGCTGTCGTGGATCGGCGACCTCGCCAAGACCCTCGGCGAGGCTGCGTTCGACCTGCCCAATCCGAGCAGCAACAGCAACGGCGTCTTCACCTTCGCCAGCTCCAACACGGCGGTGGCGACGGTGAGCGGCCGCCGCGTGACCATCGTCGGCCCCGGCACGACGACGCTGACCGCGACCCAGGCGGCGACGCCGAACTATCTGCAGGGCAGCGTCAGCCTGGTGCTGAGCGTGGCCGACCGCCCCGACCCGACCCGCGATCCCAGCGTGGTCGGCGGCCTGCAGGCGCAGGCCGACGCCAGCGTGCGCTTCGCTGCCGCGCAGCAGTCCAACATCAACGACCGCCTGCGCCAGCAGCGTTACGCCGGCGCCAACCGTTCCAGCAACGGCCTGGCGCTGAGCGTGAGCAACCGCTCCGGCAACGGGATGTCGCTGAGCGGCGAGCAGATCGCGCAGATCGATGGTTCGCGCCTGCCGCAGGGCTGGGGCGTGTGGACCGCCGGCACCGTCAGCAGCGGCCAGCGCGACCGCAACGCGCGCAGCGACGGCTTCGACTTCCGCAGCGACGGCGTCACCGTCGGCGCCGACTGGCGCATGGGCGAGCGCTTCCTGCTCGGCGTCGCCGGCGGCTTCGGCTGGAACGACACCGACCTCGACGACGGCCGCTCCACGCTGGAAGCCAAGCAGCGCGCGTTGTCGCTGTACGGCCTGTGGCGGCCGAGCGAGCGCTGGTTCGTCGACGGCATCCTCGGCTGGGGCCGGCTGGACTTCGACATCCGCCGCTTCAGCGCGACCGCCGGCGCCACCGCTCGCGCCGATCGCGAAGGCGACCAGGTGTTCGGCACGCTGACCGCCGGTTACGAGCACACCAGCGCAGGCGGCGTGCTGCTGACCGGTTACGGCCGCCTCGACGGCAGCCGCACCAAGCTCGACGGCTACCGCGAAACCGGGCTCGGCCTCTACGATCTGAGCTACGGCTCGCAGACGGTGGAAAACAGCGGCGCCGCGCTTGGCCTGGAAGGCAGCTTCCCGATCCTGACCACGCGCGGCAACGTGTTCCGCCCGTACTGGACGATCGAGTACCGCCAGGCGCTGGAAGACCGCAGCGACGTGCGCCTGAACTACGTGATCCTGCCGGCCGCCAACGACTACCTGCTGCGCATGCGCAGCTACGGCGACAACGCGCTGAGCTACGGCGCGGGCCTGGACATGGAACTGGCGCGGCGCTGGCGCCTGTCGTTGCTGCTGCGTCGCCAGCACGCCAGCGGCCTGGATGCCGGCACCAGCTTCGGCCTGTTGCTGTCGTACTCGCCGGCCAGCGGCTTCGGCGCCGCTTCGGCGATGGCGGCGGCGCCCGCGGGCGGCGATGCGCCGATCGGCGACACCGGCGCGCAGCAGACCGGCGGCAGCGACGGCGTTCGCTGAGCGCGCTACGGCCCGGAGCGCCGCTCCGGGCCGGTCTGAAGCAGACGCAGGAGGGGCGAACGCCCCTCCTTTTTTGTGCGCGAAACAAGTGCGGCGTTGCTTCGATGTGCGCTGATGTCGCCATCGAAGTGCGCAGTCGCCATCCTCGATGCACGCCGCCGCCGAGGCTCACGTTGCGCTTACATTCGCGGCGAAGGCATTGGCTATCCTGCCGGCGGCCCCTGCGCGCGCCGATCGGATCGGCGCCGGGGCCTTGCCCCGCGGGCATCCCCCGGTGCCCCTTCGCAGTCGCCGAACAAGGAGTTTCGCCATGCCGAGCCTTACCCCGCCGCGTCGTGTCCGCGCGCGTTCCGCCTCGCCCCGCCGCCTGTTCCCGCTCGCGCTCGCGCTGCTGCTCGGCGCCGGCGCCGCGCATGCGCAGAGCGACAACGAAGTCTACGAAGCGGCCATCGCCAAGGCCTCGCGCCTGTGCCCCGGCCATTCCAAGGACCGCACCACGCCGGGCGTGCGCGCGGTTGCGGTTGGCGCGCTGCGGGTGCTGGCGCAGCGCAATTACACGATGTGCCCCGACCGCCGCCTCGACGCCGCCGCGCCGGCGGTGTGGTACGGCCAGGCCGGCGTGTTCGCCTGGAATCCGGAAGTCGAGGGCGCGGCGAAACTGATCGCCAGGCAGATCGACGCGATGACGCGCAAGGAAGACTTCCCGCCCGAGACCCTGGTGTGGAAGGCCGACGGCCGCCCGGCTCAGGGCGTCACCGTGCCGATGTTCGAGCCGCGGCCGCGGCCGGTGGGTTCGTACTGAGCGCGGCCGGCGCGTAGCGGTCGAAGCGCGCGGACGCGGCGTCGGCCGCGGCCGCGTTGTTTTCGGCCGCGTTGTTTTGAAGCTGCGTTGTTTGTGAGGCGCGCCGCTTCGCAGCCACGACGTTTCCGGATTGTTCCCGAGTGATCCCGCGCCCGGCGCCGCACCGGCGCGATGTTGCCGCACCGGCCGGTTGCGCGCGCCGCGGCTGACAAGCGCGCGGCGGCTGGCTTATCGTCGGCGCAACCGCACCGTGCGCCCGCCCGATCGCCTCATGCAGCAACACGCCGACCTGTTGATCGCCTTGCTGACCCGGGTCCGGCTGGAAGCGCGCTTCGTCTGCGAAACCGACCGGCCGCAGCGCTGGCGCGAGAACGGCGCGGACTCGGCCAATGCCCTGTTCGTGTACGCCGCGCGCGGCCGCGTCGAACTCGACGACCGCGGCCGCACGCTGGTGCTGGAGCAGGGCGATCTCGCGCTGCTGCCGCACAGCGTGGCCGAACGCATGGCCGGCGCAACGGCCGACGCCGAACTGCCCGCCGCGCTGCTGCGCGGCGATGGCACCGGCGCGCAAGCCGAGATCGCGCCGCGCGCGCTGTGCGCCGGCCTGCACTACGACGCGACCAGCGCGATGCCGCTGTGCCGGCTGTTCGGCGCGATCATGGTCGCGCCGGCCGCGGCCATCGCCGGCGAACCGATGCTGAGCCACGCCCTGCACGGACTCAGCCGCGAGCTCGAACGCACCGCCGCATTGCGCAATCCGGTGCTGCTGCGCGCGCTGGAACTGATCTACGCGCTGGCGCTGGAACTGGCCGTCGCCGGCGCGGTGCGCGCGGGCGAGGAACAGGCCGACACCGCGCTGCGCGATCCGCGCATCGCGCGCTGCCTCTACTACATGTACACCCACTTCGGCGAGAAATGCTCGCTGGACGAACTGGCCGCGCACGCCGGCCTGTCGAAGTCGGCCTTGTCGGCGCGCTTCAGCGCGCTGGTCGGCGAGCCGCCGGCGCGGCATCTGGCGCGCATCCGCGTGGCCGAAGCGCGGCGGCTGCTGCGCAGCACCGAACTGTCGCAGGAGGCGGTGGCCCAGCAGGTCGGCTATGCCTCCGTCGTGGGGATGCATCTGGCGTTCCGCAGCATCGCCGGAGAACCGCCGGGCGCGAGCCGGCGCGGCAATGCGGCGACGGGCGAATCCGCTTGAGTACACCGGCGGTGCACACCCCGGGCCTTGCCGCAGGCCACGATGGCCGGGCGCCCGCCATCGCAGCCCTGGACGATCGATTAAGCCGCCGATACTCGGCTTAATGGCCCAGCCGCCGCGGCCGGCCTAAATTTCGCTTCGCGCACTGCACGCCCGGCCGCCTCGGCGCGCATCGTCCCCGCAGCGCGCTCACCACCCGCACCCGACCGCAGCCGCTGCGGCCGACGGACGGGTATTGCCCCTCGAATCCATCCACGGAGCTTGGTCATGAACCATCCCACCCTGCGCACCATCGGCGGCGCCGCCGTGCCGCAAGCGCTCGCCGCCGGCCGCACCGCTTTGATCGTCATCGACTTCCAGAACGAATACTTCAGCGGCCGCATGCTGCTGCCCGACGGTGCGGCGGCGCTGCGCAACGCGCGCGCACTGGTCGACCACGCCGATGCGAACGGCCTGCCGGTCTTCCACGTCCAGCATGTAACTCCGCCCGCTGCGCCGGTGTTCGCCGAGAACGGCGACGGCGTGCGCTTCCACGCCGAACTGCAGCCGGCCGCGCACCACCGCGTGGTGCGCAAGACCTCGGTCAGCGTGTTCCCGACCACCGACATCGAGCAGCAGCTCAAGCAGGCCGGCATCAACACCTTGGTGATTGCGGGACTCATGACCCACGCCTGCGTCGCCAGCGCCGCGCGCGATGCGGTGCCGCTGGGTTTCGAGGTGATCGTCGCCGGCGACGCCTGCGCCACCCGCGATCTCGACACCGCCGACGGCACGGTGCTGGCGCACGCGGATTTGCACCGCGCTGCGCTGGCGTCGATCGCCGACACCTTCGGCGAAGTGATGCGCACCGCGCAGGTGCTGGTTTTGCCGCTGCGTTGATTGCGCTGCATTGATCGCGCTGCATCGATCGCGCTGTATCGATCGCGCCGCGCCGCCGGGCGCGGACCGGCGGCGCGGCGGCCGCGCGGCGCCGG
>NZ_LXSD01000175.1:0-10995 GCF_017168095.1 Lysobacter enzymogenes | reverse complement strand
GGCGCCGCAGGCGCTCGACGACGCCGGCTACGCCGCGCTGCAGCCGCGGCTCGAACGCGGCGAGCCGCTGGCCTGGGAGATCCACGCGCCGGCCCTGATCGCCTACCACCGCGCCCGCGGCGAAGACGCGCTGGCCGCGCGCGCGGCCTTGCGCGCGCTGTGCCTGAGCAATCACTACGGCTACTACCACGAGTCGGCCAGCTTCGCCGAGGCGGTGCTGGCGCACTTCGACGACATGGTCGGCGACGACGAGGACGCGCGCTGGAACTACATCGGCAACATCTTCCAGGGCCTGGTCAGCGCCGGCCGCCAGGAGTTCGCGCTGGAGCTGATCCTGACCCGCGCCGAACCGCATCTGCGCCGGCGCGAGCTGCGCGCGAAGATGCACTACCTGCTGTCGATGATCCACCTGCGCTACGCGCGCAAGCCCGATCTGGCCCTGGCCGAGCACTACATCCTGCTCGCCGCGCAGGACATCGCCGCCGCGCGCGGCGCCATCGCCGATGCCGACCAGACCTTCCTGCGCGTGTTCATCGACAACGGGCTGGCGTTCCTGCGCGTGCGCCAGGGCCGGGCGCGCGACGCGCTGGCGCTGTGCCAGGAAGGCTATGCCCTGCTCACCCGCGAACTCGGCGACGACCGCCACGCGCTGCACCGCTCGGTGCTGCAGTACAACACCGCGCAGGTCTACGTGATGCTCGACCGCGCCGAGGACGCGCTGGCGCATTACCGCAAGTCGATCGAGATGGATCCGTACTACTCCGAGTACTACAACGAGAGCGGCAACCTGCTGCAGCGCCAGGGCCGGTTCGAAGAGGCGCTGGCCCTGTACGAACTCGCGGTGCGCTACAGCGCGCCGTATCCGGAAGTGCATTTCAACCGCGGCGTGTGCCAGTCGCAGACCGGCGACTGGGAGGCGGCGCTGGCCAGCTTCGCGCTGAGCCTGGAACTCAACCCGCAGCAGCCGGAGATCCACCAGATCCGCGCCGAGATCCACGAGCAGTCCGGCGACGCCGACGCCGCCCTGGCCGACTACGACGCCGCCATCGCCCTGGCCGCCGACTCGGTCGCAGCCAGGGTCAACCGCGCCGTGCTGCACTACGGCCGCGGCGACTACGCACGCGCGCTGGCCGACATGGACCGGGCGATCGCGCTGGACCCGGACAATCCCGAGCACTACGAGAACCGCGCCGAAATCCACAAGGCCATGCGGCGCGAGGAACTCTACCGCCACGACCTGGACCGCGCCGACGCCTGCCGCGCGGCCGCCTGAGCCTGAGCCTGAGCCTGAGCCGGGCCGCGGCGCGCCGCGCCGTCGCCCTCGCTGCTGTGGGAAGGGCTTCAGCCCCGAAGCCGTTGGCTCAGGTCGCCACAACCTTCATCGCGAACGGACCGAAAAGCATCGGGGCTGAAGCCCCTCCTACAAAGAGGCCCGGCAGCCCAGTGCCGACGCCTTCGCTCTTGTGGGAGGGCTTCAGCCCCGAGGCTGTCGGCTCAGGTCGCCGGAACCTTCATCGCGAACGGACCGGAAAGCATCGGGGCTGAAGCCCCTCCTACAAAGAGGCCCGGCAGCCCAGTGCCGACGCCTTCGTTCTTGTGGGAGGGGCTTCAGCCCCGAGGCTGTCGGCTCAGGTCGCCGGAACCTTCGTCGCGAACGGACCGGAAGGCATCGGGGCTGAAGCCCCTCCTGCAAGATCGACGGCGGCGCGCTTCGCGCAGGCCCGTGCTGCGGCGCAGCGCGGGTGCGCATGCGCATCGCATCCATCGCCGCCGCGCGCTTCGCCGCGGCGCCGCGCGCAGCCGGTTGATCGCACGGGAAAAACTTCGCCGCGCCGCGGCGGTTAAACGTTTTTCCCTTGTTTAAATCGATCCAAATATTGACACCGGGAAATCTCCGCTCGCACTGTCGCCGCGTCGCCACCACGGCGACGGGCCGGCGCGGCACGGTGCGCACGGCCCTTCCGTCCATCGCCGCGTCCTCGCCGACGCCCATCGCAGGGAACCGCACCATGCCCAAGCCGACACCGCACTCCACCGCCTCCGCCCGTTCGCGCCGCCGCGGCTGCGTCAGCGCCCTGGCGTTGGCGCTGGCCGCCCTCGCCGCGCCCGCGTTCGGCGCCGAATCGGCGATCTTCGGCGGCGGCCCGTTCTATTCGGGCGGGCAGACCGTCATCAACGACCTCAAGGCGTCGGGCTTCACCACCGTGTTCCTGTGGAGCATCCACATCGAGGACAACGGCGACCTGGTCTACAACGACATTCCCATCGTCAAGAACGGCGCCTACATCGGCGGCTACGCGGACTGGCCGGCGCGGCTGGCCTCGCTGAAGACCGCGCCGACCTCGGTCAAGCGGGTCGAAGTCTCGATCGGCGCCTGGGGCGTGCCCGACTTCGAACGCATGGCCAAGCTCGCCAACGGCACCGCCGCCGGCTGCGGCACGACCATCGTCTGCGGCACCGGCAGCGGCAGCATCCTGTACCGCAATTTCCAGGCGCTCAAGACCGTCACCGGCGCCGATGCGGTCAACTTCGACGACGAGAGCTATTACAACGTCGCCGACACGACGACGTTCGGCACCATGCTGGTCGGGCTCGGCTACAAGATCACCTTCGCGCCGTACACCAACCAGACGTTCTGGAAGGGCGTGAAGGACAACCTCGGCGCCTCGGTCGACCGCATCTACCTGCAGGTCTACGACGGCGGCGCCGGCAACAACCCGGCCACCTGGAACACCGCGATGGGCATGACCGTCATGCCCGGCCTGTGGACCAAACACGGCTCGGGCTGCAGCGCCGGCGACAGCCCCGCGTCGGTGGAAAGCCGCATGGCCGGCTGGAAGACCAGCGCCGGCATCGGCGGCGGCTTCCTGTGGCTGTACGACGACATCCAGAAGTGCTGGGCGCAAGGCACCAGCGCGCAATACGCGGCGGCGATCAACAACGCGCTCAGCGGCAACGCCGCGCCGGTCGCCAACTTCGGCGTGACCGTCAACGGCCTCACCGCGAGCTTCAGCGATTCCTCCAGCGACGCCGACGGCAGCATCGCCTCGCGCAGCTGGAACTTCGGCGACGGTTCGAACTCGACCGCGACCAATCCGTCGCACACCTACGCCAGCGCCGGCAACTACACCGTCAGCCTGACCGTGACCGACAACGGCGGCGCGACCAACACCAAGACCTCGACCGTCTCGGTCGGCGCCGGCAACGTCAATCTCGCGCTCAACAAGCCCACCACCAGCTCGGCCGCGTGCAACAGCAGCGAGAGCGGCGCCAAGGCGGTCAACGGCAGCGTCTCCGGCGGCAACACCGACAAGTTCTGTTCGCTGGCCTCGCCGGCGTGGCTGCAGGTCGATCTGGGCTCGGCGCAGACGGTCAGCAGCTTCACGGTCAAGCACGCCGGCGCCGGCGGCGAACAGGCCAGCTGGAACAGCAAGGCCTTCACCATCCAGACCTCGACCAACGGCAGCACCTGGAGCACGCCGGTGTCGGTGAGCGCGAATACCGGCAACACTTCGACCCATGCGATCGGCGCGACTTCGGCGCGCTACATCAAGCTCAACGTGACCACACCGACCCAGAACGGCGATCCGGCCACGCGGATCTACGAGTTCGAGGTGCGCTGAGGTTTCGATAACTCCCTGTAGGAGCGGCGCGAGCCGCGACTGCGACAACGCAACTATTGCGCGGGTTTCGAAGTAGTTGTGTTGTCGCAGTCGCGGCTTACGCCGCTCCTACAGGTAGTGAACCGACTAAAAAAAGATCGCCGGCGTTGCCGCCGGCGATCCCCTGCCACCATCCAACTTCTACTGCAGGTCCGCTCAAGCCTGCTCGAGCGCCACCGCCACCGCATGCACCACCGCGGCGATCTTGAGCGCGCTCTGCACGCCCTGCGCGCTGATCTCGTGCTTGCGCAGCACCTTCTCGTGCGAGTCCATGCAGGCGCCGCAGCCGTTGATCGCCGACACCGCCAGCGAAGCCAGTTCGAAGGTCATCTTGTCGATGCCCGGGTTGGCCATGATGTTCATGCGCAGGCCGGCGCGCAGCTGGCCGTACTCTTCGTTCTGGATCAGGTGGGTGGCGCGGTAATAGATGTTGTTCATGCCCATCACCGCCGCCGCGGCCTTGGCGCCGGCGATTTCCTCGGCCGACAGCTTCTCGGCCGCGAACGCTTCCACCGCCTCGGTCAGCGGCTTGTAGCGCGAGGCGATCGCGCACGACAGGGCGATGGCGCGGATTTGCTTGGCGTCCAGGCCCTGCGAACCGGCGTCGCTGAGCACGCTGTCGAGGTTGAGCTTGAGGTCCTTGGCGTAGTCGGGAAGCGCGTTGCGAAGATCGGTGAGGCTCATCGGGAAGCTCCTGGAATCGGGGGAACGCCGCAGCGCGGGCAGGCCCATGCGCCTGGCGGGCGTGCGCACGCGCACGGCTGGCTGGGACGGAACCTGGAAAGAACGCGACCGCGCTTGCAGCGAGGTAAAAACAGCCGGGGCGGACCCCGGCTGCAGGCACCCGCACGGAGGGGAGGGAGGCCGGCGTGAGGTGCGACCGGCCGCATGCGGGGTGGTGCCGAAGAAGACTGCGCGGCCGGCGCGAACCGGCAGCGCAGGTTGAACGAACGAATCAGAACCGGGCGAACGCCGGGTCACGCGATCCGGCGCCGCCGCAGACACATCGCGAAGCCGAAGCCCTGCGCGGGGCCGCCGTTGGCAGCGGCCCGCGCCGGGCGCCTTGCGGCTTAGGCGACCTTCAGGGTGTTCTCGCCCTGGTTCCAGTTGCACGGGCACAGCTCGTCGGTCTGCAGCGCGTCGAGCACGCGCAGCACTTCCTGCGGGTTGCGGCCGACCGAACCGTCGGTGACGTAGACGAAGCGGATGACGCCTTCCGGATCGACCAGGAAGGTCGCGCGCTGGGCGACGCCGTCTTCGGTCAGGATGCCCAGGGCCGAGGTCAGGTCCTTCTTGATGTCGGCCAGCATGGGGAACGGCAGGTCGCGCAGGTCCTTGTGGTCCTTGCGCCAGGCCAGGTGGACGAACTCGCTGTCGGTGGAGGCGGCCAGCACCTGGCAGTCGCGGTCCAGGAACTGCTGGTTCAGGTCGCCGAAGCCCTTGATCTCGGTCGGGCAGACGAAGGTGAAGTCCTTCGGGTAGAAGAACACCAGCAGCCACTTGCCCTTGTAGGTGTCGTTGTCGATGTCCGCGAAGGCGGTGTCGAGGTTGTCGATGCCGACGGTGGCCTTGACCTTGAATTTCGGGAACTTCTCGCCGATCGAAAGCATGCGGGTATCTCCTGGATGGGATGGGAGGGGTGATGAACGGGGGTGCGACGAAGTCTCTGCGTCGCCAGGCACAACTTATGTTGCCTATGTTGCGCTACAGCAATTGATTACTGAAATGAATTGTTCCTATTATGCCGATAGCCATCTTCAATTGACAGCCGACCATGAACCTTCGAGACCTCAAATATCTGGTCGCCCTCGCCGATCACAAGCACTTCGGCCGCGCCGCCGCGGCCAGCTTCGTGAGTCAGCCCACGCTTTCGACCCAGATCAAGAAGCTCGAGGACGAGCTCGGCGTATCCCTGGTCGAGCGCGCGCCGCGGCGGGTGATGCTGACCCCGGTCGGGCGCGACATCGCCGAGCGCGCGCGCAAGGTCATCGCCGATGTCGAGCAGATGAGCGAGATCGCGCGCCGCAGCCAGGACCCCGAGGCCGGCACCGTGCGCCTGGGCCTGTTCCCCACGCTCGGCCCGTACCTGCTGCCGCACGTGGTGCCGAACCTGCGCAAACGCTTCCCGCGCCTGGAACTGCTGCTGGTCGAAGAGAAGACCGACCAGATCCTCGCCCGCCTGCGCGACGGGCGCCTGGACGCCGGCCTGCTGGCGCTGCCGATCCACGACGATCAACTGCACGTCGAGCCGCTGTTCGACGAGCCCTTCATCCTGGCGGTGCCGCAGCAGCATCCGATGGCCGCGCGCGACACCCTGGACCTGCACGATCTCGACGACCAGCACCTGTTGCTGCTCGAAGAAGGCCACTGCCTGCGCGACCAGGCCCTGGACGTGTGCCGGCTGGCCGGCGCCGACGAGCGCGACGGCTTTCGCGCCACCAGCCTGGAGACGCTGCGGCAGATGGTCGCCGCCGGCGTCGGCATCACCTTGCTGCCGACCCTGGCGGTGCAGCCGCCGGTGCCGAACTCGCCCGACATCCGCCTGCTGCGCTTCAGCGGCGCCGCGCCGCACCGGCAGATCGGCATGCTGTGGCGGCGCAGTTCGGCGATGTCGGAGTTCCTGATGCAACTGGCCGACGAACTGCGCAAGCTGCCGCCCGCGCTGCTGCAGCCGCCGGGCAACGCCGCGGGCAAGCGCAAGCAGGCGCCGCCGCCGCGGTGATCGTGCGCCGGAGCCTGTCGGCTGCGGGCGCTGCCGCAGCGGGCCGAAGCCATCGCGTCGATGCGCGCGCTGTTCGCGCGCGAGTTCGCTGAGTTCCGCGTCCAGGCTACGCGAGCGCGGCGGCGCGGTTTCGCGGCGCCGCGCGGCCGCGCTTCAGAGCGCTGCGATCGGGCAGCTCACGCCGGTGCCGCCCAGGCCGCAATAACCGCCCGGATTCTTCGCCAGATACTGCTGGTGATCGTCTTCGGCGTAATAGAACTCCGGCGCCGGCGGCGCGGCGATTTCGGTGGTGATCTCGCCGAACCCGGCCTCGCGCAGCCTGGCCTGGAACGCATCGCGGCTGCCCAGCGCGGCGCGGTATTGGCCCTCGTCCTCGCAGTAGATCGCCGAGCGGTATTGGCTGCCGATGTCGTTGCCCTGGCGCATGCCCTGGGTCGGGTCGTGGCTTTCCCAGAACACCTTGAGCAGGTCGTCGAACGCGATCTTGGCCGGGTCGTAGACCACCAGCACGGTCTCGGCATGGCCGGTCTGGCCGCTGCAGACCTCGCGATAGGTCGGGTTCGGCGTGTAGCCGCCGGAATAGCCGACCGCGGTGACCGCCACGCCCGGCAGCGACCAGAACTTGCGCTCGGCGCCCCAGAAGCAGCCCAGGCCGAACTGCACCCGCGCCAGGCCCGGGTAGGCGTCGCGCAGTCTGGCGCCATTGATGTAGTGGGCGTTGTGCAAGGGCAACGGCGTCGCGCGGCCCGGCAGCGCGTCTTCGCGCCGCGGCATGCGCTGCTTGAACGCGCCAATACCGGGAATCGAGGAACCGGCCATCGTCTGCCTCCGTAGCAACGGGATCATGAGCGCGGCGATGCGGGGTGTGGCGGCATCGCCGCCGTGCCGATGAAATGCGGCGCCGGTCGCAGGATTCAAGGCATCGGCGCGCATGCGCGCCTTGCCGCCGCGCGCGCCGGGCGGGAAGCTCGAACCTGCGCGAACGCGCCGCAGCGACGCGCGCGCCGCGCCGTCCGACTCCCCTGCCCGCGAAGGATGCCCCGATGCCCGCACGCCCCGCTTCCCGCCCGAACGCGACCGCGCGCCGCACTGCCGCGCGCCTGCCCGCCCTGCTCCTGGCCTTGCTCTGCGCCCACGCCGCGCCGGCGCTGGCCGCCGACGAATTCGGCAGCGACTGGGACGACCCGCGCACCGCCGACCCGCCGGTGGCGCGGCCGGCCACGCGCAGTTGCACGGTCGAGATCCTCGACACCGCCTTCGCCGATTTCGACTGGCACCTGGGCCGGATCGCGCCGCCGGCCGCCTGCCCCGGCCCGTGGAGCAAGGTGGTGCTGGAGATGGACGGACAGGTCAAGGGCGTGCAGTACGACCGCCTCGGCCATCTGGAGATCGGCGGCGTCACCGTGTTCTCCACCAGCACGCCGGAGCCCTCGCGCGACGGCATCGGCTGGCATGTGGAGAAGGACATCAGCGGTTACGCCGCGCTGCTGAAATCGCCGCAGCAGGTGCGCATGGCGCTCGGCAACGTGGTCAACGACACCTACACCGGGGTGATCTACGTGCAGGCGCGGGTGGTGTTCTACAACGCCGACCGCCGCCATCGCGCCGCCGACGGCGCCGATGCGGTCGCGCCGCTGGCCAACGCGCGCCGCGACGGCGGCGATCTGGTCGGCGACTACACCCTGCCGGCCAACGCCACGCGCTGGTTCGGCGAGGTCTACGCCACCGGTTCCGGCGGCGGTTGCGAGGAATTCTGGTACTTCACCGCGCCGCCGGAGGCGAACTATTCCTGCCCGGCCCAGCACGGGCCGTACCGCGAAGTGCAGGTGCTGATCGACGGCCGCGTGGCCGGCATCGCCATGCCGTATCCGCACATCTACACCGGCGGCTGGTCGAACCCGTTCCTGTGGTATGTGCTGCCCGCGCCGCGCGCGTTCGACATCGAGCCGATCCGCTACGACCTCACCCCCTTCATCGGCCTGGTCAACGACGGCCGCGCGCACGAGGTGCGCTTCCGCGTCGCCAACCTGCCCGACGGCGCCTCCGGCTGGACCTTGCAGCCCAACCTGCAGGCCTGGACCGACCCGCGCCGCGGCGCCACCGGCGGGCGCCTGCTGAGCTACGAGCTGACCCCGCTGGCGGCGCGCTCGACCTACACCGCCAAGCCCGACGGCACCTTCCAGGTCGACACCCGCGGCGGCCACCGCCTGCGCGCGAGCGGTTATGTCGATACGTCCAAGGGCCGCGAATACACCACGGTCGAACGCATCGTCGGCAACGACGGCCTGCACACCTGGGGCGCGGACGAGAATCCCGACGGGATCAAGGCGCAATGGAACGACACCCAGACCGTGACCCGGCTCGGCCGCGGCCTGCCGACGGTGTCGACGCTGGCCCAGCGCTTCGGCTTCGACGGCGCGATCAGCGTGGTGCCGTCCGGCAGCGCCCAGCGCATCGTCACCACGATGAAGATCTTCGACGACGCCGACCTGCTGCAGAGCCCGGGTCGCGGCCAGCCGGCGGCGGCGCAGGTCAAGCGCAACCGCTTCGAAGGCGAAGCCGGCTGGAACTACGGCGTGCCGCGGCCGGAGCGGCACGCGACCGGCCACTCGACCCAGCGCCATCGCAGCTACGGCACGCAGGGCTGCTACGACCACGAGATATCGCAGCGCAACGGCTTCATCGACACGGATCGGTATCGCTGCGGAAAGCCGTGAGCGCGGCGCGCATCCTCGCGCTGCGGCGTGGGGATGCGCGAGGCGTTGCGGATCGCGCCGGACGGCGTTATGGCGCGGTCGCGGCTTGCGCCGCTCCTACAGGGGTGGCGGGTGCATCGCCTGCTCCCTGTAGGAGCGGCGCGAGCCGCGACCGCGGACTTTCACGCCCGCGCCGCAACTGCGATCAGTAACGCAACAACGAATGCACCGGCGCCTCGCCGCTCCAGCGCGCGCGCCCGCCCAGCGCCGGCAGCTCGATCAGCACGCTGGCGCCGACCAGCGCCGCGTCGAGCCGTTCGACCAGTTCGCGCGCCGCCGCCAAGGTGCCGCCGGTCGCCAGCACATCGTCGACGATCAGGGTGCGCTCGCCGGGCTTGAGCGCGTCGCTGCGCGCCTGCAAGGCGTCGCGGCCGTATTCCAGCTCGTATTCCACCGTCACCAGCGGCGGCGGCAGCTTGCCCGGCTTGCGCAGCGGCACGAAGCCGGCGTGCAGCTTCTGCGCCAGCGCCGCGCCGAAGATGAAACCGCGCGATTCGATCCCGCACACCGCCTGCACGCCGCTGCCCTGCCACGGCTCGGCCAGCGCGTCGATGCAGCGGGCGAAGCCGCCGGCGTCGGCCAGCAGTGGGGTCACGTCGCGGAAGGTCACGCCGGGCTTGGGGAAGTCGGGAACGCTGCGGATCAGGCGCTGGATCGGGACGAGGAGATCGGTCATGTGCGAAAACAAACCATGAAGGAATGAAGCAAGTGTGCGGCGCCGCGGCGTTGGGCCGCGTCAACGCGGCTTGCGCGAGAACAGCGGCTGGTCGCCGCGGGCCAGGCCGAGGAAGATGCCGGCCAGCGACAGGGCGATGCCGAGCAGTTCCAGCCCGCCGAGCCGCTTGTGGAAGATCAGCACGTCCCAGACATAGGCCAGCAACGGCTGCAGCAGCAGGCACAGGCCGACGATGCCGGCCGGCAGCAGCGGCATCGCCCGGCCGATCACCAGCCAGCCCAGCACCTGGGCGATGGCGGCGTAGGCGGTCAGGATCAGCCAGTCGTGCGCGGTTTGCGGCCACATGCTTTCGCCGCCCAGCGGCACGGTCGCGCCGAGCACCAGCACGCAGCCCAGGCACAGCCACCACTGCAACGCCTCGTTGGGCGTATCGCCGCGACGCGCCTGGGCGGCGCGGAACGCCAGCAGGAAACCGCCGTAGGCCAGCGCCGCGGCCAGGCCGAAGAACACGCCGAGGCGGAAGCGCGCGTCCATGTGCTCCCAGCCCGGCGCCAGCAGCAGCGCCAGCCCGACCAGGCCCAGGCTCAGGCCGACCCACAGCTTCCAGCCGGCGCGCTCGCCGAGGAACAGCGCGCCGGCGCCGGCCAGCACGAACACCTGGAAATTGGCCAGCAGCGTCGACAGGCCGACGCCGACGTAGACGATCGAGCGGTGCCACATCCACAGGTCGAACGCCATGAACACCGCGCTCAGCATCACCAGGCCGAGCACTCGCGGCGCCGGCCGCCACGCGCGCAGGCGGCCGGGCCGCCACGGCTGGCCCAGCAACAGCAGCAGGATGATCGCGGCCAGGCCCATGCGCCAGAACGCCGACGCGCCCGGGCCGATCTCGACCCAGCGCACGAACACCGCCGAACTGCTGATCACGCTGGCGCCGAGCAGCATCTGCAGCAGCGGCCCGTTGCCGGAAGCGGCGGACGAGGTGGACGACGAGGCGGCGTTCATGCGCGCCTCCGGGAAACGCGGCGATCGATGCGACGGATCATGGGAACACTCCGGTAATTCGTCCGCGGCGCACCGCGGGCGGCGCGTCCGTCGCGGCGGCCGGCGCTGCGCCGGCCGCGCCGCTGCGGGCGCGATGGGTTCGAAGACGGGTGGGGCCGGGAGCGACCCCGACAC
>NZ_LXSD01000174.1:0-5640 GCF_017168095.1 Lysobacter enzymogenes | reverse complement strand
CGCTCGTGCCGGCGCCGCCACGGCCGCGACCGCCGGTCGCGCTGAAGCCTCGGCGGCGCTCCAGGCACGCCGCACCGCGCCATTGCTGCGCGCGATCACCACCTGGTTGCCCAGCGCCTGCGCCTGCGGCGCCGGCAGCGCGATCTGATCGAAGCCTTCCTGTTCCAGCACCCGCTGCCAGGTCGCCGGCGCCAGCCCCGGGCAGCCGGGCACGCGCAGTTCGGCGTCGCGGAACAGCCACCAGCCGTCGAGCAGGCCGAAGCTCAGATGCGTGGACAGCGATTTGTCGCTCATCTCGCTGACGATCAGGCGGCCGCCGGCGCGCAGCGCGGTCTTGGCGTGGCGCAGGGTGCGGCGGATGTCGCCGGTGGCGTGCAGCGCGTTGGTGGCGATGACCAGGTCGTAATCGCAGGCGGCGATGCCCTGCGCTTCCACCGGCTGCTCGATGTCCAGGCGCTGGCAGACGATGTAGGGATGCTCGGGCAGGTAATTGCGCTGCGCGTGCAGGAAGAACGCCTTGGACAGATCGGTGTAGCAATAGCGCTCCACCGCCTCGCGCAGCGGGCGCAGGCGCTCGAACACGCGCTTGGAGGTGCCGCCGGTGCCGGCGCCGATTTCCAGCAGGCGCAGGCGGAACGCCGGATCGCGCTCGCGCCGGCGGCGCACGTAGGCGGCGACCGCCTCGGCGACCAGGTCGTTGAAGGTGTCGGCGGTGGCGTTGTCGCGATAGAGCCCGGCGACCTTGTCCATCGAACCGTTCGGGAACAGCACGTCGGTGGCGGCGACGCCGCCGCGCAGGATCTCGGGCAGGCGCCGCAGGCACTCGTCGCTGAGTTCGGCCAGGGCGCGGCTTTGCGGATCGGCCAGATAACCCGGCAGGCGCTCGCGCCATTGGCTCCACAGCGCGTCGGCGTCCAGCGGCGCGGACGGCAGCAGCGCGCCGTCGGCGTCCAGCTCGGCCAGGTCGTGCGCGGCCAACAGTTCCAGGCTGGCGCGCAGCCACGGCAGGTACTTGTCCTGAATCGCGCAGCGCCGCTGCAACTGTTCGGCGCTGTGCGCGCTTTCGGCCAGGCCCGGACCGGCCATGCGCTCCAACTGCGCCCGCAGCAGCCGCGCGAACCACGGTTCCAGGCCGCGCTCGGCGTGGGCGGCGACGGTCGCGGCGATGGCGTCGGCGTCGATCGCCAGCGCGGCTTCGTCCAGCGCCACTTCGCGCGCGGCCTGCGGCGCGTCCAGACGCAGGTACTGGCCGGAATCGCAGCGCATCAGCGCTTCCACCTCGGGCGAGGCGCGCATGCACAGGGCCTGATCGATGCGGCCGCGCTGCAGCTCGGCGACGAAACGCTCGAAGCAGTCGAAGCCCTCGGCGTCGCCGAGCGCGTCGAGGCTGCGGGTGGAGACCCGCTCGAGCTTGCCGATGCGCTCGTCCACCGCCGCCTGCCAGAAGCCCCAGTTGAGGATGCCGACCGGGAAGCCGCACTCGCCGCGCACCGCGCGCACGAACGCGTCGGCGTGGCCGATGCCGCTGGCGTAGGCGCTCAGCCGCGCCGCGCCGGAGAAGGCGTAGGCCTGGCCGGAGGAGAAATAGCAGACGAAGTCCAGCGCCTCGCCGCGCACCGCGCGGTGGAACGCGCGCACGCCCTGGGTCTTGACCGCGACGATGCGCGCGAACGCCTCTTCGTCGATGGCCTCGGCCGCGTCGTCGGCGCCGAACTCCATGCCGGAGAAAACCGCGCCGTCGATGCGTCCGCATTCGCGCTGGATCCGCGCCAGCGCCGCGCGCAGCGCGGCCTCGTCGAGCGCGTCGGCCTGGACGTAGCTCAGCGCGGCGCCGAACTGGTCGAACGCGGCGCGGATGCGCGGCGCGTCGGCCGGGCTGCGGCCGATCCACACCACCTGGGCGCGGTAGCGGCCGATCAGCTCGCGGGTGACGATGCGGCCGACGATGCCGCTGCCGCCGACGATCAGGTACACGCCGCCGTGCTTGAACGCGGCGCGCGCATCCCCGGCCGGCGCGGCATCGCCCCAGTCCAGGCGCAGGAAGCCCTGGCGGTAGCGCTTGCCCGCCTGCAGGCGGATCAGTTCGCCGCGGTCGGAGGCCGGTTCGGTCAGGATCGCGGCCAGTGCGGCCTCGCGCGCGGCGGGCGGGCCTGCGAGATCGTCCGACGACAGATCGAGATTGCGCACGCGCCAGCGATGCTGGCCCTGGGCCAAGGCATGCGCCAGCCCGGACGCGCCGGCGCCCCAACTGCGGCCCGCGCCGCCATGCGGCGGATGGTTGTCGAGGGTGATCACGAACGCATCCAGCGAATCGCCGAGCTTGGCCTGGCGACGCAGCGCCTGGCCCAGCCGCAGCAAGGCGCGTTCGTTGCGGCGCTGGCAGGTTTCGGCGTCGTCGTCGCTGTGCGCGGCGCGCTCGCTGGCGGCGAGGAAGTACAGCGCATCGACTCGCGGCAGCTCGGCGAGCGCATCGGCGAACGCTTGTGCATCGTCGAGGCCGCACTGCCAATGATCGGCGTCCAGTTGCGCGGTATCGGCGCCGAAGCTGAGCAGGCGCACGCGTCCGGCGCCGTTGCGGCGGTGGTGCGCGATGAGGTCGCGCTCCAGGCCGTGGCAGGCGTCGCTGAGCACGATCAGCACATTGGCCGCGGCGGCGGCCGGCACCGCCGGCGCGGCCGGCAATTCTTCCCATTGGCGCACATAGCTGAGCGAATCGCGCGCCGGATGGGCCGCGGGCGGCGCGGCGACGGTCGGTGCGACGGCTGCTGCAGCTGGCGCGGCAACGGCGGCGACCGCAGGCGGCGCGCCCGCGGCTTCGGGCTCCAGCCAATACCGCTGGCGCGCGAACGGGTAATCCGGCAACGCGATCCGGCGCGGCCGCTGCGCGCCGTACAGCGCGGTCCAGTCCAGCTCCAGACCCTTGCACCACAGTTCCAGCAGCTTGGACAGGCGGCCCTGCTCCAGCCACTTGCCGATCAGGGTCGCGCGCAGGTCGGCGTCCTGGCTGATCAATTGCAGGCCCTCGCGATGGCGGCGGACCTGGGCCTGGAACAGGCCCGCGACATCGTCGCGGCCGTCGAGGAAGGCTTCCAGCTTGGCCGCCAACGCGTCGACGGAGCCGGCCATGATCCCGAGCCGTTCGCCCATCGCCTCGCGCCCGGTCTGCAAGGTGTAGGCGATTTCCAGCAAATCCGGCTCCGGCGCGTCGCTGCGGCGCAGGAACGCGAGCAGATCGCGGGCGCGTTGGCGCAGTTGCTCTTCGGTGCGCGCCGACAGCACCAGCGGATACTCGCCGCGCTCATCGAGCGCGCGCGCCGGTGCGGCCGCATCGGCGACGTATTCGGCCAGCACCAGGTGCGCGTTGGTGCCGCTGAAACCGAACGAGCTGACCGCGCCGCGGCGCGGCGCGTCCGCCGCGCCATCCCACTCGCGCAGGCGCTCGCTGACGAAGAACGGGCTGCCGTCCAGGCGGATGTGTTCGTTGCGCTGGCGGAAGTTCGCGCTCGGCGGCAATTGCCGGTGGCGCAGCGCCAGCGCCAGCTTGATCGCGCCGGCGGCGCCGGCCGCGGTCAGGCAGTGGCCGATGTTGCTCTTGACCGAGCCCAGCGCGCAGTAGCCGGCGCGCTGGGTGAACGGCGCGAACGCGGCCTTGAGCGCGGCCACTTCGATCGGATCGCCGAGCTTGGTGCCGGTGCCGTGCGCCTCGATCAGGCCGATGCCGCCGGGATCGATGCCGAACCGGCGGTACACCGATTGCAGCAGCCGGGTCTGCGCGTCCTCGTTGGGCGCGGTGATGCCGTTGCTGCGGCCGTCCTGGTTGACGCCCCAGCCCTCGATCACCGCATCGATGCGGTCGCCGTCGCGCTGCGCATCCTCCAGGCGCTTGAGCAGCAGCACGCCCACGCCTTCGCCGGGGACGAAGCCGTTGGCGCGCTGGTCGAAGCTGTAGCAACGCCCGTCGGCCGAGAGCATGCCGGCCTGCGAGGTCATGATGTGCATCGACGGCCCGCCCATCACGTACACGCCGCCGGCCAGGGCCAGCTCGCTGTGGCCGGCGTTGAGGCTGTCGCAGGCGTTGGCGATGGCCACCAGCGACGACGAGCAGGCGGTGTCGACCGACAGGCAGGGGCCGCGCAGGTTGAGGAAATAGGCGATGCGCGCGGCCAGGATCGAGGTCGCCGCGCCGGTGAAGCCCTGCGCGCTCAGGCGCTGGGCCTGCGATTGCTGGTGGTAGTCGCTGGGGCCGCAGCCGACGAACACGCCGCAATCGCGGCCGGCCAGGGTCTGCGGATCGATGCCGGCGTTCTCCAGGCTCTGCCAGCACGCCTGCAGGAACAGGCGCTGCTGCGGATCCATGCTCTCGGCCTCGGTCGGCGAGATGTTGAAGAACAGCGGATCGAAGCGGTCGAAGTCGTCCAGCGCGCCGAGCCACTTGGCGTAGCTGTAGCCGGGCGTAGCCGCGCCGGGGCGGTAATGCGCATCCAGGCTCCAGCGCTGCGCGCCGACTTCGCCGATGCAGTCGCGGCCTGCGGCGAGGTTGCGCCAGAACTGGTCGAGGTCGCGCGCCTGCGGGAACTGGCCGGCCATGCCGATCACCGCGATCGGACGGGTCATCGGGTTCGCCGCGGGCGCGTTCGTGCGCGAGGGCGCGGCGGCGGCGCGGACGACGTCGCCGGCGCGGCGCCAGCTGACCAGTGCGTTGGGCTTCGCGGGCGCTGCGGTGCGAGACGTTGCGGCAACGTCCGGAGCCGGCGCGGCCACGGGCGCCGCCGAGACGACCGGCGCGGCCAGCGTCCCCGCGCGCAAAGCCTCGGCCAGCACGTAACCGCCGATCCCGGCCAGGGTCGGATGGCTGTAGACCTTGGTCGCTTCGATCTCGATGCCGTAGCGCTCGTTGATCTTGCGCACCCAGGTGACGCCGGTGATCGAATCCAGGCCGAGGTCGATGAACGGCGTGGTTTCGCCGATTTCCTCGGCGTGCAGGTGCAGTTCGCGTGCGAGCAGGTCGCGCAGGCGTTCGATCACCTGCGCCAGCAAGGCGCCCTCGCCTTCGCTGTTCGCAGCGGCGGGCGCGGCAGGAGAAACGACCGCGGAGGCGAGCGGTACGACGGTCGGAGCGGACCCGGCGGCCGCTGCGCCGACGCCGGCGATCGCGGCGACGTGGCCGGCGAGCGCGCGCAGGGTCGGCAGGCTGTAGACCTTGGTCGCCTCGATCTCGACGCCGTAGTGAGCGTTGATCTTGCGGATGAAGGTGACGCCGGTGATCGAATCCAGGCCCAGGTCGATGAACGGCGTGGTGTCGTCGATCTCCTGCGGTTGCAGGAACAGTTCCTGCGCCAGCAGCTGGCGCAGCCGTTCGACGACGGCGCCGATGTCGGTCGCCGCGGCCGGGGCCGGGATCGGCGCCGATGCGGGTGCCGACGCAGGCACAGGCGCGGCAGCCATCGCCGCGACCTGCGGCGCGTTCGCGCCGAACTTGCTTTCGATCAGGCCGAGCGTGCGCGCGTCGCCGACGAAGGTCGCGGCGTGCATGTCCAGCTCGCGCTGATAGACCGCCGCGCGCGCCGCGCGCAAGCCGCGGTTGGCGGCGCGCTTGACCGCGATCAGGCGCTCGCGCGGTTGCGCGGCCAGCCGCCGCGC
>NZ_LXSD01000173.1:0-1662 GCF_017168095.1 Lysobacter enzymogenes | reverse complement strand
CGCCACTGCGGCGGCAGCGGCGGGGTCTGGTCGGGGATCGGCGTGGTCATGCACGCGCTCAACGCCAGCGGCAGCACCGCCGCCGACAGCAGCGTTGCGCAGCGGCGCGCGAACGCGGCGCGGCGATCCGGCGGCGGCGCGGCGCGCAGACGATCACGCGGGCGATCACTCGAAAACGGGGACATCAACGCGGCTCCGCGAGCAAAGGCGCGACCCGTCCGCTCGGGGCGTCGGGCGCGATCAAGGGAAACTCCAGTTCGACCCGCAACCCGCCCAGGCGCGAGCGGGCGAAGGCCACGCGCGCGCCGTGGCGGTCGGCGATGCGGCGCACGATCGCCAGCCCGAGCCCGGTGCCGCCTTCGATCGCCTCGGGCGCGCGGAAGAAGCGGTCGCCCAGGCGCGGCAGCGCCGATTCGGTCACGCCGGGGCCGTCGTCGTCGACGCTGACCCGCGCCGATTCGCCGTGCCGGCGCAGCGCGACGCTGACCGTGCCGCCGCGGCGCACATAGCTCAGGGCGTTGTCGATGAGGTTGCCGAGCGCATCGTGCAAGGCATACGCGTCCGCGCGCACGGTCAGCGCTTCGTCCGGGCCTTCGTAGCCCAGGTCGACATCGGCGCGCATCGCGCGGGCGACGTGTTCGCCGAGGATCTCCGGCACCAACTGGTCCAGCCGCAACGGCGCCATCGGCGCGTCGGCCTCCACCGGCGCCTGCGCCCGGCTCAACGCCAGCAACTGGGTCGCGGTGCGGGCCAGGCGCATGGTCAGCACCTGCACCTGCGCCAGCGCGTCGGCGCGCTGGCTTTCGTCGGCGCTGCTGCGCGCGCGCTCGGCGTGCAGGGCCAGCCCGGCCAGGGGCGTGCGCAACTGGTGCGCGGCGTCGGCGATGAAATGTTCCTGGCTCACGAACAAGCGGCGGATGCGTTCGAGCAAGGCATCGATGGTAGCGCTGAGCGGACGGATCTCGGCCGGCACCGGCACGTCGCCGACCGGCACCAGTTCCTGCCCGTGCCGGGCCAAGCGGCCGATCAGCGGATCCAGCGCGCGCAGGCCGCGGCTGACGCCGCTCCACATCAGCGCCAACAGCACCGCGGTCAGCACCAGCTGCAGCAGGATCGACATCAGCAGGATCTGCTGCGCGCGCAGCTGCCGGTCCTGCACGGTCTCGGCCAGGGTCACCACCAGGGTGTCGCTGGGATCGGCCGGCGCCGGCACCGCCAGCGCCACCGCGCGCGAACGCGCGCCGCCGATGGCGGTGTCGTAGAACTGCGCGTCGCCGTCCAGGCGCGGCGCCGGGCCCGGCGGAATCGCCTCGTGGCTGGCGCTGAGCACGCCGCGGCGCAGGCTGCGCACCGAGTAGTAGTTGTGGCCGAGCTTGTTGTACTCCAGCAGGAACGCCGCCTGCGGCGACAGCGCGTCCGAATCGGTGGCCTTGAGCACCTTGGCCAAGCCGTAGGCGTCTTCGAGCAGGCCTTCGTCGTAGACGCGGTCGGAATAGCGCGAGGCGACCGCGTACACCAGCACCGACACCAGCACCACGGTGATGCTGACCGGCACCAGCAGGAACAGCAGCAGGCGCCGGCGCAGGCTGTCGCCGGCGCGCGCGGGCCGGGCGCGCGGGCCGGGCATCGAGGCGGCGGAAGTCACGTGCGGGCCGGCCGGGC
>NZ_LXSD01000172.1:0-2696 GCF_017168095.1 Lysobacter enzymogenes | reverse complement strand
GCGGCGTCTTCGATCACCCAGGCGCCGGCGGCGCGCGCCAGCCGCAGCGGCGCGCCCAGATCGGCCAGGCGGCCGCCCAGATGCGCCGGCACCACCGCCAGCGTGTCGCGGCCGCACAGCGCGGCCAGCGCCTCGGGGTCCATCTCGAAATGGCCCGGGCGGGTATCGCACACGCGCAGCGCCAAGCCGCAATGCGCGACCGCGATCGCCAGCAACGGGCAGGTGTAGGCCGGCACGATCACTTCGCGCCGCGCGCTGCCGCGCTTGAGCGCGCTCAGCGCCAACACCAGCGCGGCGGTGCCCGAACAGGTCAGCGTGGCCGCTTCGTCGTCGAGTTCCAGCAGGCGCGCCAGGCTCCGCGCCAGCGGCGGCGCCGCGCTCGGCGCGAAGTCGCGCCAGCGCAGCGGCAGGCCCGCCGTCGGCGGCAATTCAGTGCGCGGTGCCGCCATCGGCCGCGTCCGCGTCTTTGCGTTCCGGCCCTGCGGCCAACTGCGCGGCGCGCTCGCTGCCGGATTCGGCATCGTCGGGTTCGCCCAGCGCCAGGCACACGATGCCGGCGACGATGGCCACCGCGCCGGCCACTTGCAGCGAACTCAAACGCTCGCCGAACAACCACGCCGACAGCGCCAGCACGCTCACCACTTCCAGGTGCGAGGCGGCGAAGGCCGGGCCGATCGGCGCGTGCTTGAGCAGGCTCATCCAGGTGAAGAACGCGCCGATGTAGCCCAGCAGCGCGCCGTACAGCCACGGCTGCGCGAGCAGGCGCAGCAGCCAGTCCAGCGACGCTTCCGGCGGAAACGCGCCGGCGCCGGCGTGCTTGAAGCTGAGCTGGGCGAGCGTGTCGAAGCCCATCAGCAAGGCGAAGCCGATCAGGTAGAACCGCTTCATGCGCCGGCTCCGACCATCGCCACGCCGGCGCCGATCAACCCCATGCCGGCCAAGCGCCAGGGAGTGAGTTTTTCGCCGAACAGCCAGCGCCCGGCGAGCATGATCGCGACGATGTTGATCGAACCCAGCAGCACGCCGCGGCCCAGCGGCACCAGCGACAGGAACGCGATCCAGGCCAGAAATTCCAGCACGTAGCAGGCGCCGCCGATCCACAGCCACGGCCGCGACAGCATGTGTTTCCAGCGCGCCAGCCCGTCGCCGGCCTCGGGATCGCCGGCGGCCGCCTTGAACGCAAGCTGGCCGCCGGTGTCGAGCAGCACCGTCGCCGTCCACAGCGTCCACACCAGGGTGTTCATGCCGCGCGCGCCGCGTCGGCCTCGGCGCCGACCGCACGGCCCTCGCCGACGCGCTGAAAGAAACCGGCCAGGCGTTCGATCAGCAGGCGGCGATCGCGGTCGAGGGTGATCATGTGGTAACTATCGCGCAGCCACAGCAGTTCCACCGGCCCGGACACGCGGTCGGCGACCAGGTGCGCGTTGCGTACGTGCGCGACATCGTCTTCGGTGGCGTGCGCGACCAGGCACGGCGCGCGCACCTCGCCCAGGCGCCGGCGCAGATGCGACGACAAGGTGTACAGGTCGGCCAGCGAATGCCAGGGATTGCCCGGCAGCCCCGCCGCCGCGCTGTCGCCGCCGAGCATCGCGCCGCTGACCTGGGCGCGGATGCGTTCGTCGCGCAAACCGTAAGGCGGTTCTTCCTGGAAGCTGCGGCCGCGGCCGATGCCCAGGCGCTTGAACCACGGCAGCAGGAACGACAGCCGCCCGACCGCGGGCATGTTCCAACCGTCGTAGCGGAAGGTCGCGCCGAGCACGCCGACCCCGGACACCCAGCCCGGCCGCTGCGCCGCGAGCAGCAACGACAACAACGCGCCCATCGACAGCCCGGCCACGTACAGCCGATCGACCCGTCCGCGCAGCTCGTCGGCCGCGCGTTCGACGCTGGCATACCAATCGCGCCAGCCGGTCGCGAGCAGATCGGCCTCGTCGCCGCAGTGCCCGGCCAGCTGCATCCCGTACACGGTGAACCCCGCGCGCTGCAGGCCCTTGCCGAGCAGGCGCATCTCGTGCGGCGTGCCGGTGAGCCCGTGGATCAGCAGCACGCCGTCGCGCCCGCCTTCGAAGTGGAATTCCGCGTTGGTGATCATCGAGACCCGGATCGCTGTCGTCGCGGCCGCGCCGGTGCGCGCGCACGGCCGTCGACTGGAGCGGCCAGTGTCGCCAGCCTGGGTTTCACCAACCTTTCGTGCGCCGGCGCTCGCTGAATCGGGCTTCATCCGGGGATTCAGGGCGTGCGCGGGGCAGCGGCCGCCGCGCTCAGGAACCGCACCAGCACGCGCTGGCCGATCCGCAGCCCGCCGGGCCGGTCCAGCGCCAGCACGCATTCGACCGTGCGTTCGTTGGCGCGCACGTCCGGATCGTCCTCGAGCGTGGACGGCCCGAACGCCGGCGACAGGCGCAACACGCGCGCGGCGCCGAGCACGCGTTGGGTGTCGCCGTCGTCGAGGATCTGCGCGCGCATGCCGGGACGCACGTTGTCGAGGAAGGCGGCGTTGAGTTCGGCGCGGACGATGCGTTCGCCGTCGGGCAGCAGCACGAACAGCGGTGCGCCGTGCGGGGCCACGCTCATGCCGGTGCGCGCGGCCACCCGCGCCAGTTCGCCGGCGACCGGCGCGTGCAGGGTCTGGCGTTGCAGGGCCGCGGCGGCCTGGTCGCGCTGGGCGGCGGCGATGTCGGCGGCGGCGCGCGCGC
>NZ_LXSD01000171.1:0-220 GCF_017168095.1 Lysobacter enzymogenes | reverse complement strand
ACCGGCCGGGCAGACGTTCGGCGTCGAGGTCGACACGGTCGCCTTGTTGACGATCGAGCCGGCATTCACGTCGGTCTGCTGGACCTTGTAGGTGCCGACTAGGTCGCAGGTCGCGCCCGGGGCCAACGTCGCGCACGTGATCGTGTTCGGCGTGATTTTGTCGTCGGTGACGACCACGTCGGACAGGGTCACATTGCCGGTGTTGGTCACCCGGATCCGG
>NZ_LXSD01000170.1:0-2867 GCF_017168095.1 Lysobacter enzymogenes | reverse complement strand
GCGCCCAGCGGCAGCGGCGTGGAGGTTTGCGCCGGCGCGGCAACGCCGGCGCCGGCCGCGACCGGCTCGGCGACGGCCGCCGCAGCGTTCGCAGGCGTGCCGACATCCGGAGCCGGAGCCGTCGCAGCCTCCGGCTCGGACACCACCCGCGCGCTGAGGCCTGCGATGTCGACCGCGACCCGGCCGCGCTCGTCGAGGATGCGCACATCGAGCTTGCTGACCGCGGCGGAACTGCCGGCGGCGATGCGCACCACAGCCCAGGCGCGCTCGCCCGGCGCCTGCAGGATGCGCACCCGGTCGATGCTGAAAGGCAGGGTCTGCTCGAGTTCGCCGTCGTCCAGGCCGCCCTCGCCCAGGCCCAGGCCGAGCGAGGCCTGCAGCGCCGAGTCGAGCAAGCCGGGGTGCAACACGAAGCGCGCATCGCGCTCGGCGTTCGCCGGCAACTGCAGGCGTCCCAACGCGAAACGGCTGCCGTCGGCGGCGAGGCCCAGGCGGGTTTCGACCAGCGCGCGCAGCGACGGCCCGTAGCGGCAGCCGAGCCGGTCGAACAGCGCATAGCACTGCTCGCCGGTGGCCGCCGCGCCGGCGCATTGCGCGCGCAAGGCGTCGAGATCGAGGCGTTCGTCGCCGGCATCGGCGTCGATGCGCGAGGCCGTGCCTTCGCAATGCACGCAGTGGCCGCCATCGTCGCGCTCGCTGTAGACCTGGAACCGGCAGCGGCCGTCGGCGCGCTCGTCGACGCGCACGTGCACGGCGACCGGCTGCGCGCCGGCGACCAGCGGCCGCAGCCAGGCGACATCGTGCAGCGCCAGCGCCGTCGGCGCCGAACGCGTCGCCTGCGCCAGCGCGGCGCGGGCCATTTCCAGATAGGCCACGCCGGGCAGCAGGCGGGTTCCGCGCACCTGGTGATCGGCGAACACGAATTCGTCGCCGCGCAAGACCGTGCTGTAGCGGTGCTCGTGCAGGCCGGAGGTGTTGTGGTGCAGCAGCGGATGCAAGGTGGCGGCAGGCATGGGCGCGGTCGCAGGCTGCGCCGCGGGCAGCGGCCGGCGATGCCGTTTCGGCGCGAACGGATAGGTCGGCAGCGAGATCCGGCGCGCGTCGCGGTCGCGGTTCAGCGCGCTCCAGTCGATCTCGGCGCCGGCCATCCAGGCCGCGCCGATCTTGCTCCACTGGCCGCGCTCGGCCCAGTGCGGCAGCAGCTGGGCGAGTTCGTCGGCGTCGTAACCGGTCGCGGCCGGCGTGGTCGCATCGCCGGCGAGGAAAGCGCGCAGCCCGGCGCGCAGCTCCTCCAGGCTCGCCGCTTCCAGCGCGATCCGGCTGGCGAACGGCTCGCGTCCGAGCTGCAGGGTGCGGGCGATGTCGCCCAGATCGAGGCCGTCGTCGCCTTGCACGAACGCCAGCAGGTCGGCGGCGTACTGGCGCAGGCGCTCGGGATTGCGCGCCGACAGCGGCACCAGGCAGCGCTGGGCGGCGCGCGGCGCGCGCGGCGCGGCGCGGAACTGTTCCAGCAACGCGTGCGCATTGGTGCCGCCGATGCCGAACGAGCTGACCCCGGCGCGATGCGGCGCGTCCTGCGCCGGCAGCGGCCGCGCGGCGTCGACCACGTAGAACGGCGAGTTGGCGAAATCGATGGCGGGATTGGGCCGGGAATAATTCAGCGACGGCGGAATCTCGCCGTGATGCAGGCTCAGCGCGACCTTGATGCAGCCGGCCAGCCCGGCCGCGGTGTCGAGGTGGCCGATGTTGCTCTTGACCGAACCGATGCCGCAGAACTGCCGGCGTTGGGTGTGGCGCGCGAACGCCTGGCCCAGCGCGGCCAGTTCCAGCGGATCGCCGAGCCGGGTGGCGGTGCCGTGGGCTTCGATGTAACCGATGCTCTCCACGTCCACGCCGGTCGACGCCAGCACTTGCCCGACGACCTGGGCCTGGCCGCTGGCGCCGGGCGCGTAATAGCCGGCCTTGTCGGCGCCGTCGTTGTTGACCGCGGCGCCGCGCAGCAATGCGTAGATCGGGTCGCCGTCGGCGATGGCCTCGCGCGCGCGCTTGAGCAGCAGCACCGCCACGCCCTCGCCGCCGAGCATGCCGTCGGCGGCCGCGTCGAACGGGCGCAGGTGGCCGTCGCTGGAGAAATTCATGCCGCGCTCGGCGACGTAGCCCAGCGGTTCGCTCGCCGACAGCGCCGCCGCGCCGACCAGGGCGTGGCGCGAGTCGCCGGCGATCAGGCTGCGCCAGGCGGTGTGCAGCGCCACCAGCGAGGACGAGCAGTTGGTGTGCACGAACAGGCTGGGACCGCGCAGACCGAGCCGGTGCGAGATCAGGGTCGGGATCGAGCCGGGCTGGCTCCAGGCGGAAGCGACGTACTGCTTGGAGCTTTCGGTCAGCGTCCACGCCGTCGGCGCGGCGTCGGCGTGGTAGCCGGCGTTGGCGGCGGTCATGAACACGCCGGCGTCGGCGATCTCGGCGTTGCGGTAGCCCGCGTCCTCGACCGCTTTCCAGGCGTGCTGCAGCAACAGCCGCAACTGCGGATCCATCGCCTGCGCGTCCTGCGCCGAGACCTGGAAGAACTCGTGGTCGAAGCAATCCTTGTCGTCGATCGCCGCGCGCGCGGCGACCAGGCCGGGCTTGGCCAGCAGCGCTTCGGGCACGCCGGCGGCGCGCAGCGCCTGCGGATCGAGGAATTCGATGCTTTCGACCCCGCCGCGCAGGTTGTCCCAGAACTGGCGGTGATCGCGCGCGCCGGGCAGATGGCAGGACAGGCCGATGATCGCCGCGCAGTCGTCGATATAGGACGGCAGCGCGTCGGGCTGCGCGCGCGCCGGCGCGGACGCGGCGGGCGCCGGCACCGGATCGACCTCGGCGCGCGC
>NZ_LXSD01000169.1:0-3891 GCF_017168095.1 Lysobacter enzymogenes | reverse complement strand
CGCCAGCGGCGCGCTCAGGCTGGCGCCGACCAGCAGCGGCAGCAGCGCGCGCAGCGCCGGCCGCGCAGTACGGCGATGGGAAGGAGAACGGCGCACTCACTCCCTCCAGAAGCTGCGGAACTTGGCCAGATAGCGCTCGCGATAAGCGTGATCGGTCAGCGTGCGCTGTGTCAGGTAATCGTCATCCACGTCCAGGCCGATGGCGATGGCCAGACGGTCCATTACCGTGACCCGGCGCGTGGTCATGTTGTCCATGGTCACCTGGCGCGGCATCCAGTTCTCGTTGACCAGCTGCAGGTTCTTGATCGTGCGGCGCTTGAACAAGGTGCCGTCGTGGTCGTAAAACTCGCCCTTGAGCAGGATGAAGCGCTTCTTGTCGACCCAGAACACCATCCGCCCGTAGTTGGTGGTGTCGCGGCGCTGCGCGGTCGGGGTCCACTCCAGCACATAGGCCGGGCTTTCCACGTAGCCCTTGCCGACTTCCAGCACCTTGACCTTTTCCTCGCCGAGGATCTTGTAGCTGTAGTCGTCGATGCGCGGGTCTTCCAGGTCTTCGATGTAGAACTCCGAGCCGAAGTAGCTGCCGCTGTCCTTGCTGTCCTTGATCGAGACCACGCGCTTGACCTTGTTCAGCGCCGGCAGGTACAGCCAGTTGTCGTTGACCTTGTTCTTGTCCCAGTACTGATAGCCGAGCATGCCGATGCCGCGGTCGGTCACCGGCTCGCTGAGGATGCTGATCGAACGGATGTCGCGGCCGTAGGATTTGACCACATTCTCCACCGCCTTCTCGCGCGGCTTCTCGGCGCAGCGCATCTGGCCCTGCTCGATCTTGTAGCGGCAGGTGCTGAGCTTGAACTTGACCGACAGCGTGGTATGGGCGCGGCGCAGTTCCTCGTCGAACTTCTCGGCGACCTGGCGCGGGGTCAGCGCCTGTTGGGCGAAAGCGATGGGCGCGGACAACAGCGCGCAGGCGGACAGCGACAACACGGCGAAGCTACGCAACAGGGTCATGGGAATCTCGTCGTGACGAAGGGAAAGAGGAACCGCCGCGCCGCGCGGGCGCGGCGGCGGATCGCGCAGCGCTCAGTGCGCCGCCTCGGTGGCGGCATCGCCGGCCACCGCCGGCGCGGCGCCGCGCTTTTCGAACTTGAGGCCAAAGATCAGCACCAGCGCCGGCAGGAACAGCAGCTCGCAGACCAGGCCGACCAGCACCGCCAGCGAGCCGTAGATGCCGACGTTGGCGTTGCCGACGCTGGAGGAGAACGACAGCACGCTCAGGCCCAGGGCCAGGATCAGCGAGGTGAAGGTCACCGCCTGCCCGGCTTCCTCGATGGTCTGGATCAGCGCCCGGCGGATGTCGCCGTCACGCGAGACCTCGTGCTTGTAATGACTGAGGAAGTGGATGGTGTCGTCGACCGCGATGCCGAGCACGATCGGCGCGATCAGCACGGTGGTGAAGTCCAGCGGCACGTCCAGCAGGCCCATCAGGCCGAAGGTCAGGGTCACCGGCACCGCGTTGGACACCACCGAGACCAGGCCGGCCTTGAGCGAGCCGAAGATCAGCAGCAGGATCACGCTGACGGTGAGGATCGCGGTGCCGAACTCGTTCAGCGAGGTCCACGACAGGTAGTCGGCGCCCTGCATCATCAGGGTGAACAATCCGGTCACCGAGGCCTTGGTGTCGGGATAGACGCGCTTGATGTCGGCGGTGGCCAGGTCGATGTCGTGCTGGATGTCCTTGAAGATCTGGGTGTATTCGTAGGAACCGCCGTTGCGCAGATAGACGGTGATGTGCGACTCGCTGTAGTCGTCCGAGACCATCTTGCGGCGCTGGTCCGGATTGGAGTTGTCGAACAGGAACAAGGTGTTGGCCAGCGCCTCGCGGGTGTCGGGCACCGCGTACATCTCCGGCCGGTCCTCGTTGAGGGTCTGGTAGGACTTCTTGGTCACGTCCACCAGCGACAGCGTGCGCACCACGTACTTGGGGTACTTGCGCTCGATGGTGCGTTGCAGCTCGTCGATGCGCTTTTGCACGAACGGATCGTGCAAGGCGTATTCCTGGCCGAGGTCGAGATAGATCTCCAGGGTCTGCGAACCCATCATGTTGGCGTCGGCGACGTCGATGTTCTCGCGGATCTGCGCACGCTTGGGGAACTGCGCCTTGACGTCGGTGTCGACCCGCACCTGGGTCATGCCGTACAGGCAGACCACGATCGCCGCGGTGAACAGGCCGGTGATCAGGTACTTGTACTTGTCGACGAAGGGGAACACGCCCTTGAGCATCCTCTGCACGAAGCCGGCGACGTTCGGCACCAGCTTGCCGACCGCGGCCGACAGCTTGCCGCGCAGGCCAGCCACCGGCTGGGCCCGGCGCGGCACCCACCACAGATCGAGCATCAGCGGCAGCACGTAGATGCTGAACAAGAACGCCAGGCCGATGCCGACGGCGGTGGCGATGCCGAACACCTGGATCGGCACGATCGGGGTGAACACCACCGACAGCATCGCCACCATGCTGGTGACCGCGGTCAGGAAGCAGGCGTTGGCCGAGGAATGGAACGAGGCGCGCACCGCCTCCTTGTGCTCCAGCCCCTTGTTTCTGAAGTACTCGTAGCCCGAGAGGATGTGGATCGAGTCGGCGATGCCGATCACCAGGATCATCACCACGGTCAGGATCAGGAACGCGGTGAAGGTCACCCCGAGCCAGCTGGCGAAGCCGATCGTCCACACCGCGCTGAGGATCACCACCAGCGACGGCCACAGCACGCCGCTGAAGGAGCGGAACAGGAACCACAGCACCGCGACCATGATCACCAGCATGGCCAGGTACAAGGTGCCCATCTCCTGCAGCACCTGCATGTTGTATTCGGTCGAGGCCGGGTTGCCGACCGGGTAGTAGTCGAAGCGCGAGGCGAATTCGGGCTTGTTGAGGCTCAGCTTGACCTCGTTGATGAAGCCCAGGTAGTCGCCCAGGTCGGTCGGCTTGAAGCGCACGCGCTCCTCCACCGCCTTGCCGTCGAAGCTCATGCTGAGGTTGTCGACGCCGGTTTCGGCGCCGGCCTCGGCGGTCGCGCCGGCCGCGCCGGTCTGCGCGGCCTTGGCGGTGCGCGCTTCGAAGTCGACCGGGATCGCGCCGAAGTTGGTCTCGACCAGGATGCCGCCGTACTTGTGGTCCCTGGAGAAGTACTGCAGCGGCAGCGAGCGCTGTTGCAGCGCGGTGCTCGCCACTTCCGCCAGTTCTTCCGGCGAGCTGGGCACCTGCGCGCCGACCAGGTTGCGGCTGACCAGGGCGTCCTGTTCGACCTTCAGCACCGGCGCGTTGGCCAGCGTGGTGATCTTGACGATGCGCTTGAGCGGCGAGCCGTCGGGCGCGTCGAGCGAGCGCTGCAGCAGGTCTTCGCGCAGCTTGCGCACCGCGCTCAGCGAATCGTGCGAGAACACGTCGCCGTCCTTGGGCTTGTAGACGATATAGAGGTGGTCGTCGCTGCCGAAGCGCGAGCGGAAGCCGTCCATGGCCACGATGGTCGGGTCGTTGTCGGCGAACCAGCCTTCGATGGTCATGTCGAAGCGGACCCGTCCCAGGCCGGCGATGGCGAAGGCGGTGGCGGCGATCACCGTCAGCCACACCAGCCATTTGTACTTGCGGACGTGGTCCGGGACGTTTTCGAAGTAATGCATCAGCGAATGGGCAGCGCTCACTGGCGTCTCCAAAGCGGCGGTGCGGACGGCCCGGGCTGCGGGCCGGCGGAAGGACGGCGCGCTCGGCGCCAGGCGGGAATGCGGTGCAACGTGTTCGTGTTCGGGTGCTTCAGTCGGCTTCGGCGGCGAGCGCGTCGTCGCCGCGCTGGCGGCGCTTGGCCGCGCCGCCGGAGCGCGCGGCCACCGCGCGTC
>NZ_LXSD01000168.1:0-3026 GCF_017168095.1 Lysobacter enzymogenes | reverse complement strand
GGCGAACTGCGCGGCCTGCTGCGCGTCGGCGCCGACCAGGACGACGCGCGCGCCGGCGTCGATCGCGCCCGGCACGGGCGCCGGCACCGGTTCGCTGTCGGCGATCAGCAGTTCCAGCGCGGCCAGTTCCGCGGGAACGTCGCGTTCGGGCGCGGCCGGCGGCAGCGGCGGCGCGGCGGCGTCGCCGGCGATATCTTCGCGACGCATGGCGCGATTGTTGGCGAACACATACTCGGCGCCGTCGACCCAGCAACGGTCCTTGGCGAAGCGATAGGTCGGCAGGTGCGCCGGACGCACCGCCGCGGCGCGCGGCAGTGCGCGCCAGTCCGGATCGAATCCGCCGACCCAGCGCGCGGCGAGTTCGCCCAAGCCCTGCGCGTCGCCGCGCAGCGGCGCGGGCGCGTCCGCGGCGGCGCGCAAGGCCTCGCGCATCTGCGCGGTGACCCGGCCGGCGAACAGCGCCGGCGCGTCGCGGCCGGCGAGGAAATCCTCCAGCCGGGCCAGCGCTTCGGCGCGGCTGGCGGCAAGGAAGGCCAGGCGATGCTCGAACCCGGCGCGCCCGTGCTGCAGGGTGAAGGCGACATCGGCCAGGGGAATGTGCGGATTGCGCGGCAGCCACTGGGCCAGCGCGCGGCATTGCTCGCGCAGCTCGTCGGCGCCGCGCGCGGACAGCACGAACAACTGGGCGTCGCCGGCGTCGTCGGCCGCGACCCCGGTTTCCGGCTCGATCCATTCCTCCAGCACCAGATGCGCGTTGGTGCCGCTGTAGCCGAACGAACTCACCGCGGCGCGGCGCGCCGAGGCGCTGCGCCATTCGCGCAGCTCGGCGTTGATCACGAACGGCGAGCCGCGCAGTTCGATGTGCGGATTGGGCCGGGCGTAATGCAGGGTCGGCGCGAGCTGGCGCTGGCGCAGGGCCAGCACCGTCTTGTGCACGCCGGCGACGCCGGCCGCGGCGGAGGCGTGGCCGATATTGCTCTTGACCGAGCCCAGCGCGCACGAATACGCGGCCGCGCCGGCCTCGCCGAACACCGTCGCCAGCGCTTCGAATTCGATCGGATCGCCCAGGCGGGTGCCGGTGCCGTGCGCTTCGACATAGCTGATCGAGCCCGGGTCGATGCGGTGGCGCCGATAGACCTCGCGCAGCAGTTCGACCTGGCTCTTGCCGCTGGGCGCGGTGATGCCGTTGGTGCGCCCGTCCTGGTTGATGCCCGAACCGAGCACGACCGCGTGGATACGGTCGCCGGCGGCGATCGCGTCGCTCAGGCGCTTGAGCACCAGCGTGCCCACGCCTTCGCCGGGGACGAAGCCGTCGGCGGAATCGTCGAACGCGCTGCAGCGCCCGGCCGCGGACAGCATCCCCGCGGCGCACATGCTGACGTGGGTTTCCGGAGTCAGGTACAAGGTCACGCCGCCGGCCAGGGCCATGTCGATCTCGCCGGCCAGCAAGGCCTGGCAGGCCAGGTGGGTCGCGACCAGCGACGACGAGCAGGCGGTGTCCACCGCCAGCGCCGGGCCCTTCAGATTGAGGTGATAGGCGATGCGCGCCGCGGCGATCGAGGAGGAATTGCCGGTGACCTCGCCGATGCCGGCGCCGGCCAGCTTGCACAGGCCGACGTATTCGTTGCCCATGATGCCGAGGTAGACGCCGCAGCGCGCGCCGTCCAGCGTCGCCGGCGCGTAGCCGGCGTCCTCGAACGCGCGGTAGCTCTCCTGCAGGAACAATCGGTGCTGCGGGTCCATCGCGGTGGCTTCGGCCGGCGAAATGCCGAAGAACAGCGGATCGAAATACTCGACCTCGTCGATCGAGCCCAGCGCGGTGCAATAGATCTTGCCGGGCTGCTGCGGCCGCGGGTCGTAGAACTGTTCGGCGTCCCAGCGCGACGCGGGCACTGTGCGCACGCCCGAGCGGCCGGCGGCGAGCAGTTCCCAGAATTCGTCCAGCGATTGCGCGCCCGGATAGCGGCCGGACATGCCGACGATGGCGATGCGCTCGTCCGCGGCGGCGGGCGCCGCGGACGCGGCCGTGCCCGACGATGCGGCGGCTTGCGGCGCAATCGCTTGCGGCACGGCGGCCTGCGGCGCGACGGCGGTCGCGGCGGCGGTCGGCGCGGTCGCGGCGAGCATGCGCCTGGCCTGCTCGGGCGTGATCTGCCGGGTCTGCAGCGCGCGCAGGATGTCTTCTCGATTCATGGTGTCCGTCCGCTCGTTTCTTCGGTTTCCAGCGTCGCCAGCCATCGCTGCGCTTCGGCCGGATCCGCCCTGCCCTCGTAGATCGCCTGCAGCCAGCGGTCGACCGGATCGGATTCGCCGGCGGGCGACGACGACGGCGCGGCGGCGGCCGGCATCTGCGCCAGCACATAACCGGCCAGGTCGCGGATCGTCGGATACTCGTAGGTCTTGGTCGCGCCCAGCGATACGCCGAGGCGTTGCTGGATCATCGGCAACCATTCCACGCCCATCACCGAATCCATGCCCAGATCGACGAAGGGCGTGTTGACCCCGACATCGCCGGGTTTCATGTACAGCACTTCGGCCAGGGTCTCGCGCAGCACATCCTCGACCTCACGCAGTCGCGCCGGTGCGGAGGATTCGCCCGCCGGCGCGGCCGCAGCGGCGACGGGCGCAGGTGCGCTGGCGCTGTCGGTTGCGGCAACGCGCGCTTGCGGCGGCGCTGCTGCGGCGACCGGCGCGGTCGGCGCTGATGAGGCCGGCGCCGGCGCAGCCGCAGGCAGCTGCGCCGCCACGTACGCGGCCAGTTCGCGGATCGTCGGGTATTCGTAGATCTTGGTCGCGCCCAGCGACACGCTCAGGCGCTGCTGGATCATCGGCAGCCACTCCACGCCCATCACCGAGTCCATGCCCAGGTCGGCGAAGGTGGTGTGGGCGCCGACATCGGCCGGTTTCATGTACAGCACTTCGGCCAGGGTCTCGCGCAGCACGTCCTCGACCTGGCGCAGCTGCGACGCAGCGTTGACGGCCGGCGCCGCCGCGGCGGCGACGACGGTCCGCGGCTGCGCCGGCGC
>NZ_LXSD01000167.1:0-3511 GCF_017168095.1 Lysobacter enzymogenes | reverse complement strand
GCGCCCGCCCGGGCGGCCAGTCGGCCTGCGGCGGCTCCGAACCCGGCGCCTGAGCCGGCCCAGGCGGCGCCCGTCCGGGCCCGGCTGAGGCCGGGCGGCGACGGCGGTAACGGATTGGGCTCCCATTAATTGACAATCATTCTCATCCGTGGCGGAATGGTCGCGCAGCCAGCCGGCTGCCAACCGAAGACCAGCGCCGTGTACGTCTGCATCTGCAACGGAGTCACCGACCGCGATATCCGCCAGGCCGCCGAAGCCGGCTGCCGCAGCGTTTCGGAACTGACCATGCGCACCGGCGCCGGCGCCAATTGCGGCAGCTGCCTGGACCTGGCCGGCTCGCTGCTCGAGCAGGCCCGCAACGTGCGCGATCTGCCGCTGTCGGTGTTGCAGCAAGCCGCCTGACCCGGCCGCCTTCGGCCCGCGATCTTTCCAGCTCGCAATCGTCTGCAACGGCCGCCTCGCGCGGCCGTTTTCGCATCTGCGGCAGCCCTGCGAACCGCGCCTTTTGCGAGCGATTCACGCTTCCCGTTGCGCACGATTCGCGTTTCGTCACGGCCTGGGCGAAAGGGCTAGAGTGCCGCCCATCGCAACGCAGGAGCCGGCCATGAAGGGCGACGCCAAAGTCATCGAATTCCTCAACAAAGCGCTCTTCAACGAGCTGACCGCGATCAACCAGTACTTCCTGCACGCCAAGATGCTGAAGAACTGGGGCCTCAAGGAACTGGCCGAGCACGAGTACCACGAGTCCATCGACGAGATGAAGCACGCCGACAAGCTGTCGGACCGCATCCTCTTCCTCGACGGCCTGCCGAACTTCCAGGCGCTGGGCAAGCTGCGCATCGGCGAGAACCCGCGCGAACTGCTCGAGTGCGACCTGGCGCTGGAGCTGGAGGCGATCCCGCTGCTGCGCGATGCGATCAAGCATTGCGAAAGCGTCGGCGACTACGTCAGCCGCAAGCTGTTCGCCGACATCCTGGATTCGGAAGAAGAACACGTCGACTGGATCGAAACCCAGCTCGCGCTGATCGAGCGCCTGGGCGAGCAGAACTACCTGCTGACCAAGATCGAAGACGAGTGATGCGCGGGAGCCTCGCGCTCCCCCGCCGCGGTGCGATCCACGAGCCAGCCGACGCCAGCCAGACGGATCGAGCCACCGCAGCCGCGCAAGCGGCACTTCCTCCAGCCAGCTTCGGCGATGCGCAGCGCATCGCCGGCCCGCCAGACGAAACCCGAGCCGCCGGCCCCGCGCCGGCGGCTTTTTCGTTGCCCGCTCGCCGCGTAGCCGCGGCCGCTTCCTGTAGGAGCGGCGCGAGCCGCGACCGCGGCAACGCAACTACGCCGACAGTCCGGCGCGAGCGGAAGGCCCGCGGTCGCGACTCGCGTCGCTCCTACAGGGGCTTCGGCCGCGATGCGCGGGCATGAAAAAGCCGCCGGCATCGGCCGGCGGCTTGCGGGGCATCGATCGTTCGCGCGCTTCAGCCCGCCTGCAGCGGCTTGGGCTCGCGCTTGCGCCGCCGGAACAGCAGCCGCCACAGCCACCACAGCATCAGCGCCAGGACCACGGTGATCGTCGCCACGATGCCCAGGCTCAGCCACGGGTGGGCGAAGGCCAGCGCCAGCACGCCGAGCACGGCGGCGTCTTCGGTCACCGAGGCGGTCCAGTTGCTGACCGGTTCGGGCGAGGTGTTGAGCAGGGCGCGCGAGCCGGACTTGAGCAGGTGGCTGGTCAGGGCCACGCCGGCGCCGGCGGCGAGCGCGCCGGCGCCGAGCTGGCCGTCGGGCGACATCGTCGCCGCGGCCAGGAACGCGCCCACCGGCACCCGCAGCAGGGTGTGCAGCAGGTCCCAGCCCGAATCCACGCCCGGGATCTTGTCGGCGAAGAACTCGCCGACCGTGAGCAGGCCGCAGACCCCCAGCACCCACGGCGACTGGGTCGCCTGCAGCGCCGGCGGCAGGTCCAGCCAGCCGAGCATGCCGGCCAGCCCGACCCCGAACACGGTCAGGTAGACCCGCACGCCCGACAGCCAGGCCAGAACTACGCCAACTGCGAACAGGTGCGCTTCGGACATCGCGGCGTTCCCGTTAAGATTGAAGGTTGAGTATAGGTAAAGCGGCGGCTTCGGGCCGTCGACGTCCCCGTATGAGCAAAATGCCGCCGCCGCGCTTCGTCATCGTCCAGCAGCAGCCGGACAAGCGACCTTATATCTGGTCGGCGGTGGGCGTGGCGTGGGCGGCCTCGCTGGCGCTGGCCTGGTGGTGGTCGCAGTCGCTGGCCGCGCCGCAGCTGCCCAAGCTCAAGTCCCAGCTCGAGCAGACCCGGCGCGAGCTGCGCCAGCGCCAGGGCGAGCTGGACAAGCTCGCCCAGCGCGAGGCCAACCTGCAGCGCTCCGACCAGATCAGCCGCGCCGCCAACAAGCAGGTGCAAAGCTCGCTGGCCCAGCGCGAGGAGGAAATCTCCGACCTGCGCGCCGACGTGGCCTTTTACGAACGCCTGGTCGGCGCCACCGCGCCGGCCAAGGGGCTGAACGTGCACTCGGTGGAATTCCACCCCGAGGCCGGCGGCACCTGGCGGTACCAGATCGTCCTGACCCAGAACCTGAACCGCGGTGCGGTGAGCAGCGGGGGGCTGCAGTTCCAGGTCGAGGGGGTGCGCGGCGGCAAGCTCGCCAGCATCGGTTGGGACGAGTTGCACCAGAAGTCCAAGGCGCCCGCCCAGGACTACTCCTTCCGCTACTTCCAGACCCTCGACGGCAGCGTGATGCTGCCGGCCGGGTTCACTCCGCAACGCATCCGCGTTTCGTTGCGCGGAGAGAACGCCTCGATCGAGCAACGCTTCGCCTGGAAGAGCGGCGTCACCGTAACGACTGGGGAAACCTGAAAGATGTTCAAGACCAACAGCAAACCGGCCCCGCTGCGCGAAGGCCAGGTCGACACCATGATCGGCTCGCAGGTGGTGATCCGCGGCGATCTGCAATTCAGCGGCGGCCTCTACATCGAGGGCCGGATCATCGGCAAGCTGATCGCCGCCGACGGCCAGCCCGCCAGCCTGACCCTGGCCGAGAACGGCAGCATCGAGGGCGAGGTGCGCGCGCCGGTGGTGGTCATCAACGGCACCCTGCATGGCGACGTCTACGCCAGCGAGCGGGTCGAACTGGCGTCCAAGGCGCGGGTCGAGGGCAACGTCCACTACAAGGTGGTCGAGATGACCGCCGGCTCGCAGCTGACCGGCCGCCTGATCCACGCCGACGCCCAGCACGCCGACGCCGCGGCCGCGTTGCCGCCGCCTGAAGCTGCGATTACCGCCGCCGCCCTGGTGGATTGAGCCCGGCCGCCGCCGCCCTCACGCTGGGGCGGATGAGCGAGGAAACCCGTCAATCGCGTCCCGCGCCCGCCGCCTCCGCGGCGGGCGCCGCGCACCCGTCGCAACGCTGGCGCCTGCCGGCGATGGCGCTGCTGGCCGCGGCCCTGGCGTTCGGCGCCTGGGGGCTGTGGCGCTCGTTCAGCGGCCAGG
>NZ_LXSD01000166.1:0-2028 GCF_017168095.1 Lysobacter enzymogenes | reverse complement strand
GGTCGGCGTCGCGGCGGCGGGCGCTGCGTCCGTGGCGGCGGCGTTCGCCACCCCCGGCGGCAGCGGCGGCGGCGTCGCGCCGAGGCCGAATTCGTGTTCCAGGCGCTGCAGCGGCTGCCATTCGCGCAGCCCTTCGCGCCACACCAGGGTGTCGCGCTGGATCCGGCCGGCGCGGAAATGCTCGCGCACGGTTTCCGTGTCGATCGGGCCGACCCGGCCCTGCGACGGATCGTGGTAGTACCAGTTCGTCATTGCCTTCCCCCCGAAATCCGCGGCCGGCACGAGGGCGGGCGCGGGCGTCCTTGTCATGGAAAGCGCCGCTGCGTCGAGACCGCGTCAGCGTTGCGCAATAAGGCTGCGCACGGCCACCCCGGCACGCGCGAGCCGCATGAAACTACCACGCAGCGCACAAAACGCTAGCCGTCGCCGGACCGTGCGACCGCGTCGGCGACGGATGGATGCGCGAGCGGCGACCAGCGGCGGCGCGCGATTGCGTCGCGCCTGCGGACGATACGGTTCGGGGTGGTGCGATGGGGCGGATGGGGCTCGAATCGATGCGGTTCGAGCCGATGCGACCCCCGCGCACGCCACGGCCGCGGCCCGAGGCCGCCGACGATCAGTGAACGCGAAGCCAGACACGGCGCCGCGGCCGTGCCGGCGTGCGGGACGCTACGGCGTCGCGTGCGGCGCCGCCGGGCCGGTTCAGTGCACCGGCTCGGGCTCGTCCTCGAACATCTGGGTTTCCATCCAGGCGTAGGCCGCCTCGGAACCGGGCTGGTTGAACAGCACCATCAGCACGACCCATTTGAGGTCGTCCAGGTCCAGTTCGTCCTGGTCCAGCGCCATCGCGCGGTCGAGCACCAGCTCGCGCTGGTCCGCGTCGAGGATGCCGTGCTGTTCCAGGAACAGCAGGAAGCCGCGGCACTCGACGTCGAGCTTGTCGAGTTCCGGCCCGAAGTAGATCCGGGTCGGCCCGTCCGCGCGCGGGCTGCTGACGCTGGGCCGCTGCTGGGCCAGCGCATCGAGCCATTCGATGGCTTTGTTGATCTCGGCGGGGCTGAAACCGGCCTGGCCCAGTTCTTCGAACAGGGGGCCGCTGCGGAGCGAATCGCGGTCGCGGACGAGGTCCGCATCGTCGGTGAAGTAATGCTCGAACAGGTACAGCAGGACGTCCAGGATGCTCTCTTTCATTTCCCTCGGCCTGCGCCGCATGCGGCGCGGTGGGTCAGAACTTGCTGATTGGCCGGGTGAACCGCCGGTGTGCGGCACCGATACGAGTTCAGCGGTTGCGGAAGTAACGGCCGTGCTGCGCCGAAACGCGACCCTCAAGCTCCATGACCAGCAGCATGGAGGACAGTTCCGCGGTCGTCAATCCAGTACGGTGGACCAGTTCATCCATACCGGTAGGGTCGAAGCCCAGCGCGTTCCACAAGGACTGGTAGTCGGGATCGGCGAAATCGGGCGAGGTCCGGGGTGGATCGGCGTCTCCTGAGACGGGACCGGGACCATCCTGACCGGCCTGTATGACCGCCGCGTGGCCATCGTCAATGGGGGCGCCGAGGCGCTGGCGCAAGCCTTCGGCCAGTTCGGCCGCGACCGGGGCCAGCGCCGCGGCGACCTCGGCCGCGCGTTCCACCAGCCCCGCGCCCTCGCGGATCAGCCGGTGACAGCCGCGCGCCAGCGGGTTGTGGATCGAGCCGGGCACCGCGAACACCTCGCGCCCGCACTCGGCGGCCAGGCGCGCGGTGATCAGCGCGCCGGAGCGCTCGGCCGCCTCCACCACCAGCACGCCCAGGCTGAGCCCGGCGACGATGCGGTTGCGCGCCGGGAAATGCCCGGTCCGGGCTTCGGTGCCGGGCGGGTATTCGCTGACCGCGACGCCTTCGGCGGCGATGCGCGCGAGCAGGTCGGCGTGGCGGCGCGGGTAGGCCAGGTCCGGGCCGGTGCCGAGCACGGCCACGGTCGGCCCGCCGGCTTCGAGCGCGGCGCGGTGGGCGGCGGCGTCGATGCCGGCGGCCAGGCCGCTGG
>NZ_LXSD01000165.1:0-15175 GCF_017168095.1 Lysobacter enzymogenes | reverse complement strand
CGGGCGCGGCGTCGGCATCGCGCCGCCGCAGCGGCCGAGGCGGTGCCCGGCAGCGCGCGAGAGGCGAACGGTCCGGCCGAAGCGGGAGGGGTGAGCCCCGGCCGGACCCGTTCGCGCTTGCTCGGATCGGCGGCCTTGCTCGATGCGAACGCAGCCGCGCCTGCGCACGGGCCGCCCGCGTCGACCCTCGCCGGGCCGCAGCGGGGACGCCGCTGCGGGCGGCAGCGGTCTGCGCCCGGCCCGCGCCGCGCTCAGGCCATCCCGTAAGGCAGGTTCGCGCTCGACACGATCCTGTCGCCGACCGCTTCGCCGCGCAGGAAGCGCAGCGTCGCCGCGATCACGCTCTGGTCGTCGGCGATGCGGTTGTGGCCCAGCCCCTGGGTGGTCAGCAGGCGCGAGTCCGGCCAGTAGCGCGCATAGCGCTCGCCTTCGGCCCAGGGCACTTCGCGGTCGCCCAGGTCGTGCACGATCAGCGCCGGCTGGGCGATGCTCGGCGCGTTGCGGTGCGCCTGCTGCGAATCGAAGCTGATGCCGATGCGCGCCTCGAAGTAGGCGAACATGCGCCGGCACAGGTCTTCGCCGACCCACAGGAAGCGGGCGAAGCGCTTGACCGCGGCGACCGGATCGGCCGCCGGCGCGATCAGCACCGCGCGCTCGGCGCGCAGCCCGCGCGCCATCGCCAGCAAGGTCGCCGCACCGCCGAGCGAATGCCCGATCGCCGCCGCCGCCGGCCCGTAATGCGCGCCGACCGCGTGCAGGTGGCGGGTGAAGTCGGGCAGGGTGGCCAGCCGGCCTTCGCTGCGCCCATGCGCGAGCTGATCGAACGCGACTACCGCATAACCGGCCGCGCGCAGCGCCGGCAGCCACTTGGCCACGCGGGTGCCGTGGCTGGACCAGCCATGCGCGAACAACACGTACGGCTGGCTGCGCGGATCGCCCCATACGTAGCAGGCGATGGCGTGGCCGTCGACGCGCAGGGTCTCCTCGCGCGCGTCCGCGGTCGGCGCGGCCAGCGCGCGGCGGCGGCTGGAGGCGAACGGGGTGCAGAACAGGTCGGCGGCGCGGCGCATGGTCGCTTCCGGCGCGAACCAGGCGCCGAGGGCGAAGCCCAGGCGAAGGCCGTATAAACGAACTGCGTTACGAACGGTCGTGCTAATTTTGGCGGCAGGAACGGACATGACGGGCCTCGTGGGGTAGGCGATCAGGCTGGGGAGGGAAGGGTCAGGCCAGGGAAGGAACGGCGACGGCGACCGGCGCGCGCGCGGCGGCATACGAGCGCAGCAGCCGCTCCAGGGCGCGACGACCGCGCGCGACGGCGGCGTCGAAACCGAACAGGCCGGCGTCGTGGTGCACGATCAGCGCGGTGCCGTAGATTTCGAACGCCAGTTGCTCGGTATCGGTCTCGGCGCCGAGCTCGCCGGTGTCCACGCACAGCTGCACGGCCTGGGCCAGCACCTGGCGCCAGCGCTTTTGCTGCTCGACCACCCAATCGCGCAGGGCGCCGGGGCGGTCGTCGTATTCGCTGACCGCGCCGAGCAGCACGCAGCCGCCGTCGGTGTGGCGCGACCAGTCGAACCAGGCATCGACGATGGCGCGCAGCCGCACCAGCCCGCGCGGCTGCTGCAGCGCCGGCAGCAGCACGTAGGCGACGAAGCGTTCGCCGGCCTTGTCCAGCACCGCCAGCTGCAAGTCCTCGCGCGAGCCGAAGTGGGCGAACACGCCGCTCTTGGACATGCCCACCGCGGCCGCCAGCGGCCCGATCGACAGCCCTTCCAGGCCGGCCGAGCAGGCGATGCCGTAGGCCTGGTCGAGGATGGCTTCGCGGGTGGCGGCGCCTTTGTTGGTGGCGGTCAGGGAGGACATAGCGCGCAAAATAGCACGTCCGTTCGTTTTAATGGAGCCGTTCGTCGGCCGCTCCCGACACCGACCGGCGCCGCGACAGGGCGCGCCGGCACCCTGCCACTGTTGACTCAAATTGCGGAATTCGGGGTTTCAAATTGTGTTTTTCGCGCCCACGCCGCGCCCGGCGCAAAAATGCCCCTCCCGGCGCCGCCCCGATCACCCCCCGTAGGAGCGGCGCAAGCCGCGACCGCGCCAACCGTGCGCCGGCGCGGGCCGCGGTGCAGGTCGTCGTGCCCGATCCCACGGCAACAGGAGCCCGCGCCGCATGGTTGCGGCTGGCGTCGTAGTCGGGGTGTCGTGGTCGCGGCTTGCGCCGCTCCTACAGGGGGAAATGAGGCTTACCGGAGGCCGGGGACGTTTTCGTCCGGCTCGCCGAAATTGCCGTCGCCCAGCGGCAGCACCATCTGCACCGTGTCCAGCCAGCGCCCGTGCTTGCGTCCCAGGCCCGGGAACACGCCGGCGAGCTTGAAGCCGAGCCGCTCGTGCAGCGCCACCGAGGCGGCGTTGCTGCCGTCGCCGATCACCGCGACCATCTGCCGGAAGCCGAGCGCCGCGCAGTCCTCGATCAAGCGCCGCATCAGCGCGCCGCCGATGCCGCGGCCGTGGCAGGCGGGCTCGACGTAGACCGAGTTCTCCACCGTCCAGCGATAGCCGATGCGGGTGCGGTAGGCGCTGGCGTAGGCGTAGCCGGCGAAACGCGCGGCGCCGTCTTCGACCAGTTCGGCGACCAGGTACGGATAACCGGCGTCGGCGATCGCGCGCCAGCGCCGGTGCATCTCGGCCCGGTCGGGCACGTCGTATTCGTAGGTCGCCACGCCCTCGCGCACCTCGCGCGCGTACAGCGCGGCGATCGCGTCCAGGTCGGACTCGACCGCCGCGCGCAGGCGCAGCGAGGAGGCGGGCGCCGCCATCAGTCGCGGTAGCGCTTGAGCAGGTCGGCGTAGGCGTCGATGCGGCGGTCGCGCAGGAACGGCCAGATCCGCCGCACGTGCTCGCTGCGGCCCAGGTCGACCTCGGCCATCACGATCTCCGGCTCGGCCGTCTTGGCCTCGGCCAGGTACTCGCCCTGCGGGCCGAGCACGTGGCTGGAGCCCCAGAACTGGATGCCCGATGCGCCCAGCGGAGACGGCTCGAACCCGACCCGGTTCACGCTCAGCACCGGCAAGCCGTTGGCGACCGCGTGGCCGCGGTGGCTGAGGATCCAGGCGTTGCGCTGGCGGTCCTTCTCGTCCTGGGCGTCGTCGGGGTCCCAGCCGATCGCGGTCGGATACAGCAGCAGCTCCGCGCCGGCCAGCGCCATCAGCCGCGCGCCTTCGGGATACCACTGGTCCCAGCACACCAGCACGCCCAGGCGGCCGACCGAGGTCTGGATCGGCTCGAAACCGATGTCGCCCGGGGTGAAGTAGAACTTCTCGTAGAACCCCGGATCGTCCGGGATGTGCATCTTGCGGTACTTGCCGGCGATGGAACCGTCGGTCTCGTAGACCACCGCGGTGTTGTGGTACAGCCCGGCCGCGCGGCGCTCGAACAGCGAGCTGACCAGGACGATGCCGTGCTGCCTGGCCAGCGCGCCGAGGCGCTGCGTGCTCGGGCCGGGAATGGTTTCGGCCAGGTCGAATTCGCTGACCGATTCGTGCTGGCAGAAGTACGGGCCGTTGTGCAGTTCCTGCAGCAGCACCAGCTTGGCGCCCTGTCTGGCGGCCTCGCCGACGCGCTGCTCGATGTTGGCCAGATTGGCCTCGCGCGAGCCGTGGTCGCGGTCCTGGATCAGGGCGACGGGGAGGGTGGTCTTTTTCATCGGGTGCACGGGTCCGGCTGTGGGGCGTGGGCCTATTGTAGGACCGCGCCATGACGATGAGCGCGGGCAGCGCTGGCGACGAGAGATCGAAGAGAAAGCCGGAATCGGCTTCGTACGGCTTCGAACGCCCCTACGCCGTCATTCCGGCGCAAGCCGGAATCCATTTTGCTTTTGCCGTTGCCTTGCCACTGCGGCAGGGCAGAGCGAAATCAAAATGGATTCCGGCTTGCGCCGGAATGACGGGGTGAGAAGGCGCAAACGACGGGGTGAGAAGGCGCAACGAACTGTGGTGCCGCGCGGATCGGGCTTCGCGGCTCGCCGGGAGCGCGACCCGCGAGCGTCAGAGCAAGTGCGCCGCGCGACTCGCACGGCGCACCTTGGGGCTTACGCCACCACGCCCTTGGGCAACTGCATGGTCACGCAATGCAGGCTGCCGTTCTGCCAGATCAGCGGCCGGCACGGCACCGCGACGATCTCGCGGTCCGGGAAGGCCTGCGCCAGCACCGCCTGCGCGGCCGGGTCGGCGGCGTCGCCGTAGGCCGGCATCAGCACCGCGCCGTCGACGATCAGGAAGTTGGCGTAGCTGGCCGCCAGGCGGCGCTCCTCGTCGATGATCGGCTGGGCCCACGGCAGCGCGAACAGGCGGTACGGGCGGCCGTCGCGGGTGCGCAGCGCGGCCAGTTCGGCAGCCATCGCCTGCAGCTCTGCGTAGTGCGAATCGCCCGGATCGTCGCAGCCCTGGTAGACGATGGCGTCTTCGGCCGCGAAACGGGCCAGGGTGTCGATGTGGGCGTCGGTGTCGTCGCCTTCCAGGTAGCCGTGGTCGAGCCACAGCACCCGGTCCTGGCGCAGCCACGCCGACAGCTTGGCGGTGATTTCTTCGCGGCCGAGCGTGGGGTGGCGCTCGTGCAGGCAGCGCCAGGTGGTCAGCAGGGTGCCGGCGCCGTCGGTCTCGATGCCGCCGCCTTCCAGGGCGAAGTCGATGCTCTCGCGCTCGCTGTCGGCGAACACGCCCTGCTCATGCAGGCGCTCGACCAGCAGGTCGTCCTGGCTGGCGTCGAACTTGCCGCCCCAGCCGGTGAAGCGGAAATCGAGCAAACGAAAACCGCCGTCCTCGCGCTTGAGCGTGATCGGGCCGGAATCGCGCAGCCAGGTGTCGTCGTAGGGCGCGTCGATGAAGCGCACCTTCGACATGTCGATCCGGGCCGAGGACAGGCGCGCGCGGGCGTAGGCCTGGACGTCGTCGTCGGCCACGCAGATCAGCGCCGGCTGGAAACGGGTAATGGCCGCGACCAGGGCGATGTAGGTCTCTTCGACCTCGCCCAGGCGGTCGGCCCAGTCGGTGTCGGCGTTCGGCCACGCGATCAAAACCGCGGACTGGGGTTCCCACTCCGCGGGGAAGCGCAATGCGTTGTTGGTCATAACCTCAAAGGATAGGCGGTTTCGGCCCGATTTCGCCGGCACCGGCCTTGTTCGCCACCACGTCGATCACCCGGCTCTTCTCGAAGTACACGGTGAAGGCCGGATACACCCAGCGGTTGATCTGCGGCCAGGCCTTCTTCTGGCCGCCGCGCGCATCCAGGCGCTGGGCCGGCTCGCCGTAGCGCGCCTTGACCTGGTCCATGCTCTGGCCGCGCGCCGGCAGGGCCGCCTTGCCTTCTTCCTGCACGCGCTGGATCAGCAGGGTATCGGCCGAGGCCGCGCCGGACAGGGCCAGCAGGGCGAGCAGGGGTGCAACGGCAACGCGCAGCTTCATGGCGAATTCACCTGGGCAAAGGACGCGGGATTCTAGGCACAAGGTGACGCATAGCGGCAGGGTGCGGCCGTCACGGTTTGGCGAAACAAGGCCGGCCACGACGCGATCGCGGCCGGTGGAGGGGGCTGGAACGAAGAAAGCCGCCTTGCGGCGGCTTTCGACTTGACCCTGCGGCGGCGGACTCAAAATCCGCCGGCCGGTTTCAGCGCTGACGCGCCTTGAAACGCGGGTTCGACTTGCAGATCACGAAGACCTTGCCGCGGCGGCGAACGACTTTGCAGTCGCGGTGGCGGGCCTTCGCCGACTTCAGAGAGGACAGGACCTTCATGACAGATCTCGGCTGGTTGAGTGGATGGGATGGGATGGGAAAAGCTAGCCTGCGATTCTAGCGGACAAAATGCCGGCCGATCAAGTGGTTGCGCACTCGGGCGCAAAAAACCGCCGTGATCGGGGCGTTCGGCGCCGGCCGGGCGGCGGGCGAGGGCGCTCGCCAGGACCGCTGCGCGCGCCGCGGCCGCATAATGCGGCGCATGAATAGCGCATCTTCCCAGAACTCCTCCGTCCCCGTCCTCACCATCGACGGCCCGTCCGGCTCCGGCAAGGGCACCATCAGCCGCCTGGTCGCCCAGCGCCTGGGCTGGCATTACCTGGATTCCGGCGCCCTGTACCGCGCGGTCGGCGTCGCCGCCGGCTGGGCCGACCTGGACCTCGCCGACCCGGCCGCCCTGGTCCGCTGCGCCTTCGACACCCACATCGGCTTCCGCGACGACGCCTCCGGCGAGCTGCGGGTGCTGGTCAACGAGGTCGACGCCACCGACGAGCTGCGCACCGAGACCGCCGGCGCCGCCGCCTCGGCCATCGCCGCCATTCCCGAGGTCCGGGCCGCGCTCAAGGACCGCCAGCGCGCATTCAGGCAGGCCCCGGGGCTGGTCGCCGACGGGCGGGACATGGGCACGGTCATCTTCCCGGACGCCCAATACAAGGTGTTCCTGACTGCCAGCGCCGAAGAGCGCGCGGAAAGGCGCTATAAGCAGTTGAAGGACAAGGGGGTTTCGGTTACTTTAGACGGTCTGCTGCGGGAGATTCTCGCCCGCGACGCCCGTGACGCCCAGCGCGCGGTGGCTCCCTTGCGCCCGGCCGATGACGCCGTCCGCATCGATACCACCGGTCTTGGAATCGACACGGTAGTCGAACAGGTGCTGGCTTTGCTGCCTGCGCGCTGAACGGCGCGGCGCGACGAAACCTCCGCAGCGGAAGCAGTTGTACCAAGCCCCGGCGCATCCGCGTCGGATCAACCACAACACATGATGCGGCTGCATCGCATCACATAACGGGTGGGTCGACCACGTTCTGCTTGCGTTGCCACGACGGCAACGATGTCAAACGGTGCGATCCGTGTGTTCAACCGAGTAATCAAATCCAATGACCGAATCATTTGCCGAACTGTTCGAACAGAGCCAGCAGTACCTGGCCAAGCTGAAGCCGGGCGCCATCGTCACCGGCGTCGTCGTGGAAGTCCGCGGCGACGTGGTGGTGATCAACGCCGGCCTGAAGTCCGAAGGCATCGTGCCGATCGAACAGTTCCGTAACGACGCCGGCGAGATCGATGTCGCCGAAGGCGACGAAGTCAAGGTCGCCCTCGACTCCATCGAGAACGGCTTTGGCGAAACCGTGCTGTCGCGCGAGAAGGCCAAGCGCGCGATGGTGTGGGACGAACTCGAGCAGGCGCTCGAGAAGAACGAGACCATCACCGGCCGCATCAGCGGCAAGGTGAAGGGCGGCTTCACCGTCGACATCAAGGACGTCCGCGGCTTCCTGCCCGGTTCGCTGGTCGACGTGCGTCCGGTGCGCGACTCGGCGTACCTGGAAGGCAAGGAGCTCGAGTTCAAGCTCATCAAGCTCGACCGCAAGCGCAACAACATCGTCGTCTCCCGCCGCGCGGTGGTCGAGAGCGAGTACAGCGTCGAGCGCGAGCAGCTGATGGAGAAGCTGCAGGAAGGCGCGATCCTCAAGGGCGTGGTCAAGAACCTCACCGACTACGGCGCGTTCGTCGACCTCGGCGGCATCGACGGCCTGCTGCACATCACCGATATGGCGTGGAAGCGCGTGCGCCATCCGTCGGAAGTGGTGGAAGTCGGCCAGGAGCTCGACGTGCGCGTGCTCAAGTACGACCGCGAGCGCAACCGCGTCAGCCTCGGCCTCAAGCAGCTGGGCGAGGATCCGTGGGACAACATCGCCCGCCGCTACCCGGCCAACACCCGCGTGTTCGGCAAGGTCAGCAACGTCACCGATTACGGCGCGTTCGTCGAGATCGAGCCGGGCGTCGAAGGCCTGGTCCACGTCTCGGAAATGGATTGGACCAACAAGAACGTCAACCCGTCCAAGATCGTGCAGGTCGGCGATGAAGTTCAGGTCATGGTGCTCGACGTCGACGAAGAGCGTCGCCGCATCTCGCTGGGCATGAAGCAGGTCACCTCGAACCCGTGGGAGACCTTCGCGGCCATCCACAAGAAGGGCGACAAGGTCGAAGGCCAGATCAAGTCGATCACCGACTTCGGCATCTTCATCGGCCTGGACGGCGGCATCGACGGCCTGGTCCACCTGTCCGACATCAGCTGGAACACCACCGGCGAAGACGTGGTCCGCAACTACAAGAAGGGCGACACGCTGGAAGCCGTCGTCCTGGCCGTGGATCCGGAGCGCGAGCGCATCAGCCTGGGCGTCAAGCAGCTGGAGCAGGACCCGATGGGTCAGTACGTCGCCTCCAACGCCAAGGGCTCGATCGTCAAGGGCGTGGTGAAGGAAGTCGACGCCAAGGGCGCGGTGATCGAACTGGCCGACGGCATCGAAGGCTACGTCGCCGCGCGCGACATCGCCAAGGAGCGGGTCGAGGACGCGTCGCAGTACCTGAAGGTCGGCCAGGACGTCGAGGCCAAGATCATCGGTACCGACCGCAAGGGCCGCAGCATGCAGCTGTCGATCAAGGCCAAGGACGAAGCCGACCAGCAGGAAGCCATGGCGGACTACAACCGTCACGCCGGCGACGCTGCCAGCGGCACCACCAGCCTGGGCGCGCTGCTGCGCGAGCGCCTGAGCGGCAAGTCCGAGTAATCGCCGTACCGCCGCCGTCCCGGTTCGCCGGGGCGGCGGCCATCCTCCGCGGCGCCGCTCGCCGGCGCCGTCGGACGATGGGCGACACCGGTTTCATGCTTCAGATGTCTACGTTGTTCGCGATGCCACGTCCCTCAGCCGGGACGGGGCGTCGGGCCCGGCGGGCCGGCTCGGCCGGAACGCGCGCGGGCCAGCGGCAGGGGATCGCGCGCGGCGCGAGGCCGCATCTTCACCCAAGACCTTTTCATAAGGCCAGGCAACACTGCGCATGACCAAGTCCGAGCTCATCGAGATCCTTTCCCAGCGTCAGGCCCACCTCAAGGGCGACGACGTGGATCTGGCGGTGAAAGCCTTGTTGGAAATGATGGGCGGCGCCTTGTCGGCCGGCGAGCGGATCGAGATCCGCGGCTTCGGCAGCTTTTCGCTGCACTACCGTCCGCCGCGCCTGGGCCGCAACCCGAAGACCGGCGAATCGGTCGCGCTGCCCGGCAAGCACGTGCCGCACTTCAAGCCCGGCAAGGAATTGCGCGAGCGCGTCAGTGGTGTGACCCCGCTGGACGAGGAAGGCTGAGGCCGCCGCAACCGTCCGCCAACGCGGCGGGCCATGGCCGCCGGGCATCGTCCCGATCCGGCCGCAGGCGAGGGCAGGTTCGCCGCTCGCCATCGTGCGGCCCTTCGCGCCGCGCACTTCGATATCGCGTTCCTCTACACCGCGCTGCTTCGCGTCGGCTACTCTTTGCCTGCCGTACGCTGCGCCTGCCGCTGGCAGGGCGCGCACACGAACACCGGGAGTCCTCATGCGCCTGATCCGCGTATTCATCGCCGTGCTGTGCCTGGCCGCCGGCGCCTTGCTCGGCGCGCTCAACCGCCAGAGCGTCAGCATCGACCTGGGTTTCGGCTTCGTTCCGGCGACCTCGCTGGGCATCGTCCTGATCGTGGCGCTGCTGGCCGGCGCGCTGATCGGCGGACTGGCGATCAGCGCCAGCGTGGTGCTGCCGCTGCGCCGCCGCCTGGCGCGCGCCGAGCGCACCGCCTCGGCCGGCGCGCAGCTGCCGGCCGTCACCGCCGCCGAGAATTGAGCGCATGGAATTCATCAGTCAGTGGTTCTGGTTCTTCCTGTTGCTGCCGATCGCCGCGATCAGCGGCTGGGTGATCGGCCGCCGCGGCGGCGAGCGCCACAGCGACAATCAGGTCAGCCACCTGTCCACCACCTATTTCCGCGGCCTCAACTATCTGCTCAACGAGCAGCCGGACAAGGCCATCGAGTTGTTCCTGCACATCGCCGAGCTCGACAAGGACACCTTCGAGACCCAGGTCGCGCTCGGCCATCTGTTCCGCCGCCGCGGCGAAGTCGACCGCGCCATCCGCCTGCACCAGGCGCTGGTGCAGCGGCCGGGGCTGAGCGATCAGCAGAAGGTCCAGGCGCTGCTGGCGCTGGGCGAGGACTACATGCGCTCGGGCCTGCTCGACCGCGCCGAGACCGTCTTCAGCGACCTGGTCGCGCTGGACATGCGCGCGCCGCTGGCCTTGCGCCATCTGATCGGCATCTACCAGGCCGAGCGCGATTGGGGCAAGGCGATCGAGAACGCGCAGCGCTTCGAGGCCGCGACCGGCGAGCCGATGGGCAAGCTGATCGCCCAGTTCGAGTGCGAGCTGGCCGACCGCCACCGCGCCGCCGGCGACGCCCAGGCCGCGCGCGACGCGGTCAAGCGCGCCTACGAGGCCGACGCCAACTCGGTGCGCGCCGGCATGCTGGAAGGCCGGATCGAGGTGGAGGCCGGCAACGACGCCGCGGCGATCCGCGCGTTCGAGCGCGTCGCCCGCGCCGATCCCGACTACCTGCCGGAAGTGCTGCCGGCGCTGCTGAGCTGCTACGAACGCAACGGCGACCCGACCGGCGCGCGCGCATTCCTGGCCGAGATGTGCGAGCACTACCGCGGCATCTCGCCGGTGCTGGCGCTAACCCGCATGGTCGAGGCCGAGGACGGCGTGCCGGCGGCGCGCGCGTACCTGGCGCGCCAGCTCAAGGACCGGCCGTCGGTGCGCGGCGAGGCGGCGCTGATTGACCTGACCCTGGCCGAGGGCGCCGACCCGCTGGCGACCCTGCACGACCTCAAGCACATCACCGACCAGTTGCTGGTGCGCAATCCGAGCTACCGCTGCAACCGCTGCGGCTTCGGCGCGCGCAGCCACCACTGGCAATGCCCGAGCTGCAAGGAGTGGGGCACGGTCAAGCCGCTGCTCAACTACGCGGTGGTCTGAAGTATGTGGGCGTGGATCGGCATGCACGCCGCGCTGGCCGCGGCCGGCACCTGGCTGGCGCGCGCCTACGCGCTGCGCAGCCGCCTGATCGACCAGCCCGGCGAGCGCCGCAGCCATAGCGTGGCGACCCCGCGCGGCGGCGGCATCGCGATCGTGATCGCGCTGCTGGTGGCGACGCTGTCGCTGGCGCTGAAGTTTCCCGCCTACGCCGGGCTGGCGCTGGCGTTCGGGGTCGGCCTGCTGATGGTCGCGGCGATCGGCTGGGTCGACGACCATCGTCCGCTGTCGCCGTGGCTGCGCCTGGCCGTGCACGCGCTGGCGGCGGCGCTGCTGGCGGCGGCGATCTGGCTGCTGCGCGGCGATCCCTGGCTGGCCCTGGCCGCGTTCGTGTTCGCGGTCGGGCTGACCAACGTGTGGAACTTCATGGACGGCATCAACGGCCTGGCCGCCTCGCAGGCGGCGCTGGTCGCGCTGGCCCTGGCCGGGTTCGGCGGAGCGGTGTGGAGCTGGCTGGCGCTGGCGCTGGTGGCGGCCTGCGCCGGGTTCCTGCCGTTCAACTTCCCGCGCGCGAAGATCTTCATGGGCGACGTCGGCAGCGGGGCGATCGGCTACGCCATCGCCGGCATCGGCGCGCTGGCCGCGACCGGTCTGGACGCCTGGCATGCGCCGTTGCTGCTGATCCCATTGGCCGCATTCATGGTCGATTCCAGCCTGACCCTGTTGCGGCGGGTGCGCCGCGGCGAGCGCTGGTGGACCCCGCACACCCAGCATGCATACCAAGTGTGGGCGCGCCGCGCCGGGCATGTCCGGGTCACGCTCGCTTATGCGATTTTCACGCTGCTGTCCTTAGTCTCGCTGCACCTTGTGACCGAAGTCCGTATCGGTTTCATGCTGTGTATGGGGGCCGGGTGGTATATATCCGCCGCTTTTTTGTGGTGGCTGATCCAGCGGACCGAACGGGCCGCGTCCTGACCACAGGGCCGGGTCGGCGAACGGACCGACCGAATTCGAAGATTTACAGGCGAGGCAGGAATGAGCTCATTGCGTGATCGACTCAAGAGCGGGCTGCCTCGTCTGGCGGTGGTCGCGCACGATCTCGCGATGGTCTGGCTGGTCTGGCAAGCGCTGCACAAGCTGCGCTTCGGCGTGATCGCGCAGCCGCCGCCGCTGCCGCTGTGGTCGACCGAGATCGCCCTGGTCCTGGCCGCCCAGGGCCTGGTGTTCTGGCAGGTCGGCCTGTACCGCGGGCTGTGGCGCTTCGCCGGCGTGCCCGACCTTTGGAACATCTTCAAGGCCTGCATGCTCGGCCTGTTCGCGATCGTGCTCGGGCTGTTCCTCTACAACCGCGTCGACCAGGTGCCGCGCACCGTGCTGGTGCTGTATCCGCTGGTGCTGATGGGCATGCTCGGCGCGCCGCGCCTGCTGTACCGCGCGTGGAAGGACAGCCGCATCGACAGCGCCAACGCGGTGTCGGTGCGGATCCTCATCCTCGGCGCCGGCCGCGCCGGCGAGGCGCTGGTGCGCGACCTGCGCCGCTTCGGCACCTACCACCCGATCGGTTTCCTCGACGACGCCGCGCGCCTGCGCGGCAGCAAGGTCCAGGGCGTGCCGGTGCTGGGCAAGGTCGACGACGTCGCCGACATCGCCCGCGAGACCGCGGCCAAGCTGCTGGTCATCGCCATGCCCTCGGCCGACGCCGACGCGATGCAGCGCATCGTCATCGCCTGCGAGCGCACCGGCCTGCCGTTCCGCATGGTTCCGCGCCTGCAGGACGTGCTGGAAGGGCGTTCGCTGCCGGGCGAACTGAAGGAAGTAGCGATCGAAGACCTGCTCGGCCGCAAGCCGGTGCTGCCGGACTGGAAGGCGATCCGCGGCTGGCTCGGCGGGCGTTCGGTGCTGGTCACCGGCGCCGGCGGCTCGATCGGCTCGGAACTGGTGCGCCAGTGCGCGCGCCACGGCGCCTCGCGCATCGCCCTGATCGAGATCGACGAGCTCGCCCTGGTCACCTCCGAGACCGCGCTGCGCCGCGATTTCCCCGACGTCGAATTCATCCCGGTCCTGGGCGACTGCGGCGACCGCGCGGTGATCGAATACGCGCTCAGGTTGGCCGAACCCGACGCCGCCTTCCACGCCGCCGCCTACAAGCAGGTGCCGCTGCTGGAAGCGCAGCTGCGCGAAGCGGTGCGCAACAACGTGCTGGCCACCGAAACCGTCGCCCGCGCCTGCCGCGCGGCCGGGGTCGGCACCTTCGTGCTGATCTCCACCGACAAGGCGGTCGACCCGGTCAACGTGCTCGGCGCGACCAAGCGCCTGGCCGAGATGACCTGCCAGGCCCTGGCCGACCAGCGCAAGACCCGCTTCGTCACCGTGCGCTTCGGCAACGTGCTCGATTCGGCCGGCAGCGTAGTGCCGCTGTTCCGCGAGCAGATCCGCGCCGGCGGACCGGTCACCGTGACCGACCCGGAAGTGACCCGCTTCTTCATGACCATCCCCGAAGCCTGCCAGCTGATCCTGCAGGCCTCGGCGATCGGCACCCACGAGGCGATCTACACCCTCGACATGGGCGAGCCGGTGCCGATCCGCTTGCTGGCCGAGCAGATGATCCGCCTGGCCGGCAAGCAGCCGGGGCGCGACGTGGCCATCGTCTACACCGGCCTGCGCCCGGGCGAGAAGCTGCACGAGACCTTGTTCCACGCCGACGAGCGCTACCGCCCGACGGTGCATCCCAAGATCCTGCAGGCCGAGCCGCGCGAGGTGACGATGAGCGCGCTGGAGCACTCGCTGGTGCAACTGCGCGAGGCGTCGATCCGCTACGACCGCGACGCCCTGGGCGCCTTGCTGCGCGTCGCGGTTCCGGAGTTCCAGCCCATCGGCGAACACCCCGATTACAAGGAATCGGCTACCGTGGTGGCCTTTCCCGCCCGCAACGCCAGGAAGATTTGATGGCTGCACGCATCCGCAAGGCCGTATTTCCCGTCGCCGGCCTCGGCACCCGGTTCCTTCCCGCGACCAAGACCGTTCCCAAGGAAATGCTGCCGATCATCGACCGGCCGCTGATCCAGTACGCGGTCGACGAGGCCATCGAGGCCGGTTGCGACACCCTGGTGTTCATCACCAACCGCTACAAGCACGCGGTCGCCGACTATTTCGACAAGGCCTACGAGCTGGAGCACAAGCTCGAGCGCTCGGGCAAGACCGAGCAGCTGGAGCTGATCCGCAACGTGCTGCCGCCGGGCGTGCGCGCGGTGTTCGTGACCCAGGCCGAAGCGCTGGGCCTGGGCCATGCGGTGCTGTGCGCCAAGGACGTGATCGGCAACGAGCCCTTCGCCGTGCTGCTGCCGGACGACCTGATCTGGAACCGCGGCGGCGCCGGCGCGCTCAAGCAGATGGCCGACGCCGCCGAAGCCAGCGGCGCCAGCACCATCGCCGTGCAGGACGTGCCGCGCGAGCAGACCGGCAGCTACGGCATCGTCGCCACCTCGAACTTCGACGCGCGCCAGGGCCGGATCACCGCGATCGTCGAGAAGCCCAAGCCCGATGTGGCGCCGAGCAACCTGGCCGTGGTCGGCCGCTACGTGCTCAACCCGCGCATCTTCGAACTGCTGGAGAACACCACGCCGGGCGCCGGCGGCGAGATCCAGCTCACCGACGCGATCGCGACCTTGCTGCAGCAAGAAGCGGTCAACGCCTATCGTTTCCAGGGCACGCGCTTCGACTGCGGCACCCACATCGGCCTGATCGAGGCGACGATCCGCTACGCGCTCGACCACGAGAAGCTCAGCGACTCGGCGCGGCAGATGATGCAGAACGCGCTCAACGAACTCGGCGTCGAAGACCTCGCCTGAGGTTTTGCCGGCGTAGCGAAACCAGGGCCGCCGTCCGCGAGGATCGGCGGCCTTTTCGTTCGCGGTGGGCGCATCTGCAAGGCGCGAGTTGGCGCGGGGCCGGTGAAGGCTTCGGCGTAGTCGTTATGGCGCGGTCGCGGCTTGCGCCGCTCCTACAGCCGCAAACGAAACCGGCCGCAGCCCCTGTAAGAGCGGCGCGAGCCGCGACCGCGCCAATCGGGCGCGGCATGAAGCGACTACACGAGCGGCGACCGCCAGAGCGCCGCCAACCCGCTACCCGCTAACCCGCGCGCCAGGGCAGGGCGCCTACGCCAGCCACCACCCCACCGCCAGCGCCGCCGCTATGCAAGCCAGCGCCGCATGCTGGGCGAACCGGCCCAACCGCGCGGTGCGCCGCGCCCAGGCCTCGGCGGCGGCGTCGCGTAGCACGCGCACGTCGCGGTAGGTCTTCCAGTCGCGCGGCGGGAAGCGCCGCTGCTCGGCGGCGGCGCGGCCGAGCGC
>NZ_LXSD01000164.1:0-1443 GCF_017168095.1 Lysobacter enzymogenes | reverse complement strand
GGCGGGCGGACGCGGGGGCGCGACGGCGCGCGCAGCGTTCGCCTCGATCCGACGCCGCCCTGCGCGCGGTCCGCGAATCGTAAACCGCTGGCGTCGCACCGGCAGCGAGCGCGCGCACAATTGCGTTGCGCCCGGCCCGCGGCGTGCGCGGGCCGTTGCCGGACCGGCCCGCCCTGGCGGGTTTCCGCCCTGTTTTCCGAATTGTTTTTAGACCCGTCCGCTCCACCAGTCTGGATGACGCCCGTGCGCGCTGAATCGGATTCCGTACTGTTCTCGCCCCATCGGCTGGGCGCGCTGGACCTGCCCAACCGCATCGTCATGGCGCCGATGAGCCGCGCGCGCGCCGGCGCCGGCGACACCGCCACCGCGCTGATGGCGCAGTACTACCGCCAGCGCGCGTCGGCCGGGCTGATCGTCGGCGAAAGCTCGCAGATCAGCCGGCAAGGGCAGGGCTATGCCTGGGCGCCGGGCCTGCACAGCGCGGCCCAGATCGCGGCCTGGCGCGGCGTGACCGACGCGGTGCACGCCGCGGGCGGACGCATGTTCGCCCAGCTCTGGCACGCCGGCCGGATGTCGCACGTCTCGCTGCAGCCCGACGGCGCCGCGCCGGTGGCGCCGTCGGCGCTGCAGGCGGCCGCGGCCAAGGTGTACATCGATCCGCACGGCCGCGGCGCGCCCAGCCGCGACGGCGAACTGGTCGCCGCCTCGATGCCGCGCGCGCTGAGCGCGCACGACATCGCCGGAATCGTCGCCGACTACGCGCGCGCCGCGCGCAACGCGATCGACGCCGGTTTCGACGGCGTCGAACTGCATGGCGCGCACGGTTATCTGATCCAGCAATTTCTCGACCCGGCCAGCAATCTGCGCGACGACGGTTACGGCGGATCGCGCGACGCGCGCCTGCGCTTCGTCTTCGAAGCGGCGCAGGCGGTGGCCGCGGCGGTCGGCGCGCACCGCGTCGGCCTGCGCTTCGCGCCGTGGCGCGCGGACGCCGACGCAGCGGCGGCCGAATCCGACGCGCTGGCGCTGGCTGCGCGCATGGATGCGCTGGATCTGGCCTATCTGCACGTGTGCGAAGACGACACCGGCCAACGCCCGCCGTTGTCGGACGGGTTCCGCCGCGAGCTGCGCGCGCGGTTTCGCCGCAGCTTGATCTATGTCGGCGGCTACACCGCGCAGCGCGCCGAAGCGGCGTTGCAGGCGGGCTGGGCCGACCTGATCGGTTTCGGCCGGCCGTTCATCGCCAACCCCGATTTGCCGCATCGGCTGCGCCGCGGCCTGGCGCTGGCCGACGGCGACCGCGCGACCTATTTCGGCGGCGCCCAGCAGGGCTATACCGATTACCCGGCGGCAAGCGATCCGGAAACGGTGGCCGAAGCGGAAACCGCCTGAGCCGCCGCGCGGCCGCGGGCGCCCGGCGGCGACGCAGCGGCGGGCGCGCGG
>NZ_LXSD01000163.1:0-2964 GCF_017168095.1 Lysobacter enzymogenes | reverse complement strand
GCGCCGCACGGCGCCGCGCCGCGCGGCGCGCCAGCGCGGCCTGTCGCTGCTGGAAATGCTGCTGGTGATCGCGCTGATCGGCGCGATCGGCGTGCTGACCGTGGCCGCGCTCAACGGCGGCATCGCCGGCATGCAGTTGCGCACCGCGTCCAAGCAGGTCGCCGCGCAACTGCGCTACACCCGCAGCCAGGCCATCGCCAGCGGCCGCTCGCAGAAGTTCACCATCGACCCCGGCGCGCACACCTGGCGCGCGCCGAACGGGCGCAGCGGCGATATTCCCAAGTCGGTCGGCATCGTCTTCACCGGCGCGCGCGAAGTGCAGCCGCGCCGCGGCGAGGGCGCGATCGTGTTCTTTCCCGACGGCGCCTCCACCGGCGGCCGGGTCAAGCTGCACGCCAAGCAGGCGGCCTGGAACGTCGACGTCGCCTGGCTCACCGGCGAAGTCAAGCTCAAGCGCGGCGAGGCGCCGCGATGAGCGCGCGCGCCGTGCGTCCGCCGCCGCGCCGCGCGCGCCAGCGCGGCTACACCTTGCTCGAAGTGATCGTCGCCTTCGCCCTGCTGGCGGCGGCGCTGACCTTGCTGCTGGGCTCGCTGTCCGGCGCGGCCAAGCAAGTGCGCTGGTCGGCCGACGCCGGCCGCGCCGCGTTGTACGCGCAATCGCTGATGGACCAGGTCGGCGTCGGCCAGCCGCTCTCGCCGGGCCAGCGCAGCGGCGAGTTCGAGAACGGCCGCTACCGCTGGACCCTCGGCATCGCGCAGTGGCGCGACACCCAGTTGCCGCCGTCCAACCAGCCGATCGACCCCAACGCCATGCGCCTGTTCGAAGTGCAGCTGGCGGTGGAGTGGGGCGAGGGCGGTTCCGGCCGCCGCTTGCTGTTGCGCAGCCTGCGCAGCAGCAACGCCGGCAACGAGATGCAATTGTGAGCCGCCGCGCCGCGCCGCCGCGCGCCTCGCGCGGCTTCACCCTGGTCGAAGTGCTGCTGGCGATGGTGTTGCTGGTGGCCGGGCTGGCGCTGGCGTTCGCCACGCTGTCGGCGGCGACCAAGACCGCGACCCGCGGCGAGGTGCTGGCCCAGCGCAGCGAACGCGAGCGCGCGGTCGAGAATTTCCTGCGCCGGCGCATTGCCGCGACCCGGCCGGTGCCGTTCGCGTTCGATCCCAGCACCGCGGTGCCGCAGCGTTTCGTCGGCGAGCCCGACCGCCTGCGCTTCGTCGCCGACCTGCCCGATTACCTGGGCCAGGGCGGCCCGTACCTGCACGACTTCGCCATCGAAGCCGACGGCGACCAGGCCCGGATCGTGCTGCAGCTGTCGATGGTGCTGGCCGGCGAGACGATCAAGGACGAGCGGCCGCGGCCGCCGGAGGTGCTGGTGGACGGGCTGAAGTCGGCGCGCTTCCGTTATCGCAGCATGGACCCGCAGCGCGGCCAGCTCGGCGAGTGGCAGGAACGCTGGCAGCAGCCGGAACAGCTGCCGATGCTGGTGGAAGTCACCCTGACCGACCGCGACGGACGGGCGTGGCCGACGCTGGTGGTGTCGTTGCCGTTGGCGACCGCCAGCGGTGGCGGATTCGTGCCGGAGCTGTGATGGGGACCGGGCGGGGGGATCGAGGAGTCAGGTTCGCGGGCGCTGCTGGAGCGCCGGCGGGGAGCGGTCGCGTTCGCGGTGCGGGCGTGGCTGCACGGCGGCTGGGGCATCGCGATGTTGCTTTTGTCGGACCTTCAAGAACCCGCGGTGCGGCGCTTCTGTTGGTGATGTGGTTGATCGCCCTGCTGACCGCGCTGATCGGCGCCTTCGCCCTCAGCGCGCGCACCGAAAACCTGCAGGGCCGGGTGCAGGTGCGCGGGCTGGTCGCGCAGAACGCCGCGCGCGCCGGAGTCGAATACGCGCTGACCCGGGTCGGCAGCAGCGACCAGAAACTGCAGTGGCTGCCCGACGGGCGCCCCAACCGCTGGCGCTACGGCGAGGCGCAGCTGGAGATCAAGATCGTCGACGAGAATGGCAAGGTCGACCTCAACCAGGCCGACATGCAGCTGCTGACCGGGCTGCTGCAGAGCGCCGGAAAACTGGAGCAATCCGAAGCCGCGAGACTGGCCGGCGCGATCATCGACTGGCGCGACGCCGACACGCTGAGCCAGCCGGCCGGCGGCGCCGAAGACGCCGACTACTCCTCCGCCGGGCGCCCTTACGGTGCCAAGGATGCGGAATTCGAAAGCGTCGCCGAACTCGAACAGGTGCTGGGCTTCACCCCCGAGCTGTATGCGCGGATCGAGCCTCTGGTCACGGTTTACAGCGGGCGCACGCGTCCCGAGCAGGCCTTCGCCGCCAAGGAAGTGCTCGATGCTATGGGGTTGAACGGCGCCGACCTGGTGCGTCAACGAGAAAGAAACCAGCCGGGGTCACAATTGCAGGGTGCTGGAGCGGACGGCGTCGGCGGCGGTCTCGTCGGCGAACGCAGCGGCACCTATAGTATCGAGAGCCGTGCACGGCTGACGGATGGCCGCGAATCGGTGTTGCGGGTGGTCGTGCGAGCGGGAGGGGGAGCGGTGCCGGGAATGCCTTACACCCCGCTGCGTTGGGAGGAGGGAGCTTCAACACGATGAACTCGCAAGTAGCCGAAGGCCGGTTGGCCGCCAACCGGTTGCGCAGTCTGAGCGCGCGCCTGGCGCCGGGCGCGGGCGGCTTTTTCTCCTGGTGGGGGCGCACGCTGGCCTCGTGGCTGCCGCTGCGCACGCGCCAGGCCCTGGGCGTGGACCGCGGCCGGCTGCTGCTGCAGGTCGACGGCGGCCAGGTCCGCCTGCGCCTGCAACAGGCCGAACAGCTGCAGGAACTGGCCGTGCTGCCGGACCTGTCGGGCTGGAACGACGAGACCAAGGCCGAGCCCGCCGACCCGTTGGCGCCGCTGCTGCCGCCGCGCGTGGCCGAGCTGCCGCGCTGGCTGCTGCTGCCGCCGGCGGCGAGCCTG
>NZ_LXSD01000162.1:0-7212 GCF_017168095.1 Lysobacter enzymogenes | reverse complement strand
GCTCGGCGAAGCCGGCCGCGGCGAAGCCCGGAGTCGGCTCGGCCGCGCCGTGGGCGCGCCGGCGCAGCACGTCGCCGCACAGCTGCCAGCGGCCGCAGGCCTCGCGCCATTGCGCGTCGTGGCCGAGCCGCTTGAACGCGAAGCGCGCGGCGTCGCCGTCGAGCTCGCCGTCGAACAGCGCGCTCAGGTTCTCGCGTTCGTCGCCATGGATAGGGGTGGAAGTCATCAGTGAGCGCGCTCCCTGGTGCGGTGGGTACCTTGGTCTTGATTGTCCAAGAGGGGCCGAAGTTCCGTATCGATCGCCTCGCGGGCGCGGAAGATGCGCGAACGCACGGTGCCGATCGGACAATTCATCTTCTGCGCGATCTCTTCGTAGCTCAGGCCTTCCACCTCGCGCAGGGTGATCGCAGACCTCAACTCCTCCGGCAGGGATTCGACCACGCGCATGACCGTGCGCTCGATCTCCTGCCGCAGCAGTTCGTGTTCGGGGGTGTCGGTGTCGCGCAGGCGGATGCCGGTCTCGAACTGCTCGGCGTCGCCGGCGTCGATGTCGTCGGTCGGCGGGCGCCGGTTCTGGGCGACGAGATGGTTTTTGGCGGTATTCACGGCGATGCGGTGCAACCACGTATAGAACTGGGCGTCGCCGCGGAAATTCGCCATCGCGCGGTAGGCGCGGATGAAGGTTTCCTGGGCCACGTCCTGGCATTCGCTCCAGTCGGGAATGTAGCGCCCGATCAGCGCGGTGATCCGATGCTGGTACTTGCGCACCAAGGCATCGAAGGCCGTGCTGTCGCCGCGCTGGACACGCCTGACCAACTCCTGGTCCAACAACTCGTTATCGGCCATACCGCGCCGGCACTCCTGTCGGCTCGGCGCATGGCCGAGCAATGGGACAACCCTGTCGGGGCAAAAGTTCAATCGTCGGAGTAATGGGGCCGCCGGCGACCGCTCGCAACCGCCAAGTGTCACACAACCTGCGCTCCCGCCGCCCGCACGGCGGCTGAAAGCCCTGCCGGACGGCCGCCGGACGCGGCCGCGGCGACGCCGATTTGACGGCAGCCGAGCCCGATCGGGATGATAGCGACCTATTCCATACCTGAACGGATGGTGCGGCATGACTGCAGCCCTCGACGGCCTCCCCGCGTTTGACGGGCTACGCGCCCGCCACTGGCATACCGAACTGCGCGCGGACGGAGTGCTGGTGCTTTCCTTCGACCGCGAAGGATCGCCGGTCAACACCTTCGCCCAGGAGGTGCTGATCGAGCTCGACGGCCTGCTCGAACGCCTCGCGCTGGACCCGCCCAAGGGCCTGGTGCTGCGCTCGGCCAAGGCCACCGGCTTCATCGCCGGCGCCGACATCAAGGAATTCCAGACCTTCGACGAGAAGGGCACGGTCGGCGACGCGATCCGCCGCGGCCAGCAGGTGTTCCAGCGCCTGGCCGAACTGCCCTGCCCCACGGTCGCGGCGATCCACGGCTTCTGCATGGGCGGCGGCACCGAGATCGCGCTGGCCTGCCGCTATCGCGTCGCCAGCAACGACGCCTCCACCCGCATCGGCCTGCCGGAAGTGAAGCTGGGCATCTACCCCGGCTGGGGCGGCAGCGTGCGCCTGCCGCGCCTGGTCGGCGCGCCGGCCGCGTTCGACATGATGCTCACCGGCCGCAGCCTGTCGGCCTCGGCCGCGCGCGCGATCGGCCTGGTCGACAAGACCGCCGAACCGGCGGTGCTGGTCGATACCGCCGCGGCGCTGGCGCTCAACGGCACCCAGCGCCCGTTCAAGCAGCGCTTCACCGCGTGGGCCAGCAACACCTGGATCGCGCGCAAGATCCTCGCGCCGATGCTGGTCAAGCAGGTCGCGCGCAAGGCCAAGAAAGACCACTACCCCGCGCCGTACGCGCTGATCTCGACCTGGGAACGCAGCAGCGGCGGCGTGCAGGCGCTGCTCGCGGCCGAGCGCAAGTCGGTGGTCAAGCTGTCGGGCACGCCGACCGCGCGCAACCTGATCCGGGTGTTCTTCCTGCAGGAACGGCTCAAGGGCCAGGGCGGCAAGGATCACAGGATCAAGCACGTGCACGTGGTCGGCGCCGGCGTGATGGGCGGCGACATCGCCGCGTGGTCGGCCTACAAGGGCTTCGAGGTCACCCTCAGCGACCGCGAGCAGCGCTTCATCGACGGCGCCCTGGAGCGCGCGCAGGCCTTGTTCGCCAAGAAGGTGAAGGACGAGGCCAAGCGTCCGGCGGTGGCGGCGCGGCTGAAGGGCGACCTCGCCGGCTACGGCGCGAAGGATGCCGACCTGGTGATCGAGGCGATCATCGAAAAGCCCGAAGCCAAGCGCGAGCTCTACGACGCGGTCGAGCCGCAGCTCAAGCCCGACGCGCTGCTGACCACCAACACCTCGTCGATCCCGCTCGACGAACTGCGCGAGCACATCCGCCGCCCCGCGCAGTTCGCCGGCCTGCACTATTTCAACCCGGTCGCGCTGATGCCGCTGGTGGAGATCATCCGCCACGACCGCATGGCGCCGGAAACCGAGCAGCGCCTGGCCGCGTTCTGCCGCGCGCTGGACAAGCTGCCGGTGCCGGTCGCCGGCACGCCGGGCTTTCTAGTCAACCGCGTGCTGTTCCCGTACATGCTCGAAGCCGGCACCGCGTTCGCCGAAGGCATCCCGGGCGCGGCGATCGACAAGGCGGCGGTGAAGTTCGGCATGCCGATGGGCCCGATCGAACTGATCGACACCGTCGGCCTGGACGTGGCCGCGGGCGTCGGCGCGGAACTGGCGCCGTTCCTCGGCCTGACCGTGCCCGCGGCCCTGGCCGGCGTGGAGCCCGGCAAGCGCGGCAAGAAGGACGGCCAGGGCCTGTACAAGTGGGAGAACGGCCGCGCGCAGAAGCCCGAGTTGCCGAAGGACTACAAGGCGCCGGCCGACCTGGAAGACCGCCTGATCCTGCCGATGGTCAACGAAGCGGTGGCCTGCCTGCACGACGGCGTGGTCAGCGACGGCGACCTGCTCGACGCCGGCGTGATCTTCGGCACCGGCTTCGCCCCGTTCCGCGGCGGCCCGATCCAGTACGTGCGCGAAACCGGTGTGGACAACGTGCTGGCGCGGCTCAAGCAGTTGCAGGCGCGCTACGGCGAGCGGTTCGCGCCGCGGCCGGGCTGGGATTCGCCGGCGTTGCGGCGATAAGCCCGAACCGCCTAAAGAAAAAGCCGCGCGATGCGCGGCTTTTTCTTTGCGTCGATAGAGCCAGGCGCACATCGATGGATGCGCGCTCGACGCTGGATCGTCTTCGCCTGCAATGACGAAAGCCACCGCGGAACGCCCCCTGTAGGAGCGACGCAAGTCGCGACCGCGACAACGCAGTCATTGCGCAGGTTTCGCCGCGGTCGCGCATTCGCGGTCGCGGCTCGCGCCGCTCCTACAGTCGGACACGGACCTTCCCCCGCCGTTGCGGCCAAAGCGCAACCATGGACGGGAGTTTACGAGCGCGTGCGCTGCGCGCTCACATCGTATGCGTCGGCCGCTCCGCACTCAGCGTGCCGGCCAGCAGAGCCTCGATCTTGCCCTTGACCGCATCGCCCTCGGCGGTCTCGGCGAACTGCACGCCGATGCCGGCGGTGCGGTGGCCCTGGGCGCCGGTCGGCGTCACCCACACGACCTTGCCGGCCACCGGCAAACGCTCGCCCGACTCCGGCAAGGTCAGCAGCAAAAACACTTCGTCGCCGAGGAAATAACGCTTGGGCGTGGCCACGAAGATGCCGCCGAACTTCAGGAACGGCATGTAGGCGCTGTACAACGCCGCCTTGTCCTTGATCGTCAACGACAAGATGCCCTGCCGCGCTGCGCCCGCTGGTGCGTTCATGCCCTTCCTCCCCCGGCGCGGCGCGCATCGTCGCTGCGCCAGGCCATCAACAATTCGGTCACCGCCAGATCCGCGCGGACCGTGGTCCGCAGCAGGTCGCGGGTGCGGTTCGCCCGGTCGAACCAGGACGCAAGACTGCGCGCGCGCGCCGGGTCGGTCAAGCCGGCGCTGGCTTCGGCGAGCGCGATGTCCGACGCGTGTCGCAGACGCAGCGCCGCGTGTTCGTCGCCGACCCAACGCTGCGCGACTTCGGGCGCGGAGGTTTCGCCGCGGCCGAGCTTGGCCAGGTCGGCGGCGACTTCGCGGCGCAGCTTGAGGCCCTCGCCGGTCAGCCAGTCGTGGGCCAGCCCGGGGTGGCCGCGCGCGGCGTCGAACGCCTCGCGCGCGGCGGCGTCCGCGTGGCCCTGGGCCTTGAGCCAGGCCAGCGCTTCGTCGGCCGGCGGCAGGCGGAACTCCAGGCGCTGGCAGCGGCTGCGCACGGTCGCCGGCAGCCGCGCCGGATGCGAGCTCACCAGCCACAGGTAGCGGCCCGGCACCGGCTCTTCCAGGGTCTTGAGCAAGGCGTTGCAGGCGGCGGTGTTGATCGCGTCGGCCGGATCGATGATCGCGATCTGCGCGCCGCCGTACTGCGGCGTCAGCGCCAGCCGCTCGGACAGGTTGCGGATCTGTTCGATCACGATTTCGGTGCGCAGCCGGGTGCCTTCCTTGTTCGGCACGAAGCTGACCAGCTGGTAATCCGGATGCGTGCCCGCGGCCAGCAGCAGGCAGCTGCGGCAGCGCCCGCACGGGCCGCCGTCGGCCGTGCGCTCGCGGCACAGCAGGCCCTGGGCCAGGCGCTGCGCGACCGCGCGCTTGCCCAGTTCGGCCGGCCCGCAGAACAGCAGGCCATGGCCGAGCCGGCCGGCGGAAATGGAGGCTTGCGCCTGTTCGTAGATGCGGCGCTGCCAGGGCGCGAACGCGGCGTCGGAAACCGCGCTCATCGCACGCCCTCCCCGACCACTTCGATCTGCAGGCGCAGGCTGGCCACCGCTTGGGCGACCACCGCCTCCACCGGCTGCGCGGCGTCGATCACCACGAACCGCTTGGGCTCGGCCGCGGCGCGCTCGAGGTAGCCGCGGCGCACGCGTTCGAAGAATTCGTTGCGTTCGCTTTCGATCCGGTCGGCGGCGCCGCGGCCGCGCATGCGCGCCAAGCCGACGTCCACCGGCACGTCCAGCAGCAAGGTCATCAGCGGGCGGATGCCGACCACGCGCCGCTCCAGCTCGGCGATGAACGCGGCGTCGCCGCCGCGCCCCGCACCCTGGTAGGCGTAGCTGGCGTCGGTGAAGCGGTCGCTGAGCACCCAGGCGCCGCGCTGCAGCGCCGGCAGCACGGTCGCGCGCACGTGCTGGGCGCGCGCGGCGAAGGCCAACAGCAGTTCGGTTTCGTTGCTGGCCGGCTCGTGGTGGGTGTCGAGCATGAGCCCGCGGATCTGTTCGGCCAGCGGCGTGCCGCCGGGCTCGCGGGTGTACACCGCATCGATGCCGGCCTGCGCGAACGTCTCGCGCAGCGCGGCCAGCACGGTCGACTTGCCGGCGCCTTCGCCGCCTTCGAGGGTGACGAAGCGCGGCCAGGTGCGCAGGTTCATCGGGTCGCTCCCGGCGCGGCCGGCGGCGTGGCGGACGGCGCTTCGGCCGCTTCCTCGAGCACCGCCTTGCCTTCTTCCGGCTGGCCGCGACCCTGGTTCTGGCGATAGCGCTGCAGGTAGACGCGCACGTTGGCCTGGTGCTGGGCGTAGGTCGCGGCGAACAGGCTGCGGCCGCTGCCGTCGCCGGCGGCGACGAAGAACAGCGCATCGCCAGGCGCCGGATTGGCCGCGGCCTTGAGCGCGGCCAGCCCCGGCATCGCGATCGGCGTCGGCGGCAGGCCGGCGCGGGTGTAGGTGTTGTACGGCGTGTCGGTCTGCAGGTCGCGCTTGCGGATGTTGCCGTCGTAGGCCGGGCCGATGCCGTAGATCACCGTCGGGTCGGTCTCCAGGCGCATGCCGAGCCTGAGCCGGCGCTCGAACAGGCCGGCGATCTGCGCGCGCTCGGCCGGCACGCCGGTTTCCTTCTCCACGATCGAGGCCATGATCAGCAGCTCATACGGGGTCTTGAGCACGCTGTCCTTGTCGCGCGCGGACCACGACGCCGCCAGCGCCTTGTCCATCGCCGAGGCGGCGCGCTTGAGCACGTCCAGGTCGCTGTCGCCGCCGGTGTAGAAATAGGTTTCCGGCAGGAACCGGCCTTCCGGATGCTGCCCGCCCTTGCCCAGCGCCTTCATCAGCGCCGCGTCGTCGAGCTGCGCGGCCTGCTGCTTGAGCTTGTCGGCGCGCGCCAACGCGGCGCGCAGGTCGCGCACGTTCCAGCCGTCGACGATGACGAAGCGGTGGCTGACCACCTTGCCGTCGCGCATCGCGGTCAGCAGCGCGCGCGGGCTGGTGCCCGGCGCCAGCGAGTACTCGCCGACCTGCAGCCGCCCGGCCGCGCCGAGCTGCTTGGCCAGCAACCGCCATTCGACTTCCTCGCCGACCGCGACGCCGCTCGCGCGCAGCTTGCGCACCACCGCCGGCAGCGAGTCGCCGCGCTCCACCAGCAGGCTCTGGTCCGGCTGCAGGCCCTGCAGCGGCGCGTCGGCGAAGCTCAGGTAACGCTGCCACGCCCAGCCGCCGGCCGCGGCCAGCGCCGCCAGCAACAGCACGATCACGATCAGGCAACCGCAGCCGCGCTTGCCCTTCTTTTCCTTTGCCGCCACGCAACCTCCATCGAACGGTCTGGTCCCGCCGCGCCGGCGCGGACCGGCGGCCGCGGGTGCGGCGGCTCAGTCGTCGCCGGGGACGAAGGCGGGATGGGCGTCGCCGAGCCGGCGCCGCAGCCCGGCCACGGCCGGATGCGGCGCCCATTGCCGCTCGCCGAGCCGCGCCACGGGCAGGATACCGCGCACGGCGTTGCACAGGAAAATCGCATCGGCGCGTTGCAGTTCGTCGGCGCTCAGCGCCGCGACCCGCGCCCCGCTCAGTTCGATCAGGCGCTGCCGGCAGATCCCGGCCACGCCGCAGCGGTCCACCGGCGGGGTCGTCCATCGTTGCGAATGCAGGACGAACAGGTTGGCGGCGGTCGCGCAGACCGGCTCGCCGGCGGCGTTGCGCAGCAGGCCCTCGTCGATGTCCGGATCGTCCCATTCGGCCCGCGCCAGCACCTGCTCCAGGCGGTTGCAGTGCTTGAGCCCGGCCAGCGCCGGCTGCTCGCCCAGGCGCAGCTCGCACCAGCGCAGGCGCAGGCCGCCGGCGCGCGCGGGCGGCGGCAGCGGATGGCGCGACAGCGTCCACACCGGC
>NZ_LXSD01000161.1:0-15657 GCF_017168095.1 Lysobacter enzymogenes | reverse complement strand
CCGCGATGCGGCGCCGACCGCGCGCGCCGCAGCGCCACGCGCGCGACCGCGCGTTCGCGTCGCGCCGCCGTTCCCACTTCCCCCCGTCATGAGAACCGCGCCGATGATGTCCTCGTTGCCACCGCCAGGACGCAAGACCCTGCCCGCCCGCGGCCGCCCCTGGAACGAACTGCACGAAGCGCTGTCGGCGCTGCGCAGCGCCGACACCGACTGGCGCCACGGCCGCGACTCGCTCGAGGTCTACTACGCCGGCGAGGACGTGCTCGACGTCGCCCGCCGCGCCTACGCCATGTTCATCAGCGAAAACGCGCGCGCGCCGCAGTTCCCGAGCCTGCAGCGGATGCAGGACGACCTGATCGACATCTCGCTGTCGCTGCTCGGCGGCGGGCCGCGCGCGTCCGGCACGATCACCTGCGGCGGCGCCGAGAGCGCGCTGCTGGCGGTGCGCAGCGCATACCGCTCGTTCCGCGCGCGCCGCCCGCAGGTGCGCCGGCCGCATCTGCTGGTGCCCTCCAGCGTCCATCCCGTATACGAACAGGCCGCCGAGATGATGGGGCTGGAGCTGATCCGGGTCGCCATCGGCGGCGACTACCGCGCCAGCGTGCAGACCCTGAGCCAGTGCATCGAAGCCGAGACGATGATGATCGTGGCCTCGGCGCCGTCGCTGCCGTTCGGCGCGATCGACCCGATCGAAGCGCTGGGCCGGATCGCGCAAGACCGCGAGGTGTGGCTGCACGTGGACGCCTGCATCGGCGGCTTCCTCGCCCCGCACGTGACCCGCAGCGCGGCCGGCGTGCCGCGCTTCGATCTGGCCGTGCCGGGCGTGCGCTCGCTCGCCGCCGACCTGCACAAGTTCGGCTACGCCGCCAACGGCGTGTCGGTGCTGCTGTACGCCGACGCCGACGACCACACCCACCAGCTCTTCGAATACGACCAGTGGCCCAAGGGCCTGTGGCGCAGCCAGACCTTGTCGGGCACGCTCGCCGGCGGCGCGGTCGCCGCGGCCTGGGCGGTGATGCACTACCTCGGCGAAACCGGCTACCGCAGCCTGGCGCAGCGGGTCATGCACCTGCGCGACCGTTACCTGGAAGGGATCGAACGCATCGGCGGCCTGCACGTGCTCGGCCAGCCGGACCTCAGCGTGATCGCGTTCGGCTCGGACGAATTCGACATCCACGCCGTCGGCGACGCGATGCAGGCGCGCGGCTGGCACATCAGCCGGCTGTCGACCCCGGCCGCGCTGCACATGACGGTGACGCCGGTGCACGACCAGGCGGTGGAGGCGTATCTGGACGATCTGGCGCGCTGCGTGCACCGGTATCGTTAGCGGCGCACTGGGGCAACGAGCCGAGGGAAACAAGAGCGACCCGTACGTTCGCCGCGCGCAAACGAAAAGAGGAACGGGCCTGAGCCCGTTCCTCTTTTGGTCTTGGTCGTTTGCGCCTTATCAGCTGCGCAGCTTGAGCATCCGGTTCACGCCCAGCGCCGCCATCGTGCACACCGCGCCGGACAGCAGGTACACGCCGACGAAGGCCAGGCCGAAGTGCGCGCACAGGCCCAGCGCCACCAGCGGCGCGAACGCGGCGCCGATCAGCCAGGCCAGGTCGGAGGTCAGCGCGGCGCCGGTGTAGCGGTACTTGGCGCCGAAGTTGGCGGTCACCGAACCGGCGGCCTGGCCGTAGGACAGGCCGAGCAGGACGAAGCCGACCAGGATGAACACGTCCTGACCCACATTGCCGCCGCCGAGCAGGGTCGGGGCGAAGCCGCTGAACATCGCGATCGCCGCGGCCAGCGCGGCCAGGGTGCGCGGACGGCCGAACTTGTCGGCGATCCAGCCCGACGCCACCACCGCGCCGGCGGCGAGCGTCGCGCCGACGATCTGCACGACCAGGAACTGGGTCACCGACTGGTCGGAGTACAGCACGATCCACGACAGCGGGAAGATGGTGACGATGTGGAACAGCGCATAGCTGGCCAGCGCGGCGAACGCGCCGATGATCACGTGCCGGCCCTTGGCGTTGAACAGCTCCATCACCGGGGTCGGCTCGAGCTGCTGCTCGCCGAGCTCGCGCTCGTACTCGTGGGTCACCACCAGGCGCAGGCGCGCGAACAGCGCCACCACGTTCAGCGCGAACGCGGCGAAGAACGGGTAGCGCCAGCCCCAGTCGAGGAAGTCCTGGCGCGACAGCGCGGTGCTCAGGTAGGCGAACAGCGCCGCGGCGATGATGAAGCCGACCGGCGCGCCGAGCTGGCCGAGCATGGCGTACCAGCCGCGGCGCTCCTTCGGCGCGTTGAGCGCCAGCAGCGACGGCAGGCCGTCCCAGCTGCCGCCCAGGGCCACGCCCTGGCCGAGGCGGAACACCGACAGCAGCACCAGCGACAGCGCGCCGATCTTGGCGAAGCCCGGCAGGAAGGCGATGCCGGCGGTGCAGGTGCCGAGCAGGAACAAGGCGATGGTGAGCTTGGTGCTGCGGTCCCAGCGGCGCTGGATCCACATGAACAAGATCGTGCCGAACGGACGCGAGATGAAGGCCAGGGCGAAGATCGCGAACGACCACAGCGTGCCTTCGAGCTTGCCCAGGTGCGGGAAGAACACCGACGGGAACACCAGCGCCGAGGCGATGCCGTAGACGAAGAAGTCGAAGTATTCCGACGCGCGGCCGATCACCACGCCGACCGCGATGTCGCCCGGCGCGACCTCGGCGTGCGAATCGGTGCCGTGCACCGAGACGGTCGTGGACTCGGCCGCGGAAGCGGGATTTGCGTGGTTTGGCGTTTGCATCGTCGGCTGCAGCTCGGTGCGTGGTTCGATGAAGAAGTGCGGAATGTCGCGGGCGCTGCGGGGTGTGCCGGATCGGGCGGATCGGTTCATCCGGCCGCGCCGATACCTTACTCCTGGCCGCGCCGCCGCGCCGTTCGCGAACCGGCGAAAACTCCCGACGAACGGACCGCGAGGCCCGAAAACCCAGGTTTTTCCGCGTGTCCGCGCCGTCGCCGCCGCGCCCGGCCGCGCCGGAAGGCGCGCGCAGGCCTGCGCCCCGAAGACCGGGACGGCGTAAGCTTCCCACCCGGATTGCTGCACTGCCATAGGACAAAACGTCCAATCGTCCCGGCCGTCGCTGCGGCGCACAATTGCGCGGTCGCCGCGAGCCTCGCGGCCTTGTCGTGCTCAAGCGTCAGGTTGATGAACGCAATCAAGTCCCTCCTCCGTCCCCTGCTCCTGGCCGGCGCGCTGCTGCCGCTGGCGGGCTGCAATACGCTCCTGCTGAACGCGCCCGGCGACGTGGCCCGCCAGCAAGGCGATCTGATCATCGTCTCCACCGTGCTGATGCTGCTGATCATCGTGCCGGTGATCGCGCTGACCCTGTTCTTCGCCTGGCGCTACCGCGCGTCCAACGCGAAGGCGACCTACAAGCCCGACTGGGACCACTCGACCCAGCTCGAGCTGCTGATCTGGGCCGCGCCGCTGCTGATCATCATCGTGCTCGGCGCGATCACCTGGGTCAGCACCCACACCCTGGATCCCTACCGCCCGCTCGACCGGATCAAGCCCGGCCAGCCGGTCGCCGCCGAGGTCAAGCCGCTGGAGATCGAGGTGGTGGCGCTGGACTGGAAGTGGCTGTTCCTCTATCCCGAATACAACATCGCCACGATCAACGAGATCGCAGCGCCGGTGGACCGCCCGATCAAGTTCAAGATCACCGCGTCCTCGGTCATGAACTCGTTCTACATCCCCGCCCTGGCCGGCCAGATCTACGCCATGCCGGGCATGGAGACCCAACTGCACGCGGTGATGAACCACCCGGGCGAGTACCAGGGCTTCTCCGCCAACTACAGCGGCGCCGGCTTCTCGCACATGCGCTTCAAGTTCCACGGCCTGGACCAGGCCGGCTTCGACCAGTGGGTGCAGAGCAACCGCGCCAGCGGCCGGACCCTGGAACGCGCCGGCTACCTGGAACTGGAAAAGCCCAGCGAGAAGGAACCGGTGCGCCGCTACGCCTCGGTTGCGCCGGGCCTGTACAAGGCCATCCTCAACCGCTGCGTCGACTCGTCGAAGATGTGCATGGACGAGATGATGATGATCGACGCCAACGGCGGCCTGGGCAACAGCGCCAACGCGCTGGCGCCACGCCGCCGCGGCGACCTGCGCGGCGGCCCGGTGGTGCTCTCGGCGATGTGCGTCACCGAGCCCTCGGCCACCCCCAGCTGGGGCGTCGCCACCCTGGCGCCCTGAGCGTTTAGCGCAAGCATTCAACCGCGCGCCTCGCGCGCGCAGGTCCGCACGCGGACTCCGGAGCGAAGATGTCTAACCAATCCAACCTCGCCAAGCTGATCTTCGGCCGGCTCACGTGGGAATCGATCCCGCTGCACGAGCCGATCCTGATCGGCACTTTCGCCATGGTCGCGCTCGGCGGCATCGCCGTGCTGGGCCTGCTGACCCGCTACAAGCTCTGGGGCTATCTCTGGAAGGAGTGGTTCACCAGCATCGACCACAAGAAGATCGGCATCATGTACATCGTGCTGGGGCTGGTCATGCTCATGCGCGGCTTCGCCGACGCGATCATGATGCGCATGCAGCAGGCGATGGCCTTCGGCGACAACGCCGGCTTCCTGCCGCCGCACCACTACGACCAGATCTTCACCGCCCACGGCGTGATCATGATCTTCTTCGTGGCGATGCCGCTGGTGACCGGCTTCATGAACTACGTGGTGCCGCTGCAGATCGGCGCGCGCGACGTGGCGTTCCCGTTCCTCAACAACTTCAGCTTCTGGATGACCGCCTGCGGCGCGGGCCTGGTGATGGTCTCGCTGTTCGTCGGCGAGTTCTCCACCGCCGGCTGGCTGGCGTATCCGCCGCTGTCGGGCATCGCCTACAGTCCCAGCGTCGGCGTCGACTACTACATCTGGGCGCTGCAGATCGCCGGCGTCGGCACCTTGCTATCGGGCGTCAACCTGATCGCGACCATCGTCAAGATGCGCGCGCCGGGCATGAGCATGATGAAGATGCCGGTGTTCACCTGGACCTCGCTGTGCACCAACGTGCTGATCGTGGCCGCGTTCCCGGTGCTGACCGCGGTGCTGGTGCTGCTCTCGCTCGACCGCTACGCGGGCACCAACTTCTTCACGAACGATCTGGGCGGCAACCCCATGATGTACGTGAACCTGATCTGGATCTGGGGCCACCCGGAGGTCTACATCCTGATCCTGCCGTGCTTCGGCATCTTCTCCGAGATCGTCTCCACCTACAGCGGCAAGCGCCTGTTCGGCTACGCCTCGATGGTGTACGCGACGGTGGTGATCACGATCCTGTCCTACCTGGTGTGGCTGCACCACTTCTTCACCATGGGCTCGGGCGCCAGCGTCAACTCGTTCTTCGGCATCACCACGATGATCATCTCGATCCCTACGGGCGCGAAGATCTTCAACTGGCTGTTCACCATGTACCGCGGCCGCATCCGCTTCGAGGTGCCGATGCTGTGGACGGTGGGCTTCATGGTCACCTTCACCATCGGCGGCATGACCGGCGTGCTGCTGGCGGTGCCGCCGGCCGACTTCGTCCTGCACAACAGCCTGTTCCTGATCGCCCACTTCCATAACGTGATCATCGGCGGCGTGCTGTTCGGCCTGTTCGCCGGCATCAACTTCTGGTGGCCCAAGGCCTTCGGCTTCAAGCTCGATCCGTTCTGGGGCAAGTGCTCGTTCTGGTTCTGGCAGATCGGCTTCTTCTTCGCCTTCATGCCGCTGTACGTGCTCGGCCTGATGGGCGTGACCCGGCGCATGAGCCATTTCGACGATCCCTCGATCCAGATCTGGTTCATCGTCGCCGCCTTCGGCGCCGCGCTGATCGCGATCGGCATCGCCTGCATGCTGATCCAGATCTTCGTCAGCATCCGCAACCGCGAGAAGCTGCGCGATCCGACCGGCGACCCGTGGCAGGGCCGCACCCTGGAGTGGTCGACGTCCTCGCCGCCGCCGGCCTACAACTTCGCCTTCACCCCGGTGGTGCACGACAACGACGCCTGGCACGACATGAAGCAGAGCGGCTTCCAGCGTCCGACCTCGGGCTTCCTGGCCATCCACATGCCCAAGAACACCGCCGCCGGCCTGGTCATCGCCCTGCTCAGCACCGTCTGCGCGTTCGCCCTGATCTGGCAGATGTGGCTGGTGGCCGGCGTGTTCTTCGCCGCGATGCTGGTCGCCGCGATCGTCCACACCTTCAACTACAAGCGCGATTACTACATCCCGGCGGACGAAGTCGCCGCCACCGAAAACCAGCGCACGCAACAACTGGCCGCCGCCCATGTCTGACGCCACCGCCATCCTCACCCACGCCCAGGCGCAGCCGCCCTCCTCGGCCGCGCGCTTCCTCGACCTCAAGGGCAAGCACCATCCGGAAAACGGCACCCTGCTCGGGTTCTGGCTGTACCTGATGAGCGACTGCCTGGTGTTCGCCGTGCTGTTCGCCACCTACGGCGTGCTCGGCCGCAGCTACGCGGCCGGCCCGTCGGGCGCGGACCTGTTCGACCTGCAGCTGGTGGCGATCAACACCTCGATGCTGCTGCTGTCGTCGATCACCTACGGCTTTGCGATGATCGCGATGACCAGGCGCAAGCTCGCCGCGGTGCAGGGCTGGCTGGCGATCACCGGCCTGTTCGGCCTGGCCTTCATCGGCCTGGAGCTGTACGAGTTCGCCCACCTGATCCATGAGGGCGCCGGCCCGCAGCGCAGCGCGTTCCTGTCCTCGTTCTTCGCCCTGGTCGCCACCCACGGCCTGCACGTCACCTTCGGCATCGTCTGGCTGGTGGTGCTGATGGTGCAGTTGAACAAGCACGGCCTGACCGCGCCGAACCGCCGCCGCCTGCTGTGCCTGTCGATGTTCTGGCATTTCCTCGACGTCGTCTGGATCGGCGTCTTCACCTTCGTCTACCTGATGGGAGTGCTGCCGTGACCCAGTCCGCGCACCACGACAACGCACACGCTCACGACGATCACGCCCACGATCACGACGAGCACGACGACTACCACGGCACCGTCAAGGGCTACACCATCGGCTTCCTGCTGTCGGTGCTGCTGACCGCGATCCCGTTCTGGCTGGTCATGGCCAAGGTGCTGCCGTCCTCGGGCGCGACCGCCGCGGTGATCCTCGGCTTCGCCGTGGTCCAGATCGTCGTGCACATGGTCTACTTCCTGCACATGAACACGAAGTCGGAAGGCGGCTGGAACATGCTGGCGCTGATCTTCACCCTGGTGATCGTGGTCATCACCCTGGCCGGCTCGTTGTGGGTCATGCATCACTTGAACGTGAACATGATGCCGATGCCGCATGAGATGCGGAATATGCCTTGAGGCCAGCAGATAGCGGATAGGAGCGAGTAGATAGCGCGCCTCTTCGCGGTTTGCGCGGCGAACGGCCTCAAGGCGTTCGCCGCGTTCTCTCCAGCATGCCATCCCCGCGCAGGCGGGGATCCAGAGACTTCGGCCGGCCCTTCTCCGGCAGCCTGCGCCGGTTTCGCGCGCAGCCGCACCCCGCCCCGGTCCACGCTGGGCTATCATCCCCACGCAACCGGCTCGCCCCACTCGTCTTCCGCACGAGGCCCGCTCATGGCGACCAGCGTCAAATCGCCGCGCAGTCCCTTCGTCCTCGGCCTGATCGGCGCCGTGTTCCTGGCGCTGTTCGCCGGGCTGATCGCGCTCGGCGCCTGGCAGGTGCAGCGCCTGGGCTGGAAGCGCGACCTGATCCAGCGGGTGGAGTCGCGCGTGCACGCCGAGCCCGGCGCCGCGCCCGGGCCCGCCGATTGGCCCGCGGTCGGCGCCGCGCGCGACGAATACCGCCACGTGCGCCTGCGCGGGCGCTACCTGCCCGGCGCCGACACCCGGGTGCAGGCGGTGACCGAACTCGGCCCCGGCTTCTGGCTGCTGAGCCCGCTGCGCAGCGACGCCGGCTACACCGTGCTGGTCAATCGCGGCTACGTGCCGGACGCGCGCACCGCGCAATCGACGCCGCCGCCGGCGGGCGAAGTCGAAGTGACCGGCCTGCTGCGCCTGAGCGAGCCCGGCGGCGGATTTTTGCGCAAGAACCAGCCGGCGCGGCAGCGCTGGTTCTCGCGCGACGTCGCCGCGATCGCCGCCGCGCACCGCTTCGACGGCGCCGTCGCGCCGTATTTCGTCGACGCCGACCGCGCCGCGCCGCTGCCGGGCGACTTGCGCCAGGCCCCGCAATGGCCGGTCGGCGGCCTCACGGTGATAAAGTTCCCCAACAACCACTTGCAGTACGCGCTGACCTGGTTCGCGCTGGCGCTGATGGTGCTGTGGGCGGGCTGGCGGGTGTGGAAGGAAGAAGCGCGGCGCCGCAGGGCGCACAAAACGCCCTGACGCCCCCACCGTTCCCGGCCCCCCCTTCTCTCCCGCTTCGCGCTCCAACCCCGCAGTCCCCGCCGTGCTCTACTCGTTCCTCACTCCTCTCCACTCGCTTCTGCCCGACAGCATGCAGCCCGACCAGCCCCTGCCGGCCTCGCGCGACGGCACCGGAGTCAAGAACATGCACCAGCTGATCCAGCTGCGCTGGATCGCGGTGATCGGCCAGGTCGCCACCATCGTCTTCGTCCACTACGGCTTCGGCATCGCCCTGCCGCTGATGCCGATGGCGATCGTGCTGGCCTGCCTGGCCGCGTTCAACCTGGTCAGCACGCTGCGCTGGCGCAAGCGCGAGGAAGTCACCAACGGCGCGCTGTTCCTGGCCCTGCTGGTCGACATCCTCACCCTGACCGCGCAGCTCTACCTCAGCGGCGGCGCGGCCAATCCGTTCGTGTTCCTGTACCTGCTGCAGGTGGCGCTGGCCTGCGTGCTGCTGCGCACCTGGGCCAGTTGCGCGGTGGTGCTGGTGACCACCGCCTGCTTCATCGCCCTGACCGCGTTCGCCGGGCCCGTGGTGATTCCGGCCGACCCGACCCGCGGCCTGCGCGATCCCTACGTGCAAGGCCTGCTGCTGTGCTTCGCGCTCAACGCGACCTTGCTGGTGGTGTTCATCACCCGCATCGGCCGCAACCTGCGCGCGCGCGACCAGCGCCTGGCCGACCTGCGCCAGCGCGCCGCCGAGGAAGAACACATCGTCCGCATGGGCCTGCTCGCCTCCGGCGCCGCGCACGAGCTGGGCACGCCGCTGGCGACGCTGTCGGTGATCCTCGGCGACTGGCGGCGGATGCCGCCGTTCACCCAGCAGCCCGAGCTGCTGCAGGAGCTCGACGAGATGCAGACCCAGCTGACCCGCTGCAAGAGCATCGTCACCGGCATCCTGCTCTCGGCCGGCGAAGCGCGCGGCGAGGCGCCGGCCATCACCACGGTGACGGCGTTCCTCGACGATTTGGTCGAAGAATGGCGCAACACCCGACCGGTGCGCGGATTCGACTACGAAAACGGCTTCGGCGAGGATGAGCCGATCATTTCCGACTCCGGCCTCAAGCAGATGATCTGCAACGTGCTCGACAACGCGCTGGAAGCCTCGCCCGGCTGGGTCGGGCTGGAATCCTGGCGCGACGAAGACCGCCTGGTGCTGCGCGTCAGCGACGCCGGCCCCGGCTTCGCCCCGGCGATGCTGTCGCATTTCGGCAAGCCCTATCAGTCCAGCAAGGGCCGGCCGGGCGGCGGATTGGGCCTGTTCCTCGCCCTCAACGTGGCGCGCCAGCTCGGCGGCAGCATGGTCGCGCGCAACCGCGAACCCAGCGGCGCGGTGGTGACCATGAGCCTGCCGCTGGCCGCGCTGACGCCGCCGGAGACCGCGGATGAGTGACGACCTGCCGCTGCCGCCCGACGACGAGGACGACGAGCCGCGCCGGCTGCTGATCGTCGAGGACGACGCCGCCTTCGCGCGCACGCTCAGCCGTTCGTTCGAGCGCCGCGGCTATCTCGTCCATCACGCCAGCAACCTGGCCGAAGTCGAAGCGCTGCTGAGGCAGCACACGCCCGGCTACGCCGTGGTCGATCTCAAGCTCGCCGGCGGCGACTCGGGCCTGGCCTGCGTGCAGGCGCTGCACGCCCACGACGAGGACATGCTGATCGTGGTGCTGACCGGCTACGCCAGCATCGCCACCGCGGTCGAGGCGATCAAGCTCGGCGCCCTGCACTACCTGGCCAAGCCGTCCAATACCGACGACATCGAAGCCGCGTTCGGCCGCGCCGAAGGCGACGTCAACGTCGAACTGACCGAACGCCAGACCTCGATCAAGACGCTGGAGTGGGAGCGCATCCACGAGATGCTCGCCGCGACCGACTTCAACATCTCCGAAACCGCCCGGCGGCTGGGCATGCACCGGCGGACCTTGGCGCGCAAGCTGGGCAAGCATCGGATCAAGTGAGCCCGCGAATCGAGGCGAGGCTTGGCGCTGAAGTCTCTGGATCCCCGCCTTCGCGGGGATGACGATCTGGAAGAAACGCGACGAAACCCACCTGCCGTCATTCCCGCGTAGGCGGGAATCTAGGGCTTTATCGGGGCATGACTCTGAAGTCTCTGGATCCCCGCCTGCGCGGGGATGACGATCTGGAAGAAACGCGACGAAACCCACCTACTGTCATTCCCGCGTATGCGGGAATCCAGGGCTTTATCGAGGCATGGCTTTGAAGTCTCTGGATCCCCGCCTGCGCGGGGATGACGGTCTGGAAGAAACGCGACGAAACCCACCTGCCGTCATTCTCGCGTAGGCGGGCTTTGCTTTACTTCGGCGAAGCCGAACATCCAGGGCTTCATCCAGACATCACTCTGAAGCCTCTGCTCCCGTCGCGAAGATCACCGCCGGACACCGGCGCGTCATGTGACCCGCATCGCCCCTCCCGCGCTGAATACGATTGCAGACCGCCATGCTGCAATGCGACCGCCTTCTAAAGTCGTAACCCACGCCCGCGACCGTCGCGGCGCGTCGATCAGGGAGCGCGGCGACGATGGGCGAACAGGGATTTGCGAACCGACGATCGATCCGCGCGCAATTGCGCGCGCTCGCCCTGGCCACATTGGCGGCCTGCGCGCTGAGCCCGGCGCACGCCGCCATCGACGCGCAACAGCTGGGCGCGCGCTACGACGCGAGCCAGGCCAACCTCGCCTTCCGCGTCTACTCCTCGCGCGCGACCCGCATCGAAGTATTCCTGTACAAGAACCCGACCGGTTCGCAGGAAGTCGCGCGGCTGGCGCTGAGCAAGGATCCGGCGACGCAGATCTGGTCGCTGTCGGTGCCGGTCAGCACGATCAAGACCACCTACGGCATCGCCGGCGCGGTCTACTACGGCTATCGCGCCTGGGGCCCGAACTGGACTTACGACCCGGCCTGGACCAAGGGCAGCGCGACCGGCTTCGTCAGCGACGTCGACAACGCCGGCAACCGCTTCAATCCCAACAAGCTGCTGATCGACCCCTATGCGCGCGAGATCAGCCAGGACCCCAACACCGCGGCCTGCCCCGACGGCACCATCTACGCCAGCGGCGCCGCCCATCGCAACAAGGACAGCGGCCTGTGCGCGAGCAAGAGCATCGCGCTGGCCGCCGATGCCGCCTCCGTCGGCAGCAAGCCGACCCGCGCGCTCAAGGACGAGGTGATCTATGAGGTCCACGTCCGCGGCCTGACCCGCAACGACGACAGCGTGCCCGCGGCCGAACGCGGCACCTACAAGGGCGCCGCGCGCAAGGCCGCGGCGCTGGCCGCGCTCGGCGTCACCGCAGTCGAGTTCCTGCCGGTGCAGGAGGCGCAGAACGACCAGAACGACATCGATCCGAACTCGACCGCGGGCGACAACTACTGGGGCTACATGACCCTGAACTACTTCGCCCCGGACCGCCGCTACGCCTACGACAAGACGCCCGGCGGGCCGACCCGCGAATGGAAGGCGATGGTCAAGGCCTTCCACGACGCCGGCATCAAGGTCTACATCGACGTGGTCTACAACCACACTGGCGAAGGCGGGCCCTGGGGCGGCAGCGACGGGCTCAGCGTCTACAACCTGCTGTCGTTCCGCGGCCTCGACAACCCGGCCTACTACTCGCTGACCAGCGACTACAAATATCCTTGGGACAACACCGGCGTCGGCGGCAACTACAACACCCGCCATCCCGTCGCGCAGAATCTGATCGTCGATTCGCTCGCCTACTGGCGCGACGCGCTCGGCGTCGACGGCTTCCGCTTCGACCTGGCCTCGGTGCTCGGCAACAGCTGCCAGCACGGCTGCTTCAACTTCGACAAGAACGATGCAGGCAACGCGCTCAACCGCATCGTCGCCGAACTGCCGCCGCGCCCGGCCGCGGGCGGCGCGGGCCTGGACCTGATCGCCGAGCCTTGGGCGATCGGCGGCAACTCGTACCAGGTCGGCGGGTTTCCGTCCGGCTGGGCCGAATGGAACGGGCTCTACCGCGACGCGCTGCGCAAGAAGCAGAACAAGCTCGGCGTCGAGACGGTCACGCCCGGCACCCTGGCCAGCCGCTTCGCCGGCTCCAGCGACCTGTACGGCGACGACGGCCGCAAGCCCTGGCATTCGATCAACTTCGTCGTCGCCCACGACGGCTTCACCCTCAACGACCTGTACGCCTACAACGACAAGCAAAACAACCAGCCCTGGCCCTACGGCCCGTCCGACGGCGGCGAAGACCACAATCTGAGCTGGAACCAGGGCGGCATCGTCGCCGACCAGCGCAAGGCCGCGCGCACCGGTCTGGCCCTGCTGATGCTGAGCGCCGGCGTGCCGATGATCACCGGCGGCGACGAGGCGCTGCGCACCCAGTTCGGCAACAACAACACCTACAACCTGGATTCGGCGGCGAACTGGCTGTACTGGACCCGCAGCGCGGTCGAGGCCGACCACGAAACCTTCACCCAGCGCTTGATCGCGTTCCGCAAGGCGCATCCGGCGCTGCGGCCGGCCGCGTTCTATTCCGGCAGCGACGGCAACGGCAATGTGATGGAGCAGTTGCGCTGGTTCAAGCCCGACGGCGCCCAGGCCGACAGCGCCTACTTCAACGGCGCCGACAACCACGCCCTGGCCTGGCGCATCGACGGCAGCGAGTTCGGCGACAGCGCCAGCGCGATCTACGTCGCCTACAACGGCTGGTCGGGCCCGGTGAACTTCGTGCTGCCGTGGCCGGGCACCGGCAAGCAGTGGTACCGCGTCGCCGACACCGCGACCTGGAACGAAGGCCCCAACGCCTTCGCCGCGCCCGGCAGCGAAACCCCGATCGGCGGCGAAAACACCAGCTACGGCGCGCAAGCCCGCTCGCTGTTCCTGCTGATCGCCAAATGACCCGACGCGCCCCCTCGCATCGCCCTGACGGCAAGCCCCCTGTAGGAGCGGCGCAAGCCGCGACCGCGACAACGCAACCACCACGAAACTTCCGCCGCAAGCCAAGCGCCACAGCCGCTTCGCCGCAGCGGCAAGCCCCCTGTAGGAGCGGCGCAAGCCGCGACCGCGACAACCCAACCGCGACGAAACTTCCATCGCACGCGCAATGTCGCGGTCGCGGCTTGCGCCGCTCCTACAGGGGCTTCGGACGGTTTCGCGGGGCGGCGACGCGCCGCCTTTACGCCGCGCCCTCGACGCGCTCGCTTGCCTGCGCCCGATACTGACTCGGCGACACCCCGAACTCGCGCCGGAAGCCGCGCGCCAGCGCCGCCTCCGACGCATAGCCCACGCGTTCGGCGACCTGCGCCACCAACAGCTCGGTGCGCGCCAGCAGATCCGCCGCCAACTGCATGCGCCAACGCCCCAGATAGCGCATCGGTGGCTCACCGACGGCGCGGGCGAAGCGCTGGCCGAGGCTGGAACGCGACTGATGCAGCCGCGACGCCAGCGTCTGCACGCTCCAGGCCCGCGCCGGCTCGGCGTGCAGCAGGGCCAGGGCGCGACCGACCAGCGGATCGCGCAGCGCGGTCAGCCAACCGCTCTGGCGCGGCGGCGCCGACGCCAGCCAATGCCGCACCGACCAGATGAACACCATGTCGATCAGCCGCGCCAACATGATCCGGCTGCCGATGCTCGGCTCGCGCGTTTCCTTGCGCATCGCCTCGAAGGTCAACGCCAGCCATTGCGCCGCCTCGCTCGCGCCGGCCTGTTCGCAAGCGGCGGTGCGCGCGTGCAGCACTTCCGGCAAGGCCCGCATCAACGCCGCGCCGCTCATCGCCTCGAAACCGAATGCGCCGCTGGTGAGTTCAGGCGCGCGGCCGCGCGCCGCGGCCTCGATCCGGTGCGCGTTGCCGTGCGGCAGGATCAGCAGTTCGCCGGGCTGCACGCGCAAGCGCGTCGCTCGCGCGCGCTCGCCGGCCGCTGGCTCGATCGAGAACTCGCACGCCGCGCCGCGCACGAAATGAAACATCGCGCGGCCATCGGCGTAGCGCAGCGGCGCGCCGACGCGCAGCGGCCCTTCGCGCAGCAGTTCGCCGTGCACGCGCGCCAGCCGGAACGCATCGAAGAACACCTCGTCCTGCAGCGAGGCGAAGGCGGCGGCGGTGCGTGCGCTGTGGCGTCTGGGCATTGGATTGCGGCGTCCGGGCAAGGTCGGGGGCGAAGGCGCAGCCTAGGCTAGCGATGCGTCCGCTTCGCGGCCGCGGCGGCAAGCCGCGCAAGCCGGCTTCGGCGTCATTTTCCAGGGATGAAAAATCCAAGACAAGCGTCTTTCAGAGTCATGAAAGACACTCGAAAATAATTCACGCCGCGTAGTTTCTGCCTATGAAAATCTCGGCGTCTCGCAACGATCCGGGCCCGGCCCGGCGCGACGGGCCGACGCCAACCGGCCGCCGCGCGCATGCTTGCGTTGGCGCATCCCTCCGATCTCCACCCGACACGGAATCACGATCATGAGCGGCAAACCCACCATCGTTCTCGTACACGGCTTCTGGGGCGGCGCGGCGCACTGGGCCAAGACCATCGTCGAGCTTTCGCGCAAGGGCTACACCGACATCCGCGCGGTGGAAGTGCCGCTGACCTCGCTGGCCGACGACGCCGCGCGCACCCGCAAGATGATCGAACAAGCGCCCGGCCCGGTGCTGCTGGTCGGCCATTCCTACGGCGGCGCGGTGATCACCGAAGCCGGCAACCACGACAAGGTCGCCGGACTGGTCTACATCGCCGCGTTCGCGCCCGACCGCGGCGAAAGCCCGGGCGGCATCACCCAGGAGCACCTGCCCGAAGCGGCGCCGAACCTGGCCCCCGACAGCGACGGCTACCTGTGGCTGAAGGCCGACAAGTTCCACGAGAGCTTCTGCCAGGACCTCAGCGCCGACGAAGGCCTGGTGATGGCGGTGACGCAGAAGGCGCCGCTGGCGAGCACCTTCGGCGACGCGATCTCGCAGCCGGCGTGGCGGTCCAAGCCGACCTGGTACCAGATCTCGGCCCACGACCGCATGATCCACCCGAAGAACCAGAAGCGCATGTCGGCGCGGATGAACCCGAAGAGGACCATAACCCTGGACGCCAGCCACGCCTCGCTGGCCTCGCAGCCGGCGCAGATCGCCGCGCTGATCGACGAAGCCGCGCGCGCGGTCGGCTGAGGCCTCGCGGAACGCGCCGCTTCTGCGGCCGCTTCGCTGCAGCGACCCGAGTCCTGCAGGAGCGGCGCGAGCTGCGACTGCGACAACGCAACTACGGCGAAACCTTCGTCGCAAGCGCAGTGCCGCGGTCGCGACTTGCGTC
>NZ_LXSD01000160.1:0-4884 GCF_017168095.1 Lysobacter enzymogenes | reverse complement strand
GCAGCGCCGGCGCCGCCCGGACCTCTGGGTTCGCCCGCGCCGCGCTGGCCGCCGCCCGCGCCATAGGGGCTGCCGGGCGGCTTGCGCGGGCCGCGCGGGGGATCGTCACGTCGCATCTTGCAGGCTCCTTCTCACCTTCGCGAACACGCGCAGGTCGTGCACTCGCCCGTGTTTGTACACGGCGCAGCGCTGCACGCCCTCTTCTTCGAAACCGTTCTTCGCCAACACCCGCGCCGAGGCCGGATTGCCGTCCAGCACCGTCGCATACAAGCGGTACAGCGCCAGATGCCGCATCGCCCACGGCGCGAACGCGCCGACCACCCGGGTCATCAGCCCGGCGCCCCACAGCGGGCGGCCGAGCCAATAGCCGAACTCGGCGCCGTGCGCGCGCTCGCCGCGGCCCGGCTGCGCGCCGATGCCGCCGACCGCGCGGCCGCCGACTTCGATGGCGAACACCGGATGATCCAGATCGACCACCTGGCCTTCGAGGAAACGCTCGCCGTCCTGGCGCGTGTACGGATACGGAAACCGGTCGCTGAGCCCGCGCGAAACCTCGGCGTCGTCGGCATGGGCGACCAGGCTGTCGAGGTCGTCGCGGCGCCAGCGACGCAGCAGGAACCCCTCGCCCTGCGGCGGCGGGAGGGTGGCGGGGTCGGCGTTCATGCGCGTAGCCTAATTTCGCCGCGGCCGGGCTGCAAACGCAGGCGCGGCGCCGCCACCAGGAGCGACCCATGCGGACCTACCCCATCGAAGAAGTCCACAGCGGCGAGGACGACGGCAGCCTATGGGTGAGCCTGGGCTTCGCCTCGCAGGACAACCCGCTGGACGTGCTGCACATCGTCTGCACGCTGCGGCCCGACGCCCAGGACCGGGCGCTGGGCATGGCCGCGCTCTACCTCGAGCGCGACGACCAGAGCCGCGGCGGTTACGCCGGCGCCGACCGCATTTTGGCCGGCGCGGATGCGGTGACCGTCGAGCTCAACGCCGCCGGCCGCGAACGCCTGGAATTCGACGCCGCGCTGCGCTTGACCTGGGCGGCGACGCTGCCCGGGCGCGAGGCCGCGCTGTCGATCCTGGCGCGCATGGGCGAGTACGAATGCGGGCGAGTGATCGAGCGTGTCTCGGCTACGACAGGCACAGACACGGGTACGACACCCGCCTGAGCCGCCCGTCCCCTGCGCCGCCGCAACGCGGCCGCCTGCTGCGCATCGCAGCGCTTACCGGATTCATCGACATGAAAATGTACATCCTCGTCCGCGAGGACGTTCCGCTCGGCTTCGCCATGGTCGCCGTCGCCCACGCCTCGCTCGCCGCCTACCTGAAGTTCCGCGATGCGCCGGAAACCGCGCAATGGCTCGACGGCCCGTTCTTCAAGGCGGTGTGCAAGGCCAACGCCAAGGAATTCGAGAACGCCAAGGCGGTCGAGGACCACGTCGTGCTGACCGAATCGGCGCTGGACGGGTGCAAGGTCGCGATCGCGTTCAAGCCACGCGAGCAATGGCCGAAGATGTTCAAGTTCCTGCGCCTGTACAAAGACGCCTGACGGCTTCGTTTCTCCCTGCAGGAGCGGCGCGAGCCGCGACCGCGACAACGCAATTGCGGCGCAGGTTTCGTCGCGGGCGTGTTGTCGCGGTCGCGGCTCGCGCCGCTCCTACAGGGGGGCGGTCGCGGTTACGCGTGGCCGCCGGCTTGCGGGGTTTCCTGTTCGAGGCGTTCGAGTTCGTGCGCCACCGCTTCGGGCGACCGGGTGAAGCGCGCCAGCAGCACGTAGAACGCCGGCACGATGAACAGCGACAGCAGGGTCGAGAACGACACGCCGAAGATCACCACGATGCCGATGGTCGCGCGGCTGGCCGAGCCCGGGCCGCCGGCCAGCACCAGCGGCACCGCGCCGACAACGGTGGCGATCGAGGTCATCAGGATCGGGCGCAGGCGCACCGCCGAGGATTCGACGATGGCTTGGTGGATGCTGCGGCCTTCGTCGCGCAGCTGATTGGCGAACTCGACGATCAGGATGCCGTTCTTCGCCGCCAGCCCGACCAGCATGACGATGCCGATCTGACTGAACAGGTTCAGCGTGCCGCCGGTCATCCACAAGCCCAGCAAAGCGCCGAGCACGCCCAGCGGCACGGTCAGCATGATCACGAACGGGTGGATGAAGCTCTCGAACTGCGCGGCGAGCACCAGATACACCACCAGCAGCGCCAGGGTGAAGGTCATCAGCACCGCGCCGCCGGCCTTCTGGTATTCGCGCGATTCGCCCTTCCAGTCGATCTGCGCGTGCTCGGGCAGTTCCTCGGCGACGACCTGGTTCAACCACGCGATCGCCTCGCCGACGGTGTAGCCCGGGGCGACGCCGGCGCTGACGGTGATCGCGCGCAGGCGGTTGAAGCGGTTGAGGCTGCCGGCTTCGGCCAGTTCCTTCAGCGTGACCAGGTTCGACAGCGGCACCAGGCCGCCGTCGCGCGCGCGCACCTGGATCGCGGCGAGGTCGGCCGGCGAAGCGCGCAGGTCGCGGTCGGCCTGCACCATCACGTCGTATTCCTCGCCGTTCTGGACGAAGGTGGTGACCCGGCGCGAGCCCATCAGGGTCTCCAGCGCGTGACCGATGTCGGTGACGCTGACGCCGAGGTCGGCGGCGCGCTGGCGGTCGATCTCCACCCGCATCTGCGGCCGGGTTTCCTTGTAGTCCGAGTCGGCCGAGAACAGGCCCTTGTTCTGCTCGATCCGGGCCAGGATGCGGTCGCGCCACTGCGCCAGCTCGGCGTATTCGGGGCCGCCGAGCACGATCTGGATCGGCTGGCCGCGGGTGCGCACCAGGCCGCCGCCGACCTGCGGCAGCGCGCGCACGCTCGGCAGCGCGCCGAGTTCGGCGCGCAGGCTGTCGGCGACCTGCGCGGTGCTCTTGTCGCGCTGTTTCCAGTCCTGCAGGAACACCGCGATGCGGCCGGTGTGCATCTCCTCGCTGGCGCCGAAACCGCCGGGCACGCGCGGGTTGTAGCGCTGGATGGTCTGGTCCGGGCCGGTGTGGGCGGCGACGATCTTCTCGACTTCCTGCACCTGCTTGACCGTGTAGTCGAAGCCGGCGCCTTCCGGGCCCTGGATCGAGATCTGGAACGAGCCGCGGTCTTCCTGCGGCGCCAGTTCCGACGGCACCAGCTTGAACAGGCCGAAGCTCAGCGCCAGCGCCGCCAGCAGCAGCGCGCCGAACAGCCACGGCCGTTCGACGCTGCGGTCGAGCAGGCCGCGATAGCCGCCGCTGAGCGCGTCCAGGCGCGCGTTGATCCAGCGATTGACCGGATTGGTTTTTTCCTGGCTGTGCGGGCGCACGAACTTGGACGACATCATCGGCGTCAAGGTCAGCGCCACGAACGCCGACAGCGCCACCGCGCCGGCCAGCGCCACCGACAGTTCGCGGAACAAGCGCCCGGTGTTGCCTTCCATGAAGCCCACCGGCAGGAACACCGCGACCAGCACCGCGGTGGTGGCGATCACCGCGAAGGCGACCTGCTTGGTGCCGCGCGCGGCCGCGACCAGCGCCGGCTCGCCGAGGTCGGCGCGCCGCTGGATGTTCTCCAGCACCACGATCGCGTCGTCCACGACCAGGCCGATGCACAGCACCAGCGCCAGCAAGGTCAGCAGGTTGATCGAGAAGCCGAACGCGTACAGCGGGATGAACGCGGCGATCAGGCACACCGGCACCGTCACCGCCGGGATCAGCGCGGCGCGGAAGCTGCCCAGGAACAGCCAGATCACGATCAGCACCAGGACGATGGCCTCGACCAGGGTGTGGTAGACGCGCTCCACCGCCGATTCGATGAACACCGTGGTGTCGAAGGCGACGAAGATGTCGGTGCCTTCGGGCAGGGTCGGACGGATCCTGTCGGCCTCCGCGCGCACCGCGCGGGCGACGTCGAGGCTGTTGGCGGTGGAGGTCTTGACGATCCCGAGGCCGATGTTGGGCTCGCCGTTGCTGCGGTAATAGGCGCGGCGCTCGGCCGATTGCAGCTCGATCTTGGCCACATCCCCGAGCCGCACCACATAGCCGTCGGCGCCCTTCTTCAGCGGGATCTGGGCGAAATCGGCGGGCTTCTGGTAGCTGCGCGCGACCCGCAGGGTGAAATCGCGCGACTGCGATTCGATCCGCCCGGCAGGCAGTTCGACGTTCTCCGCGCGCAGCGCGTTCTCGACTTCGTTGACGGTGATGTCGCGCGCGGCCAGCGCGTCCTGGTTGAGCCAGATGCGCATGGCGTAGCGCTGCTGGCCGCCGATGCGGACCTGGGCGACGCCGTCGACCGAAGACAGCCGGTCCACGACGTAGCGGTCGGCGTAATCCGACAGCTGCAGCGTGTCCATCTTCTTCGAGCTCATGTTGAGCCACAGCACCGGGTCGGAGTCGCTTTCGACCTTCTCCACTTCCGGCGGATCGGCCTCGTCGGGCATGCGGTCCATGACCCGGCTGACCGCGTCGCGCACGTCGTTGGCGGCGGCTTCGATGTCGCGCTGCAGGGTGAACTCGATGCTGACCGAGGCGCGGCCGTTGACGCTGCGCGATTCGATCGTCTCGATGCCTTCGATGCCGGCCAGCGCGTCTTCCAGTACCTGGGTGATGCGGGTTTCCACCACCGCCGCCGAGGCGCCGGGGTAGCTGACGTCGACCGAGACGATCGGCGGGTCGATCGCCGGCAGCTCGCGCAGGGTCAGGCGCGAGAACGCCATGATCCCGAGCACGATCAGCAGCAGGCTCATGACCGTGGCGAACACCGGCCGGCGGATGGAGACGTCGGACAGCTTCATCGGCGCGGCTCTCCGCCGCCGCCGCGGCGGGTCGGCGCGCCGCGCTTGGCCGGCACGTACACCGGCGCGCGGCCGTCGCCTTCGCCT
>NZ_LXSD01000159.1:0-2758 GCF_017168095.1 Lysobacter enzymogenes | reverse complement strand
GGCCAAGTGCCGCATCGGCCCGGCGCGGCGCCGAACGCGCGCCGTATCCGGCCCGCGCGCCGCGCGCGCACCGCCAACGTTGCGGCTTCGCGGACCGCGAACCGCCCGGCCGAACGTTCACAGCGCGCGCGCCGCCGCGTCTGAGCAGGCATCGGTTGGCCGCGTCGCGCCGGCCGCCATGGAGACGAACGATGCTGATACGAGTGGGCCTGGACCAGTGGATCGCCGTGGCCGGTACCAACCTGGATTCGAAATCGCGCGGCCATCTGGTCGGCCTCAATACCGCCGGACTGTCGGGTTGCGTGGCGATCGGCCTGTCCTGGGGCGATGTGATTTCGCTGGCGCACGTGTATTCGAATTGCACCAGCGCGACCTGGTTGGCCAACGGCACCGCGCCGGGCTATCTGCAGACGCTCAGCGCCGCCTTCCAGGCCACCCGCGCGTTGCGGCCGCAGGTCCAGCCCAGCGGGGTGATCGTGTATTCCGAGGGGACGCCGCGGTGGCTGCCGCGCCAGCTCCGCGAGTGGCTGACGGAGGCACACGGTGTCGACCCCGAAGAAAGCATGAGCGCTACCTGCCGGATCTGGGTCGAGAACGGACGCCTGGGCTGCTCGACCAAGCTGGCCGAAGACCCGGCCGACAACAACAACTACACCACCTCGGCCAATGCGGCCGCGCCGATCCTGGCCTACCAGGCGCTGTCGGCGGACGCCGCGGCGGCGTCGCCGCCGCAGGGGGACTGACGTCGGCCGGGCGACGGCCGCGAGCCGTCGCCATACCGCAACCGCACGCGCCGAATGGTGGAGCGCGGGCGGCCCGGGTCCGCAAGGCGGCCGGCGGGGTGCGCGCTGCCGACAGAGCGCGCCGGCTTGCTATGGTGGCGGCCTGTCGTGGCCGCCACACTCCGGAGCGCGCATCGCCCATGGATTCCACCTCTACCTGGTTCGCCAGCTATCCGCCGTCGATTCCCGCGCAGATCGATCCCGACGCGCTGGGCAGCATCAACGACGTGCTGCGCAAGACCGTCGCCGAGTTCGGCGCGCGGCCGGCGTATTCGAACTTCGGCAAGACCCTGAGCTTCGCCGAACTCGACGCGCTGAGCCGCCGCTTCGCCGCCTATCTGTCGTTCGACCTGCAGCTCGAGAAGGGCGACCGGGTCGCGATCATGCTGCCGAACTGCCTGCAGTATCCGGTGGCGCTGTTCGCGGCGCTGCGCGCGGGGCTGGTGGTGGTCAACGTCAATCCGCTGTACACCGCGCGCGAGCTGGCCCACCAGATCCACGACAGCGGCGCCAAGGCGCTGATCGTGGTCGACAACTTCGGCGCGACGGTGGAAGCCTCCGGCGTGGCCGCGCAGCTCGCCGGCGTGATCACCACCGGCCTGGCCGACCTGCTCGACCAGCCCAGGCGCGCGCTGATGAATTTCGCGGTCAAGTACGTCAAGCGCATGGTGCCGGACTACCGCATCGAGGGCGCGGTGCGCCTGCGCGACGCGCTCGCGGCCGGCGCCAGGCGCGAGTGGGCCGACGTGCATGTCGAGCCGCAGGATCTGGCGTTCCTGCAATACACCGGCGGCACCACCGGCGTTTCCAAGGGCGCGATGCTGACCCACCGCAACATGGTCGCCAACCTGCAGCAGGTTTCGGCGTGGTTCGGCGACAAGATCCGCCCGGGCCAGGAAACCATCGTCACCGCGCTGCCGCTGTACCACGTGTTCGCGCTGACCTGTAACTGCCTGGTATTCCTCAAGGCCGGCGGCCACAGCGTGCTGATCACCAATCCGCGCGACATGCCGGGTTTCGTCGCGGAACTGCGCAAGACGCCGTTCACCGCGATCACCGGCGTCAACACCTTGTTCAGCGGTTTGCTCAACACGCCGGGCTTCGAGCGCGTGGACTTCTCGCAACTGCGCATGTGCTTCGGCGGCGGCACCGCGGTGCAGCGCGCGGTGGCCGAGCGTTGGCAGCAGGTGACCGGCAAGGCGCTGGTGGAAGGCTACGGGCTCACCGAGAGCTCGCCGGTGGCGGTGGTCAATCCGATCGTAGAGGGCATGCAGTTCAACGGCGCGATCGGCGTGCCGATTCCTTCGACCCTGGCTTGCGTGATGAACGAGCAAGGCGAGCGCCTGCCGGTCGGCGAACCCGGCGAGCTGTGCCTGCAGGGCCCGCAGGTGATGAAGGGCTATTGGCGCCAGCCGGAGGAAACCGCGCGCACCATCGACCGCGACGGCTGGCTGCACACCGGCGATATCGCCCGCATCGACGAGAAGGGCTTCATCTTCCTGGTCGACCGCAAGAAGGACATGATCCTCGTGTCCGGGTTCAACGTGTATCCCAACGAGGTCGAGGACGTGATGGCGGCGATGCCGGGCATCCGCGAGGTGGCGGCGGTGGGGGTGCCGAGCGAGAAGTCGGGCGAGACGGTCAAGCTGGTGGTGGTGCGCTCGGATCCGGCGCTGACCGTGGAGCAGATCAAGGCGTATGCGAAGGCCAATTTGACCGGTTACAAGCGGCCGCATGTGATCGAGTTCCGCAATGAGCTGCCCAAGAGCAATGTCGGCAAGATTTTGCGGCGGGAGTTGCGTGGGGGGTAATGCGGGTGACGCGGCTGATGCGGGTGGTGCGGAGCGCGAAGGGCGAAGGGCGACGTTGGAGACGCGGCACCGCCGTGACCTCCCGAAGTCCGCAACCCCACGCCGTCATTCCGGCGAAAGCCGGAACCCATTTTGACTTTGCTGTTGCTTCTGTATCTCTCGTGG
>NZ_LXSD01000158.1:0-916 GCF_017168095.1 Lysobacter enzymogenes | reverse complement strand
GGCCGAAACGTCGAGGCCGGCGCCGGCGGCCAGCGCGATCGCGCCGCGCTCGGCGCGCAGTTCGATGCGGCCGCCGGGCGCGTGCACCGGCTGGTCGAAGATCGCCTTCGGCAGCGCCGAGACGTCGATGGCGCTGCCCGCGTCCAGGCGCACATCGCCCTGGGTCGCGACCAGGCTCGCGCGGCCGGAATGGGCGCGGATCAGCGCGCTGCCGGTCACGCTGGCGCCGCGCAGTTCCAGCGCGCCGCCTTGCGCGCCGGCGTCGCCGTTCGCGTGGCCCACTCGCGCCAGAGTAATCGCGCCGCTGCTGCGCAGGCTTTGTTCGGCGCCGCCTTCGGCCTGGATCAGCGGCGCCTGCAGGCGCAGATCGGCGGCGCCGAAATCGACGCGGCCGCGGCCGCCGGCGGAAATCTGCTGCGCCGCGTCGACCGCCACCTGGCGGAAACCGGCGAACTGCGAATCGCCGCCGGTGAAGGCGACCGTGCCGCCGCGCAACTGCAGCGTGCCGCTGCCCGCCGGCGCGTCGCCGATGGGGCCGCCCTGCGCGCCGAGTTCGTTGCCCACGCTCAGGCGCTGCGCGCTCAAGCGCACATCGCCGCCGTCGCCGCCGAAACGGCGCGCGCTGAGGTTGAGTTCGCGGTCGCTGTCGACCTCGACATCGCCGTAGAACGCCATCTCGCCGTAACTGCGCAAGCTGACCCGCTGGGCCTGGCCGAACTGCGCCAGGGTGTTGCGGCCGACCACGAAGCCGTCGTAGTGCGCGTTCGGATCGGCGCTGAACACCACCCGCCCGCTGCTGGCCTGGATGTCGCGCCCGGCCAGCAGCGCGCTGGCGTCGACGCGGGCGTCGCCGGCGGCGTCGAGCATCAGCGCCGCGCCGCCGTCCAGGCGCGCGCCGGCGCCGACGTCGAGCAGG
>NZ_LXSD01000157.1:0-3427 GCF_017168095.1 Lysobacter enzymogenes | reverse complement strand
GCGGCGACTGCGGCCCCGCCGCCTGCACGGCGCCGGCGAACGCGATGCTCAGGCACAGTCCGCCGCGCAACGCGCGCGCGGCCGGCGGTGCGTCCGACCCGGCGAACCGCAGGGAGCGCGGCGAACGCTGGCTGCGCGCCATCGCGCGCCTACTCCGCGGTCTGCCCTTGCAGCTCGGTGCGCCCGCCATAGTCGTTGATGATCGAATAGGCGACCGCCGCGCCGGCGGCCGGCGCCGCCGCCAGGTCGGCCAGGTCCAGGCGCAGGCTCGCGCCGGGCGCGAGCATGCCGGCGTTGTCGAAGCGATATTCGCGGCCGCCCGCGCTGAGCGCGACGCGGCCGAAGGACACGTGGAAGGCGCCGGGGTTGGCGCACTCCAGCGCCCAGCCGCCGGCATCGCTGCGCACCACGCGCCAGCGCAGCCCGCGCGCGGCCGCCTCGGGATCGCCGGGCAGCCCCGGCGGACGCAGGAACAACTTGATGCGGGTGCGGAACGCGACCTGCAGATGGTTCTGCTCGGCCTCGGCCGGATCCACGTTGGGCGGAATCTCCAGCACGTTGAGCCAGTACACCGACTCGCGTCCGTCCGGCGCCTGCGCGCCCGCCGCGCTCGGGCCGTACACCAAGCGCAGCGCCTGGCCCTTGCCCGGCTCGATCCGCACCACCGGCGGCGAGACCAGGAACGGCGCCTTGCTGGTGTCGGGCGACTGCTTCGGATCGCCGTCGTCGACCCACACCTGCACCAGCGCCGGCCGCGCGCCGACGTTGTTGAGCTTGACCGCGACCTCGCGCTGCTGCGCCGGATAGACCACGCGGGTGCCGGCGATGGTGACCTCGGCCTGCGCCGGCGCGAACAGGCCGCAACCCACTACCGCCAACGCCAGCGCGGCCCAGCGTTTTTTCCGGCACAGCTTGGTCATACCTGGTTGCACTCCTGGCTCGTGGACGGCGCGCGTGCGCGGCGGTTCGATTGCGGCCGCAACCGCCTTGATCGACGCGGCGCGATGCGGGCGAACGACGCAACCGTGCGCGCATCGGCGGCAGAGCGCGCGGCCGGACCGGCCGACGCCCTCTCCTGACTAGAACGCGCGCCCAGTCCGCAACCCCTACCCCGCTCGCCCGGGCTCGCTTGCCGAGCGATTGTGCACGCATCGGCCGGCGAGTCCATCCGCGCGACCGCGCTTCGCGACCGTCGCCCGCGTTCAGGCCGCCCGACGTTCAGGCCGTTTCGTCGCGCCGCTCGCCGGCCGGCGCGGCCGGCGGCGCCGCATCCGCGGCGCTCACCCGCCCCACCCACAGCGCCGAACACAGCGCCAGGCCCGCGGCGATCCAGCCGACCGCGCCATAGCCGGCGATATGCCCGCTCGCATCGGTGCTCAGCATCAAGCCGCCCAGCCACGCGCCCAGGCCGGTGCCCAGCGACATCACCGCGCTGTTCGCGCTGAGGTAGGCGCCGCGCTGCTCCGGCTTCGGCACCGTGGTCTGCAAGGCCTGCAGCGGCACCATGCGCCCGTTCATCGAGACCATGAACACCGGGAAGAACAACAGCATCGCGATGAAGCCGACCGCCGGCAGGTGGGTGACGAACAACACCGGCAGCAACGACACCGCCACCGCGATGCGATACACCCGCTGCTTGCCGTGGCGGTCGGCCAGCCGCCCGATCAGGCGCGAGGTGAAGAACGCGGCCACGCCGCCGGCCATGTACATCCACGACAACTGCGACGGCTCGATGCCGTGGTTGGCCACCAGCATCGGCGAGATGAAGGGAATCACCAGCATCTGCGAGGTGGTCAGCATCAAGGTCAGGGCGAAGGCGTTGAGATGCCGCGGGTTGGCGAACAGCCGCAGCAGGTTCGGCAGCGCCTGGGCCAGGCGCTGCGGCTGTTGCGACAGGTGCCGGTCCAGCGGCGGCACCACCCGCGCGCCGCCGATCCAGATCAGCAACGACAGCGCCACCAGCAACCAGAACGGCGCCGACCAATGGAAGTGCGCGCCGAGCAGCACGCCGACCGGCACCCCGATCACCGAGGCGACCGAGAACGAGGTCATCACCGTGCCGGTGGCGGCGCCGCGGCGTTGCGCCGGGATCACGTCGGCGATGATCGCCATGATGATCGAGCCGAGCACGCCGCCGCTGATACCGGCGAACGCGCGCGAGGCCAACAGCAGCGCATAGCTGTCGGCCAATGCGCAGGCCAGGTTGGACAGCGCGAACAGCGCGTACATCGCCAGCAGCAGCTTGCGCCGGTCGAAGCGGTCGATGTAGGTGGCCGCGAGCAGGCCGGACAGCCCGCCGCACAGCGAATAGGCCGAAACGGCCGCGGCGAACTGCGCCGGCGAGATGTGCAGGGCGCGCATGATCTGCGGGCCCAGCGGCATCATCACCATGAAGTCCATGATCAAGGTGAACTGGGTCAGCATGAGCAGCCACAGCAGGCGCCGCTCGCGCGGGGGCGGGATCGAGTACATGGGAGTCCTTGCGGCCGCTGCGGCCGCGGCGAGGTTGCGGACGCTTCAGTCGTCCAGGGTTTCGTGCACGCCTTGCGCGCCGCGCTTCCAGTAGCCGGCCGCGTGCAGGCGCGCCTTGTCGATGCCGCGCTCGTTCAGCAGGTGCTGGCGCACCGCGCGGATCGCGGCGGATTCGCCGGCGGCCCAGACATAGCCCGGGCCGTCGCGGTCCTCCCGCGGCAAACGCAGTTCGCGCAGCGCGCGCAGCAGCGGCGATTCGGCGTCCGCGTCGTCGCCGATGCGATAGCGCCAGTGCGTTTCCAGCGCGGCCGCGCACTCGAACTCGAGCTGCGCGCTGGCGTCTTGCACCTCAAGCAACGCGATGGCGCGCACGCCCGCCGGCAATTCCTGCAAGCGGCGCGCGATCGCCGGCAAGGCGGTGTCGTCGCCGATCAACAGATGCCAGGCGAAACCGGCCGGCACCACGCGCGAACCGCGCGGGCCGCCGATGCCGAGGTATTGGCCGACCTGCGCCTGGCGCGCCCAGTCGCTGGCCGGGCCGGCCTGGTGCAGGGCGAATTCGAGCACGAGTTCGCGCGCGTCGCGGTCGAACCGGCGCGGGGTGAAATCGCGCACCGCCGGGCGCGCGGCGCCGGCGGCGAACGTCAGGCCGTCCGGGCCCAGCGTCGGCATGACCGGACGGTCTTCGCCGGGCGCGGGGAAAAACACTTTGACGTGGTCGTCGAACGAGGCCGATACGAAATCGGCCAGCGATTCGTCGGCGAGGGTGATGCGGCGCAGATGCGGCGTCGCCGATTCCACGGCGGTCACGCGCAACTCGCGCAGCTTCAGCGGATGGCGCACGCGCGCGACCGCCAGGTCGGTGGGGGATGGCATGGGGGAAGTCCTGTGGTTCGCGCGAGGGCGCTCGCGCGGGGCGTGGGTGCGCTGCGGCGGGCGCGGCCGCGCGCCTGGG
>NZ_LXSD01000156.1:0-7803 GCF_017168095.1 Lysobacter enzymogenes | reverse complement strand
CGCCGGCCTGCGCAAGCGCGCCCTCGCCCGCCGCGCCGAACTGCGCGCGCACGAACGCGGCGACCCGGCCCGGCGCGCCGTACAACGGCAGCACCGCGCCTTCGGCGCCGAACAGCGCCTCGGCCAAGGCCAGGCCTTGCGCATCGGGCAAGGGTTCCAGGCCCGAGGCCAGGCGCGCGCGCTCGATCTGATCCGCGTCCAGGCGCATGCCGCCCTCGGCCCAGTACGGCCACGCCAGCGACAGGCTGCGGCCGCTGCGTTCGCCGGCGCGCACGCGCTCGGCGCGGCCTTCGGCGAAGGCGTCGAGGAAGGCGTTGGCGTAGGCGTAATCGCACTGGCCCGGATTGCCGAGCGCGCCGGTCACCGAGGAGAACAGCACGAACAGGTCGAGCGCGTCGCCGGCGAGGGCCGCGTCCAGATTGAGCGCGCCGGCGACCTTGGCCGCGAGCACCGCCTCGATCTCGGCGCCGCGCTTGTGCAGCGCGTAGCCGTCGCGATGACTGCCGGCGGCGTGGATCAGCCCGTCGATGCGGCCATAACGTGCGCGGGCCGCCTCGGCCAGCGCCTGCGCCTGGGCGGCGTCGGCGACGTCGGCCTGCACGTAGGCCGCGTCGCCGCCGAGTTCGCGCAATCGTTGCAGGCGCGCGTCGTGGGCCGGGTCGGCCGGCGAGCGCCCGCTCAGCACCAGGCGCGCGTGATAACGCTGGGCCAGATGTTCGGCGAAGCGATAGCCCAGGCCGCCGAGTCCACCGGTAATCAAATAGACGCCGTGCTGCTTGACCGCGCCGTCGCCGGCCAGAGGCGCGAACACCGCGGCGTCGCGCACTTGCCGCACGAAGCGTTCGCCGCGCGACAGGTAGCGGACTTCACGCTCGCTACCGGCCGGCTGCGCCAGTTCGGCAAGCACGCAGTCGGCGACGGCATCGGCTTCGGCGGCGGGCGCCGCGGCGAGGGTCTTGCCCTGGATCTTCGGGTTCTCCAGCGCCAGGGTGCGCAGGTAGCCGGCGAAACCGGCGTTGAACGCGGTAGCGGTGTGTTCGTCTTGCCGGCGCAACGCCAGCACCCGCAGCGGCCGGCTGTCGCCGTCGCCGAGCAGCGCCTTGAGCAGTCCGTGCAGCGCCAGCAGCGCTTGCGCCGGCTGCGCGGCATCGATGGCGTCCGCGCGTACCACCGCCTGCGGGCGGCGGCCTTGCTCGCTGAGCGTCTGCAGCAATCGCCGCGCTTGCGCTTCGTCGGCGAGATCGGCGACGAACAGGTCGGCTTCGATCTGGGCGAACGCTGCGCCTGCGGCGACGCGCACCATCCGCGCCGGGCCGAGCCGGCGCGACAGCGCGGCGCCGAGCGCCGGATCGGAATCCAGCAACAGCAGCGGGCCGTGCGGCATTTCGGCCGGTGCCGGCAGTTCGCCGTCGCGCCATTGCAGGCGCAACGACAGCGGGCGCGCGGTTTGCGTCGGCGCATGAGCCGGCTCCTGCGCCGGCGTTTCGCTCGCCGGCGCCGGCAGCGCGGCGCTGCGCACCCAGTAGCGCTCGCGCTGGAACGGATAGGTCGGCAGCGACACCCGCCGCGCCGCGCCGGGCGGGTGCAACCGCGCCCAGTCGATCTCGACGCCGGCGATCCACAGCCGCGCCAGCTTGTCCAGGTCGCGCCGCTGCAGGGTCAGTTCGAGATAGGCCGCACCGGCCTCGCCTTCGATCAGCGCCGCGGCGGCCTGCGCCTGGCGCGGATTGCCCTGGAACGTACCGGCGGCGTCGCCGGCGCCGGCGTCGCCCAGCCACTGCGCCAACCGTTCGGCCAATGCTTCGCGGTCCTCGACGATCAGCGCCAGCCGTTCGGCCAGCGCCGTGCGGCCGAGCTGGCTCGTGTAGGCGATATCGGCCAGCGGCTGCGCCGGCTCGCGGCGCAGGTGCTCGAGCATGCGCGCGGCGTACTCGCGCAGCGCGGCGCGGTCGCGCGCCGACAGCAGGAACAGTTGCGGACCGGCCGCTTCGTTGAGCGGGCGCGCATCCTCGTATTCCTCGACGATCAGATGCGCGTTGGCGCCGCCGGCACCGAACGAGCTGATGCCGGCACGGCGCGGATGCCCCGCCGGCCGCGGCCACTCGCCCAGTTCGGTCTGCACCCGGAACGCGCTGGCGGCGAAGTCGATATGCGGGTTGGCCGGCAGTGCGTGCAGCGACGGCGCCAGCTGCGCGTGCTTGAGCTGCAGCAGCACCTTGCTCAGCGCGGCGATGCCGGCGGCCGATTCGAGGTGGCCGATATTGGACTTGACCGAGCCGATCGCGCACGGCGTGCGCTGCATATCGGCGCCCGGCGCATGGCCGAAGCCCTTGCTCAGGCCGGCGATCTCGATCGGATCGCCGAGCGAGGTGCCGGTGCCGTGGGCCTCGACATAGCCGATGCTGTGCGCCGGCACGCCCGCCGCCGCCAGCGCTTCGCCGATCAGTTCGCCTTGCGCGAGCGGATTGGGCACGGTGTAGCCGTTGGTCTTGCCGCCGTGGTTGAGCGCGCCGCCGCGGATCAGCGCGAGGATCCGGTCGCCGTCGGCGAGCGCGCGCGACAGCGGCTTGAGCACCACCGCGCCGACGCCCTCGCCCGGCACGTAACCGTCGCCGCCGGCGCCGAAGCTGCGGCAGCGGCCGTCGCTGGCGGCGAAGTTGCCCTGGGCCAGGCTCAGGTATTTGTTCGGATGCGTGCACAGGTTGACGCCGCCGGCGATGGCCATCTCGACCGCGCCCTTGCGCACGTCCTCGGCGGCGAGCTGGATCGCGGTCAGCGACGACGAGCACATCGTGTCCAGGGCCAGGCTGGGCCCGTGCAAGTCGAAGAAATAAGAGACCCGATTGGCGATGGACGCGAACGAGGAACTCGGCACGCCGTGCTCGCCGCCGCCGGCGCCGTAGAGTTCGTACTGGCCCCACATCGCGCCGACGTAGACGCCGACCTTGCGCCCGGCGACGGCCTCGCGCCGATAGCCGGCGTCTTCCAGCGCCTGCCAGGCGGTCTCCAGGAACAGGCGTTCCTGCGGGTCCATCAACTCCGCCTCCTTCGGCGAGATGTTGAAGAACAGCGGATCGAAGCGATCGAACGCGTCGAGGAAGCCGCCCCACTTGCTGTAGGTCTTGCCCGGACGGTTGCGCGCGGGGTCGAAGTAGCGGGCGTGGTCCCAGCGGTCGGCCGGGACTTCGCCGATGCAGTCGCGGCCCTGGCGCAGGTTGTCCCAGAACGCGTGCAGGTCGTCGGCCTGCGGATAGCGGCCGGCGAGGCCGACGATGGCGACCGGTTCGGCGGCGCTCGCGCGGGCGATAGGCGCGGTCGCGGCCAACCGCATGCGCGCGCGCGGCGGCGCAGCGACGGTGGCGGCCGTCGCGATGGCCGTGGTCGGCGCCGCGGTCGGCTGCACCGGCGCGGCGAACTGTTCGCCCAGCGCCTGCGGGAACGCGGCCTGCAGGTAATCGGCCAGGCTGGCCAGGCTCTTGTGCTCGAACAGCAGCGTCTTCGACAGCGCGCCGAAGCGGCGTTCGAGCCGGTCGATCAGCTTCAGGCTCTGCACCGAGTCGATGCCGTAACGCTCCAGCGGCGCCTTGGCCTCGACTTCGGCCAGCGGCAGCTTGAGCAGCGCGGCCAGTTCTTCGCGCAGGTAGCGGTGCAAAGGCTCCAGCGGTTGCGGCGTTTGCGGGCGCGATGTTTGCGGCTGCGGCGCGACGGCGGGAACGTTCGGCGCGTTCGTCGCAGCTTCGGCCTGCGCGGGCGTGGTCGCCGGCTGCAGCGCCTGCGCCAGTCGCGCGGTATCGCCATGCAGCACCAGCACATGCGCGGCGCCGAGCGCGAGCGCGTGCTGGAACGCGCGCAGGCCGGCCTCGGTCGGCAACGGCGCCAGCCCCGACGCGGCGCGCAACCGGCGCAGCGCTTCGTCTTCGATGCGCATGCCGCCGTCGCGCCACAGCGGCCAGCCCAGCGACAGGCTCAGGCCGTGGCGCTCGCCGCGCGCCACCTGCGCATTGCGCTCGCGGGCGAAGCGGTCCATGAAACCGTTGCCGGCGGCGTAGTCGCCCTGCCCCGGATTGCCGATCGCGGCGCTGAGCGAGGAGAACAGGACGAAGAAGTCCAGCGGCAGCGCGGCGGTGGCCGCGTCGAGCGCGCAGCAACCGGCGACCTTGGGCGCCAGCACCTGGGCGAAGTCGTCCGCCGATTTGCGCAGCAGATAGGCGTCGCGGGTAGCGCCGGCGCTGTGCAGCACGCCGTGCAGCGCGCCATGGCGGCGCAGCACCTCGGCAATCGCGGCCTCGGCGCTGGTGCGGTCGGCCGGATCGAGTTGCAGATACTGCACACGCTCCGGTGCGGCCGACCACTGCGCGCACAACTGCGCCAGTTCGGCCTCGCGCGCGGCGTCGGCGACGGCGCGGCCGGTCAGCACCACGCGGGTGTCGGCGTGAGCGGCGAGGATCGCCTGCGCGAATGCGCGGCCGAGACCGCCGAGGCCGCCGCTGATCAGATACACGCCACCGGCCTTGAACGCCGGCGGCGCCGCGTCAGCCAGCGATCGCGGCCGCCAATGCAAGGCCGAGCCCACGCCGTCGGCGAAGCGCAGGCGCGTTTGCGCCGCATGCGCCGCGGCGGTGCGCAGGTGCGCGGCCAAGTTCGCGGCATCGCTTGCGTCGCTGGCGATCAACTGGGCGCGCAGCAGCGGCTGTTCCTGGCGCGCGCTGGCGAGCAGGCCGGCCAGGCCTTCCAGCAGGCTCGGATCGCCGTCGGCGATCGCGCATTGCAGCAGCAGCGGCCGGGTCGGCGCCGCGGCGAGCAAGGCCTGCAGCCTTGCGAACACCGCTTGCGCCGCGACGGCGTAGCGTTCGGCCGGGTCGTGGTGTTGCGGCCAACCGAGGCTTTCGACTTCAGCGCCCGCCAACTGCGAACGCAACACATCGGCATCCAGACGCGGCAGGTCCAGCAACACCACCGCGTGCCGCGCTGCCGGCTCGGCATCCGCCATCGCTGCGTCCAGCGGCTGCCACTGCGGCAGCGCCAACAACGTCCCCTCGCCCGCCTCGGCCTGAGCGCGCGCCTGGCGCGACACCAGCCCGCGCAGCGCCACGCACACCTGGCCCAGTTCGTCGCACAGATCGATATCGAAGCGCGCCAGGCCTGCGCCGGCGCCGTCCACGCGCCGGGCCCAGGCGACCATGCGCGCCGAGCACGGCGCGTGCACCGTCGCCGATTCCAGCGCGAACGGCACCAGCGCGCCCGCGTCGCCGGCATCGTCGCCGATGGTCCCGGCGACAGCCTGCAGCGCACTGTCGAGCAATCCCGGATGCAGCGCGTAAGCCGGATCGGCGGCCGCCGGCAGACGCAGTTCGGCCAGGGCTTCGCCGTCGCCGCGCAACAGCGCCTCGATGCAGCGGAAGCCGGCGCCGTAATGCAGGCCGAGCGCGGCGAAACCGGCGTAGACCTGCTCCGCCGAACGCGGCGCGCGCCGCATGCGCGCGCGCAACGCGGCGAGATCCAGCGGCGCCGGCGCGGCGGGAGCGCCGAGCGCGATGGAACCTTGGCAATGCGGCGCGGCTTCGGCGTCGTCGCCGCTGCGCAGTTCGAACTGCAGCGAATGCTCGTCGCGCGCTTGCAGCTCCAGTTCCACCGTCACCGGCGCGGCCACGGCCAGCGGCCGGGTCCAGGCGATGTCGCGCAGCTCCAGCCCGCTGGACGGCGCCTGCGCCGGCAGCGCCAGCGCGGCCGCGGCGCGGGCCATTTCCAGGCAGGCCGCGGCCGGCAGCCACTTGCGCTCGCCGGCGCCGGCTTCGACGCGGTGGTGATCGAGGAAGAATTCGCGGCCGTCGAACTGCGAGCGATAGCGCTGGGCGTACAGATCGGAGACGTTGGCGTGCAGCAGCGGATGCAAGGCCGCGCCCGCGCCGGCGACATGGCCGCTGGCGCGTTCGACCCAGTAGCGCTCGCGCGCGAACGGATACGCCGGCAGGCTCAGCAGCGCCGGCCGCTGCGCGCCGTGCAGCGCGCGCCAGTCCGGTTCCAGGCCCTTGACCCACAGTTCGGCCAGCTTGGCCAGCTTGCCGCGGGCGATCCAGCGCGCGATCGCCGCGGCCATGTCCTCGTCCTGGCCGAGCCGCGCCAACCCGTCGGGGCCGCCGTCGGCATGGCCTTCGAAGCACGCCGCGTCCACCGCTTCGCCGGCGCCGTACGCGCGCAGCGCCTGCGCCAGTTGCGGCAGCGACTCGGCCAGAACGGCGAGACGGTGCGGCATCGCCTCGCGGCCGCTCTGCAAGGTATGCGCGACCGCGCGCAGGTCGTAATCCGCGCCTTCGCCGAGTAGGAATTCGCCGAGCTCGGCAGCCTTGCGCCGCAACTGCGCGGCGGTGCGCGCCGACAGCGGCACCAGCGCCGCGCCGCTCGCGGCGGGTGCGGCGGGTGCGGCGGCCGCGTCGTCGCGGTATTCCTCGACGATCAGATGCGCATTGGCGCCGCCGGCGCCGAACGAGGACACGCCGGCCAGGCGCGGGTATTCTCGCCCGTCGATCACCGGTGCGTCCCAATCGCGCAGGCGCTGGTTGACCACGAACGGCGTGGCGGCGAAGTCGATGTGCGGATTGAGCTTGGCCGAATGCAGCGACGGCGCGATCTGCTTGTGGCGCAGCTGCAGCAGCACCTTGGTCAGCCCGGCGATGCCGGCGGCCGATTCGCAATGGCCGATGTTGGACTTGGCCGAGCCGATCGCGCAGAAGCCGCGCGCTTGCGTGTGCTGGCGGAACACCTGGGTCAGCGCGGCGATCTCGATCGGGTCGCCGAGCTTGGTGCCGGTGCCGTGGGCTTCGATGTAGCCGACCCGACGCGCATCCGCGCCGCTCTCGGCCAGCGCCGCGGCGATCGCCGCGGCCTGCGCCTTCGGGCTCGGCACCGAATAACCGTTGGTCTTGCCGCCGTGGTTGAGCGCGCTGCCGCGGATCAGGCCGTAGATGTGGTTGCCGTCGCGGCGCGCGTCGGACAGGCGCTTGAGCACCACCGCGCCGACGCCTTCGCCGGGGATATAGCCGTCGCCGCCTTCGCCGAAGCTCTGGCAGTGGCCGTCGCCGGAAATGAACTGGCCGGCGCTGAGGATCAGGTACTTGTTCGGATGGATGCTGACGTTGACGCCGCCGGCGATGGCGGCGTGGGTGCGGCCCAGGCGCAGGTCCTGGCAGGCCAGGTGGATCGCGGTCAGCGACGAGGAACACATCGTGTCCAGGGTCATGCTCGGCCCGTGCAGGTTGAGCACGTACGAGACCCGGTTGGCGACGCTGGCGTAGCTCAGCGGAATGCCCATGCGCTTGCCGCGCAGGCTGTTTTCCGCGCCGAACAGTTGGTACTCGCCGTACATCACGCCGACGTAGACGCCGACCTGTCCGGCCGGGCCGCCGTCGCCGGCCTGCAGCGCGGCGCGGGTGTAGCCGGCGTCCTCGACCGCCATCCAGGCGTGCTGCAGGAACAGCCGTTCCTGCGGATCGATCAACTCGGCATCGACCGGCGGGATGTTGAAGAACAAGGGATCGAATTCGTCCACGCCTTCGATGAAGCCGCCCCACTTGCTGTAGTGGCGGCCTTCGGCGCTGCGGTCCTGGCTGTAGTAATCGCGCCAGTCCCAGCGCGAGGCCGGCACCTCGACGATGCAGTCGCGGCCCTCGCGCAGGTTGCGCCAGTAAGCGGCGACGTCGACGGCTTCGGGATAGCGGCCGCTGAGGCCGACGATGGCGATCGGCTCGCGCGACGGCGGCGCATCCGCGGCGCCGGCGGCGGCGCGGACGCGTCGGCGGGCCGGGC
>NZ_LXSD01000155.1:0-3662 GCF_017168095.1 Lysobacter enzymogenes | reverse complement strand
CCGCGCCGGCGGCGAGCGTGGCGGTCAGCTTCAACCCGCGCCCGGTCAGCCGCGGCGAGTACGCCCGCTTCGCCAGCGCCAGCGCGCGCGCGCCGGCGCTGTGCCGCGAGCGCGTGTCGCTGCTGCGCGTGCTCTCGCCCAAGGACTGGAAGGAGCCGGGCTTCGGCCAGACCGAATCCGAGCCGGTGGTGTGCGTGTCGATCGCCGACGCCGAGGCCTATGCGCAGTGGTACAGCCAGCAGACCGGCCGCCGCTACCGCCTGCCCACCGCCGAGGAAGCGCAGCGCATGCCGCTCAACGGCGGCCGCTCGCTGTCGATGTGGTCGGCCGACTGCGGGCGCAACTGCCAGCAGCGCCAGGTCGGCGGCAATTCCTGGCGCAGCGCGCAGGCGCAGCGGCCGCTGAGCGCGGGACGCGGCTACGACGATGTCGGCTTCCGCCTGGTGCGCGAGCGCTGAGTCGCGGCGTCGTGGCGGCGATGGCGAAGCCCTCCCTCGCGGAGGGCTTTTGCTTTTGTGGGAGGGCCTTCAGGCCCGACGCTTTTCGGTCGGATCTTCGCGACCGGATCGGAAAGCGTCGGGCCTGAAGGCCCTCCCACAACAGCGCAGCGCGGCGATCCAAGCGCAAGGCGTCGATCTCGAACACCCATACACGGCAACTCCGAACAGGTCGGCTCCCCTACAATCCGCCCCATGCGCCCGCCCAATCTGCAACGCCTGTTCCTCTCCGGCCTGTTGACCCTGCTGCCGATCTGGCTGACCTGGGTCGTGGTCAAGTTCGTGTTCGTGTTGCTGTCGGACATCAGCAAGCCGCTGGTGGGGCCGCTGTTGCGCGACGCCGCCCTCATCGATCCGCAGGCGCTGGGTTGGCTCGGCTCCGGGTGGGTGCAGACCGCGCTGGCGCTGATCGCCACGGTCGCGGTGATCCTGCTGACCGGCGCGCTGGCCCGGCGCGTGGTCGGCCAGACCCTGCTGCGCTGGTTCGAATCGCTGATCCGCCGGATTCCGCTGGCCAGCACCATCTACGGCAGCGCGCGGCAGTTGCTCGACATCCTGCAGACCAAGCCCGACGGCACCCAGCGCGTGGTGCTGGTGGACTTCCCGCATACCGAGATGAAGTCGATCGGCTTCGTCACCAAGGTCATGCGCGAGGAAGGCAGCGGCCGCGAACTGGCCGCGGTGTACGTGCCGACCACGCCCAACCCGACCTCGGGCTATCTGGAAATCGTGCCGGTGGAGAAGATCACCCCGACCGACTGGAGCGTGGACCAGGCGATGAGCTTCATCATCTCCGGCGGCGCGGTGTCGCCGGCGACGATTCCGTTTTCCGTGCCCGCGGCCGCGACCGCAGCCGCCCCATCCGCGGCTGCGGCCGCGCCCGACAAGGATGCCCCCTGATGACGTTGCGCCGTGCATTTTCGCTGTGCCTCGCCGCCGCGCTGTCGTTGCCGCTCGCGGCGAACGCGGCCGCCGCGCTGACCCCGCACCCGGTCGCGCTCGACGACGGCCGCAGCTTCAGTCTCGACCTGCCGGCGCAGCTCGAGATCGTGCCGGTCGTGCAAGGCCTCAAGCGCGTGCGCTTCTTCGCCCGCAGCCCCGACGGCCGCCTGTTCGTCACCGATATGCACGACCTCAGCGACAACAGGCTCGGCCGCGTGTACGCGCTCGACGGCTGGGACGAAAAGCGCGAGCGCTACACCAAGGTCTCGGTGTACCTGGACAAGCAACGCAATCCCAACAGCGTCGCCTTCCACACCGACGCCGGCGGCCAGCAATGGCTGTACCTGGCCAACACCGACAAGCTGCTGCGCTATCGCTACCGCAACGGCGACGTGAAGCCCTCGTCCGAACCCGAGACCCTGGCCACCTTCCCCGACTACGGCCTGAGCTACAAATACGGCGGCTGGCACCTGACCCGCAGCCTCGCCTTCGGCGGCGGCAAGCTGTATGTCGCGGTCGGCAGCAGCTGCAACGCCTGCGTCGAGAAAGAAGACGTGCGCGCGGCGATCTTGCAGATGAATCCCGACGGCAGCGGCCAGCGCATCTACGCGCGCGGCCTGCGCAACGCGGTCGGGCTGCTGTACCGCGACGGCAAGCTGTTCGCGACCAACCAAGGCTCCGATCATCTCGGCGACGACAAGCCGGACGAGACCCTGTTCGTGGTCAAGGACGGCGCCGATTACGGCTGGCCGTATTGCCACTTCAGCCGCGGCAAGGTGTTCGCCGATCCGAAGTTCCCGCGCAAGGAGGGCTGCGCGAATGTGCCCAAGCCGTTCGCGTACTTCCCTTCCCACGCCTCGGCGCTCGGCCTGACCTGGTTCCCCGCCAGCGACCAGGGCGAGTTGCGCGACGAATTCGCGGTGGCGCTGCACGGTTCCAGCAAGCTCAAGCTCGGCCACGGCTACCGCATCGTCCGGGTCGGCGCCGACGGCCGCGCGCGCGGCGACCTCGTCGCCGGTTTCGTCCAGGGCGGCAAGGCGGTCGGCCGGCCCTGCGACGTGCTCGCGCTGGGCCGCGACAGCTTCCTGTTCACCGACGACAAGTCGGGCGTGATCTACAAGGTGAGGCCGAAGCGGTGAGCGCCAGCGAAACCAGCATCCCGTTCGTCTCCGGCCAGGGCACGCCGACGCTGCAGGACCGCTCGCTGCGCTTGTTCATCGTGCTGTCCTCGTTCTTCTGCGTGAACGCGGCGCTGGCCGAGTTCATCGGGGTCAAGATCTTCGCCCTCGAAGACACGCTCGGCATCGCGCCGCTGCAGTGGAACCTGTTCGGCCAGAGCGGCTCGCTGAACTTCACCGCCGGCACTTTGTTGTGGCCGATCGTGTTCCTGATGACCGACGTCATCAACGAGTTCTTCGGCCGCCGCGGCGTGCGCCTGATCTCGTGGCTGGCGGCGATGCTGATCGCCTACGGCTTCCTGTTCGCCTTCGCCGCGATCGCGCTGGCGCCGGCGGGCTGGTGGGTCACCGCGGCGCAGGCGCAGGGCGTGCCCGACTACCAGGCCGCGTTCGCGGCGATCTTCGGCCAGGGCATGTGGAGCATCGGCGGCTCGCTGGCGGCGTTCATGCTCGGCCAGCTGATCGACGTGGCGGTGTTCCACCGCATCCGCAGCGTCACCGGCGACAGGCACATCTGGCTGCGCGCGACCGGCTCGACCGCGGTGTCGCAGCTCGTCGACAGCTTCGTGGTGCTGTACATCGCCTTCGTGCTCGGGCCGCAGCACTGGCCGATCCCGCAATTCCTGGCGATCAGCACGGTCAACTACGGCTACAAGATGCTGGCCGCGTTCGCGATGATCCCGTTGATCTATCTGCTGCGCGTGTGGATCCACGGCTACCTCGGCCACGAGCGCGCGAGGCAGTTGCGCGACGAGGCCGCAGCCGACTGAGCGCGCCGCGGTGGGAGGGCCTTCAGGCCCGACGCCGTCCGCTCCGATCGCCGCGATCCGCCCTCGCGCCCGCGCGATGAAGCCCGGCCGTCGCGCGGCGCGCGCCCGCAGCGGCGCGCTACGCGCCCGCCATGACCTTCGGCCCATGTCCCGCTGCGCGCCGCGCGCGAGCCTGCGGGTCCAACCGTCCGGATCGACCCCATGACCGCTTCCCCGTCCCGCGCGTTCGCGCGCCCGGCCGCGACCCTGCTCGCCGCCGCGCTGGCCCTCGCCCT
>NZ_LXSD01000154.1:0-762 GCF_017168095.1 Lysobacter enzymogenes | reverse complement strand
CCGGGCCGCGGTCGTCGGCGCCGCGCTTGAGCACCGGCGGCGCGGCGCGCGCGGCGGCCTCGGTTTCCATCAGCACCACCGACACCTGGTAGGCCATCGACGGGCGATAGCGCGCCTGCATCGCGGTCCACAGCTTGGACAGCTCTTCGCCGCCGAGGTATTGCGGGGTGATCTTCAGCGATTCGATCTGGTCGGCGAGGTTGAGCGCGGAGAAATCGCCGAACGGCGGATTCGGCGGCCCCAGCGCGTTGCGCAGGCGCGCGCGGTCGAGCCCGGGGGTGTCGTGCAGCGCGAGCATGGCCAGGCCGAGCAGGGCTTCGGCGTTGAGGTCCTGGGCGCCGTAGGCGGTCAGCAGGTAGTGCAGGTCCAGCGCCAGCGGCGCGTTGCGCAGGCGCTGGCCGCTGCCGTCGCGGGTCGGCAGGGTCTGGTTGCGCCAGCCGCTGTTGGGCGTGACCTGGTACAGGAACAGATTGAGCTGGTTGGGCTCGGTCTGCCCGGTGGTGATCCGGTCCGGCGGCGTGGAGGTGACGGTGATGCTGCCGATCGACGACAGGTCCAGGCCCAGCAGGCTGTCGCTGATCAGATCCTTGAGCGTGGCGGTCACCGCGGCGATGGCCAGTGCGTTACTCATCGACGGTCTCCGTGGCGTTGCCGCAGGTAGTCGTCCAGGCCGAGCGCGGGCGCGCCGTTGCGGCGCGGCGTCGCGGCCGGCGTTGCGGCCGCCGCGCCGGCGCGGATTTCGACCCGGCCGATGCTGACCTG
>NZ_LXSD01000153.1:0-5761 GCF_017168095.1 Lysobacter enzymogenes | reverse complement strand
GAGCGGCGCGGCGCCGGCCCGGCTCGATGCGTGCGTCACGGCGCGCGCCGGGCGGCCTGGTCGCGCGCGCGCTGGATGATCGCACGCACCTGGGCGCGGTCGCGGTGGCGCGAGATCGCCACCGCGCCGAGTTCCAGCGCGCGTTCGCGCATGCGCGCGTCGACGTCGTAGTGGCAGCCGCTGAGCTTGTCCTGGAACGAGGCGCGCGGCTTGCCCAGGCGCTGGGCGAATTCGTGCAGTTCGTCCAGGGTGTCGGCCATCAGATGCGCCCAGCGCTCGCCGCGCCAGGGCCACACGGCGTCGTCGACGTAGACGGTCATGGCGATCTCCGGAACGGCGGTTGCAGGGTGCGCGGCATGGCGGCGAGGGGGGCGGAATGGACGGAACGCAGTCGCGGCGCGACAAGTTGCGCGCAGTATCCGACAATCGGCCCATCGCGAGCGACACCCCCGCGCTCGCCGGAGCGCCGCATGCAGCTGTCGTCCATCCATCACGTCGCGATCATCTGCGCCGATTACCCGCGTTCCAAGCGCTTCTACACCCAGGTGCTGGGCCTGCGGGTCGTGGCCGAGGCCTGGCGCGAGGCGCGGCGCTCGTACAAGCTCGACCTGGCCCTGCCCGACGGCGGCCAGATCGAACTGTTCTCGTTTCCCGACCCGCCGCCGCGGCCGTCATACCCGGAAGCCTGCGGCCTGCGCCATCTCGCGTTGCGCACGCCCGACCTCGACGCCTGCCTAGCGCACCTGCAACGGCACGGCGTCGAGGTCGAACCGATCCGCGTCGACGAATACACCGGCCGCCGCTTCACCTTCTGCGCCGATCCGGACGGGCTGCCCATCGAGTTCTACGAGAGTTAGAAGATAGCGGATAGGAGTTAGGAGATAGCGAAGAGCAAAGCGTCGCGCATGCCGATTTCGCTATCTCCTAACTCCTATCCGCTATCTCCTGCTCCTGCTTCACCGCTACCGCCAGCCCCTGCGCCCGCCACGCCTCGAACCCGCCGGCCAGCGGCCGCACCCGCTTGAAGCCGCGCCGGCGCAGCTCGCGCGCCAGGGTCGCGGCCGAGGCCTCGTTGGGGCAGTCGCAGTAGACGATCACTTCCTCACGCCGCTCGGGCGGAATGCCGCTGAGCGAGTCGTCGGCGAGGGTGGCGACGAAGATCGCGCCGGGAATCCAGCCCGAGGCGTCGCGCTGCTGGTGGCTGCGCACGTCCAGGATGGTCGGCTCGCCGCCGTCGGCCAGCAGCCGGCCGAGTTCGCCGACCGAAATCCGCGCCATGCGCAGCTCGCGCAGGAACAGCTGGCGCTTGAGCAGCTTGTAGCCGATCCACGCGGCGACCAGCGCGGCCAGCACGATCAGGCCGTAGCGGCCGAGGGTGTCGAGGCGGTCGAGCAACTGGTTGACCGCGCGATGGAAGATCGCGCCCAGCGCCACCGCCACGCCGGCCCACAGCAGCGCGCCGAGGCCGTCGTAGAAGGCGAAGCGGCGCGGGCGGGTGCCGGTTTCGCCGGCCAGCACCGTGGCCACCGCGGCGAAGCCGGGCACGAACTTGGCCACCACCAGCGACGGCGCGCCCCAGCGCGCGTAGAGGCTGCGCGTGGTCAGCACGCACGAATCCGGCGACAGCGACAGCCGGCACATCAGCCGCAGCAGGCGCGCGCCGATGCGGCGGCCGCCGAAGTACCACGCGCTGTCGGCCAGCAGCGCCGCCAGCGCCGCGGCCAGCAGCACCGGCGGCAGCGCCAGCCACAGGTTGGGCTGCTGGTCCACCGCGACCGCGCTGGCGACCACGATCGGCGGGTAGGCCGGCACCGGCAGGCCGCCCTGGTCGAGCAGCACGCAGACGAAGACCACGAGCAGGCCGTAGTGTTCGATCAGGTGCAGTAATGCGTCCATCGGCGGGTTCCCTGGCGCCGCGCCGGCGGCGCCGGGCTGGCCGCTGCAGTGTCCGCGCGCGGCGGCGGCGGTTCAATCGCGTCGCGGGCACGCATCGTTGCAGGCGCGGGCGCAGCCGGGGCGCGCTCTACGCCCGGACATAACAACGCCGCGGGCACAATCGCCGCTGCCACGCCCATCCGCCGCTTCGGTCCGGGAGCCGTCATGCGCTTGCAAGGCAGTCAGGAAACCCTGCTGATCACCCTCTACGCCAAGGCGATGGACAACCGCGCCGCGCATCCGCTGCTGCACGACCGTCTCGCCGACGACCTGGTCCGGCGCATCGACTACGACTTCGAACGCTTCGGCCTGAGCCCGCTCGACATCCGCGGCCTGGCGCTGCGCTCGCTGGCGATCGACCACTGGACGCGCGCGGCGCTGCAATCGCGCCAGGACACCTTGGTGCTGCACCTGGCCTGCGGCCTGGATTCGCGCATCTATCGGGTCGATCCGGCGCTGGACGTGGACTGGCTGGACATCGACTTCCCGGAAGTGATCCAGCTGCGGCGCGAGCTGCTGCCGCAGCGGCTGGGCAAGTACCGCACCCTGGCCAGCAACGTGATGGAGCCCGACTGGATCGGCAAGCTCGATCCGGACCGGCCGGCGCTGGTGATCGCCGAGGGCTTGTTCCCGTACCTCGACGAAGACCGCGCGCGCGAGCTGGTGCGGCGGCTGATCGAGCATTTCCCGCAGGGCGGGCAACTGCTGTGCGACGTCTACAGCCGGCTGGCGCTTCGATTGCTGCGGCACGCGCGGATGATCCGCGTCACCGACGCGCGCATCGGCCAGTGGCAGGCGCGCGACGCGGCCGCGTTGCAGGGCTGGCATCCGCGCCTGCAACTGATCGACCAGGCGCGCTATTCGCAACTGCCCGAAACCGCCGCGCTGCCGCGGACCCAGCGCTGGGCGTTGCGGCTGTACGAACGCTCGCGCTGGCTGCGCGATCTGGGCAGCGTGGCGCGTTATCGCTTCTGAGCGCTCAGTTCGCCGCGAAACGCCGATTTCCCCTGTAGGAGCGGCGCGAGCCGCGACCGCGACACCACGCTTGCGACGCAGGCGCGATGTGTCGGTCGAGTGCGGTGCGGTGTTTTTGGGGCTTGGGGTTGATGGGCTTCGGGAGCTGGCGTGGTAGTTCGTCGCTTCGGTTGGTCGCGGCTCGCGCCGCTCCTGCAGGGGCTGCGGCCGGATCGTCGATGCTTCAACCGGCCGACAACGCCGGATCCGGCTTGCGGAACGCGATCGCCAACCGGTTCCACGCGTTCATCGCGATCGCCGTGTACGTCAGCGCGACCAGATCCGAATCGCTGAACTGCGCACGCGCCCGGGCGTATACCGCATCGTCCACCGGCGCCTGATCGCGCTGATCGCCGACATAGGTGATCGCTTCGGCCCAGGCCAGCGCGGCGCGCTCGCGTTCGCTGAAAGGCCCTTCCGGCCACACCCGCAGCAGGTGCAGGCGCTGCGGGCTCTCGCCGCGCGCGCTGGCTTCGTGGGTATGCGCGCGGATGCAGTAGGCGCAGCCGTTGATCTGCGAGACGCGCACGTTGACCAGGTCGATCAGCGACGCTTCCAGGCCGCTGTGTTCGATGTACTTGCGCAGGCCCAGCAGCGCTTGGGTGCCGCGCGGGTCGACCTTGTTGTAATCCAGGCGGGCGGACATGAGGGGCTTCCTCGGGCGGGGCGTCGTGCGACGCGGTGCCGCCACGTTAGGATGTTCATCGTTGCAATACATTTCCCCAAACACGCAAGCCGGGTTTGCACCGATGAACAAGCTTTCCGCGCCCGCCGCCGATCGCGCCGGGCTGGCCTGGGACGATTACCGCTTCCTGCTCGCGGTCGGCCGCGCCGGCTCGCTCAACGGCGCGGCCAAGCGCCTGGCGGTCAGCCACCCCACCGTGTTCCGCCGCATCAACGCGATCGAGCGCGCGCTCGGCGTGCGCCTGTTCGAGCGCGCGCGCGACGGTTATTCGCCCACGCCGAACGGCGAGGAGGCCATCGCCGCGGCGGCCGAGATCGAGGCGCGCATCGCCGCGGCCGAGCGGCGCCTGTCCGGACTCGACGCGCGGCCGACCGGCAAGGTCCGCCTGACCACGGTCGAGCCGCTGCTGTACGGGGTGGTGCCGCCGCTGCTGGCGCGTTTTCGCCGCGCCCATCCGGGAATCGTGCTGCAGGTGACCGCCGACAATCACACCCAGGACCTGGCCCGGCACGAGGCCGACCTCGCCCTGCGTCCCGGCGGCGAGCCGCCGGAGGGCCTGGTCGGGCGCAAGGTCGCGCGCCTGGCCAGCGCGGTATACCGTCCGCGCGCGCTGCGCCTGCCGCGCGGCGCCGGGCCGCAGGATCTGGACGGCTACGACTGGCTCGCGCCGGCCGGCAATCTCGCCCACATTGCGATGGCGCAGTGGCTGCGGCGCATGCAGTACGACCGGCGCACGGTGTTCAGCGCCAACAGCCTGCTGGCGCTGCGCGACGCCGCCGCGGCCGGCATGGGCCTGACCGTGCTGCCGTGCTATCTCGGCGACGCCGAGCGCGGGCTGGTCCGGGTCGGCGCGCCGGTCGAGGCGATGGGCGCCGACCTGTGGCTGCTCAACCATCCGGACCTGCGCCGCACCGAGCGCGTGCGCGCGCTCGCCGAGGCGCTGCGCGAGGGCCTGCGCGAGCTGCAGCCGCGGCTGTCCGGTGTGCCGCAGGCGGCCGGCGCGACGGCCTAGCGCTGCACGGGCCTGCTAACCGTGAAGCAGGTCCACATGAACAAACGGCATCACAAGTCCACCGTTGCATTTGAAACCTGTGACGTCGGACACGTCGTATTAGGAAAATTCCTACACGCTTTAGAGCACTCCGACGACAGTTTCTATTGCGCGCAACACGCATCTTTTGAATCGCTCGACGGCACAACCGAGTCACAGATCCGCTGAAGCGGACATCCCCCGGACCGGGCCGGCTGAACTTCTCACAAGGATGACCCATGTTCCGCGTCGAACTGAAGCAGCGTGACGGCGACGACGACCGTGCGTTGGCCGTGGCGATCGCAGAAATCGGACAGGAGTACCGCAGCGCCGAAGCGGCGCTGAAATCCGTGCTGCCCTCGGCCCGGAAATACGCGGTGCAGGCCCGCAAAGGGCTGTGGCTGCGTATTTACGATGCCGACTCGCAGCCCGTGTTTGGCACGCTGGTTCCCTAGGGCCGGCGTGCGGTTTGCGCCGCCCGGCTGACAGGGAGTCTGGCCGGGCGGCGCGGGCCTTCGCCGATGAACCTCCTCATCGAATCGCTCTTCCCCGCCGCCGGGGCGGCTGCGCTGCGCGCGCGGTCGCTTGCGCCGGCTCGGGTCATAGGTCGCGGCCGCCTTCCCCAGGCCGTCCCCGGCCCTCCCCAGCGGCCGCGGCCTATGACCCGAGTCGGCATGGCCGAGGCGTAGGTCCGTCATGCTCCTGTAGGAGCGGCGCGAGCCGCGACCGCGACACTGCGGCTAAGTCGTACGCGCGATGTTTTGGTGGAACCCAACGAGGCGCTTGCAGGTGTTTGCTTGTGGTTGCCGGGCTTCGGGGGGCAGACGTGGTAGTTCGTCGCTTCGGTTGGTCGCGGCTTGCGCCGCTCCTACAGGGAGGTCGCGAACTTGCGTGGAGGTCGGGTCACATCGGGTCGAGCCAGCCGCGCGCGATCGCGGCGTCCACGTCGCCCGGGGTGTCGAGGTCGAGTTCCAGCTCCGGCGCGCGCAATCGCCACACCGCGCCGTCCGGCGCCTGGGCCAGGGCGGCGCCGAAGCCGCGGTCGCCGCGCAGGCCGGTGGCGTCGCGCCACAGCGCCGGGGCGATCAGCGCCGGCA
>NZ_LXSD01000152.1:0-7413 GCF_017168095.1 Lysobacter enzymogenes | reverse complement strand
CACACCCACGCGCGCCACGCCGCCGCCGGCACCCACGCGCGCGCGGACTGGAACGCGAGCGGGCGCGGCCCGGCCGGCCTGTTCGCGGCGCCGCTCGACGCCGAAGCCAGCGGCTGGCTGCTGGTGATGCGCAACGAACAGGTCGAACACGTGCGCTGGGCCGGCTCGCCGGCCGATGCCTACCAGCTCGACGCCGGCCGCCTGACCATCGGCCCGCGCACCAGCTTCGCCGAATGGAACGAGACCGTCTCCGGCACCGCCGAGCCGTGGTCGGAAGAAGACGCCGAGGGCGCCGAGCGCCTGCGCCTGTTGCTGTCGCGCTACCTGCATGCGGACGCGCGCAACCCCGCCGCGCACGACGACGTCGGCGGGCGCCTGGTGCGCCTGGACGCGCACGGCCACCGCCGTCGCCTGCTGCGGCTGGCCAACCTGCTCGACGATGCGGCCGAACACCTGGACCCGGCGCAGCGCGCGCAACTGGACGAGGCGATCGCGCGCATGGAAGCCGCACTGGCGCTGCCTGCTGGCGCGGACCGCCGCGCCGCCGGCTGAGCGTCCGGCGCGGCGGCGGCGCCCGGATCGCGGCCCGGATCGCGGCCTGGGATCGCTGGCGGCAACCGCCGGCACGCGCGCACGCCTTCACCGCGCCGCAACCCCGTGCGCGGCCGGTTTGCGCTAGTCTCGGCGGCATGACCGCAGAACGCGATTTCATCCCCCTGAACCTGTGCGTGCTGACCGTTTCCGACAGCCGCACCCTCGCCAACGACAGCTCCGGCGATTACCTGATCCAGTCGCTCACCGACGCCGGCCATCGCCTGGTCGAACGCAAGCTGTTGCCGGACGATCGCTACCAGTTGCGCGCTGCGGTGTCGCAGTGGATCGCCGACGAGGCCGTCGACGGCATCCTGGTCACTGGCGGCACCGGCTTCACCGGCCGCGACTCCACGCCCGAGGCGCTGCTGCCGCTGCTGGACAAGGAAATGCCGGGCTTCGGCGAGCTGTTCCGCGCGCTCAGCTTCGACGAGATCGGCACCTCGACCCTGCAGTCGCGCGCCTTCGCCGGGCTGGCCAACGCCACCTTCCTGTTCTGCCTGCCGGGCTCGACCTCGGCCTGCCGCACCGCCTGGGAAAAGATCGTCGGCGCGCAACTCGACGCGCGCACCCGGCCGTGCAACCTCGCCACCTTGCGTCCCCGCCTCAAGGAGTGATGCGCATGTCGCTGGACACCACCTTGCGCTTGCTGGCCAAGGCCAGCGGCCTGAGCGTGACCGACCTGGCCACCGCGATCCCGCGCGCCGGCGCCAACACCGTCAGCGCCTGGCTGCGCGGCGAGAAGCTGCCCGGCCGCGACCAGCTCGACGCGCTCGCGCGCGCTTTCGGCGTGCCCGCCGGCGCGCTGCTGGCCGAGCTCGCCAGCACGCTCGACCCGGCCCGCACCCAGGGCGAGCACGACCTGCTCGCCGCCTACCGCGCGCTCGACACCCGCCAGCAGGGCGCGTTGCTCGAAGTCGCCGCGAGCATGGCCGGCACCCGCCGTGCCGCGCCGGCGCGCAGCGCGCGCAAGGCGCCGGCGAAGAAGAAGGCTTCCGCCCGCAAGAAGGCCGCCCCATGAGCAAGCTCAAGCGCAAGGACTACGAAGAACAGCTGGAGCCGCTGCAACTGGAGCTGGCGGCGATGGCGCGCTGGCTGCAGCACAGCGGCAAGCGCGTGGTGATCCTGTTCGAAGGCCGCGACACCGCCGGCAAGGGCGGCGCGATCGGCTCGATCTCGGAAAACCTCAACCCGCGCCAATGCCACGTCGTGGCCCTGTCCAAACCCAGCGAACGCGAAGCCGGGCAGTGGTATTTCCAGCGCTACGTGCCGCACCTGCCGGCGGCCGGCGAGATCGCCCTGTTCGACCGCAGCTGGTACAACCGCGCCGGCGTCGAGCAAGTGATGGGCTTCGCCAGGCCCGAGCAGGTCAAGGCCTTCCTCAAGCAGGCGCCGGTGTTCGAGAAATTGCTGACCGACGACGGCATCATGCTGTTCAAGTACTGGCTGTGCTGCGACCAGGACAAGCAGGAAGAGCGCTTCGCCGAGCGCCTCAACGACCCGCTCAAGCGCTGGAAGCTCTCGCCGATCGACCTGCAGGCGCGCGCCCACTACGACGACTACACCCGCGCCCGCGCAGCGATGCTGGACGCCACCCACACCAAGCACGCGCCGTGGACGCTGGTGGATTTCAACGACCAGCGCCAGGGCCGGCTGACCCTGATCCGCGACCTGCTCTCGCGCCTGCCCGACACCGACGTGCCGCCGGCCAAGCTCGAGTTCCCGCCGCTCAAGGGCAAGCCGGCGAAGGAGAAATACGGCGCGCTCAAGCCGATCGGCGCGAAGTCGCACGGCAAGGGCTGAAAATAGCGGAGACGCCATGGACCGCGAACAAGCCGAACGCACCAGCCTGCTGCTGGCCGGCATGAACGCCACCCTCGACCGGCACCTGCTGCAACTGCAGGCGCAGCTGCCGCACGACGAATTCCGCGCGCTGAGCGCGGACTTCGGCCGGATCATGGGCGAAATGCTGAGCGTGACCGCGCCGCTGTACCGCCAGTTCCCGCAGCTCGAACCCGAAGAGCTCGGCGGCCCCTACCGGATGGAATTCGTCGAAGTCCCCGAAGCCCTGTTCGCGCGCAAGGCGATCCCGCCGAGCGCCGATTTCGACTGACGCGGAAGTCGGCCGCTACCTGCAGGAGCGGCGCGAGCCGCGACCGCGACAACGCAACTACGCCGAAACTTGCGCCGCAGTTGCGTTGTCGCAGTCGCGGCTCGCGCCGCTCCTACAAAAAGCGGTGCTTGCGGGGCGCGGGCTTCGGGGGGATTCGCTTTCGTACGAAGCTTCGGTTGGTCGCGGCTCGCGCCGCTCCTGCACAAAGCAAAAGCTTCAGCCCTGCGAACGCCGGTACGGCTGGAACAACTGCAGCAGCCACGGCTTCTGCGCCAGCACCAGGCTCACCCCAACCCGCTCCTGCGCGCTCAGCGCCGCGTCGCGCGCCAGCAGCGCGTCGAATTCGCGCGCCACCTCGCCCAGGCGCTGCTTGAGCTGACCGATGCCGGCCGGGCTCAGCGCGCCGCTGAGCAGCAGCAGCACGTCCTGCTCGCCGTCGAAGGGATCGGCGAAGTAGTCGTGCAGCAGCTTGAGCCGGAAATAGCGCTCCATCGGGCCGTCGGCGCGCCAGCGGAAGTTGCGCGCGGTCAGCGGGCGGCCGCGGTTGCCGGGCATCAGCTCGATGATGCCGAGCCGGTCCAGCCGCACCAGCAACCCGGTCCAGCGCGCGTCGTCGAAGTTGAAGTGGGACTGCACGTCCGACTGCTTCCAGCGGTTCAAGGTCAAAAACAGCGCCAGCAGCAGCGCCGGTTCGTCGACCAGGGCCTGCTCCTGCGCCTCGCTGAGCGTGGCCATCGGCGCGCGCCCGCGGCCGGCCTCGGCGCTGAGCTCGGCCAGGCCGATGTCGAGCACATCGCAGATCTCCTCCAGCCGCGCCAGGCTCATCGCCCGGCGCGAGAACATGCGCTTGACCGCCGCCTCGCTGAGCTTGAGCCGGCCGGCGAGGTCGCGATAAGTGAGGTCCTGGGCACGCAAAAAGCGCTTCAGGGCGTCGACGAGTTCGAGAGAAAGAGCCATGGGTAGCAAAATACGCTACCTCGCAGGGAAAGCCGAGCCACCTCGGCGATCAGCGTTACCAGCCCCGCGGCCGCCGCCGAAGTTAGGCCCCGGACCGAAACGAGGTGGCACCGATGCCAGGGAATGCCGAACGCCTTTTGCCCTTTGCGATGGCCGTCGCCGTCGCCGTCGCCGCGCTGCCGGCGGCACTGCCGGCGCACGCGGCGGTGCAATCCGACGCCGCCAGCCGGCAATCGGCGACCAGCCTGGACGCCTCGGTCGAAGTGCCGGTCGCCGCCGCCCACGCGCTGTCGGAAGGCGCCAAGTTTTCGGTCGCCGCGATCGAGGCCAGCGGCAACGCGGTCGCGGTGACGGTGTCCGCGGTCGGCGCGGGCGCCTCGCTGGTGGTCAAGCTCTCGGCCGAACAGGCGCGCACGCTGGGCCTGTCGGTCGGCGCCTCGGTGGTGATCACCGCGGTCGCCGCCGGCTGGCTGATCAGCGACGCCGCCGGTCACGTGTTCTGTTTCGTGCCCGACGAACGCGCGCGCCGCCACCTGCACAGCCGCAGGGTGAGCTGAGATGGAAAGGCTTGCCGGAACCTTGGGCAGGCAGCGGGAACCGGCGCAGGGATCGCGCCGGCGCAACACCGCCCCGGCATCGCGCGCGCACGGCAGGACGTTGATGGCCGCGGCGATGCTGGCGGCGACCCTGGTCTTGCTGCCCGCGCAGGGACGCGCGGGCACCGGCTGCAGCAACGAGCCGCTGGCGCCGCGCAAGCTCGCCGACGCCGCCCAGACCGCGCTGACCGTGGCCGACGCGCTCGACCGCCGCGACGCGCCGCTGGCGCTGGTGGCGCGGGTCGGCAGCGACCTGTCGGCGCAGGGTTTGGTCTACAGCCACGTCGGCTTCGTCGTGCGCGACCACCCGGCCGGGCGCTGGACCGCGGTGCACCTGCTCAACGAATGCGGCAGCGACCGCTCCCATCTCTACAGCCAAGGTTTGGTCAATTTCTTCGCCGACGATCTGGTCAATCAGGACGCGCGCATCGTCTGGCTCGAACCCGAACTGGCCCGGCGCCTGACGCAGCGCCTGCGCGCGCTGCCGCAGGGCGCGCTGCACCAGCCGCACTACAACCTGATCGCACGTCCCGGCAGCGCCGAGTATCAGAACTCGACCGCGTGGGTGCTGGAAACCGTGGGCGCCGCGCTGTCGCCGACGCCGGCGCCGAATCGCGGCGCCGCGTTCGCGGCGGCGCAGCGCGACGGCTTTCGCGCCGACCGCGTGCATATCCCGTATTCCAAGCGCGTGCTCGGCGGTTTGTTCAGCGCCAATGTCGCCTTCACCGATCACCCCATCGCGACCCGGCTGGGCGGCGAGTACCCGGTGGTGACGGTGCGTTCGATCGTCGAGTATCTCGAACGCAGCGGGCGCGTGCAGGCGCAGCAGGAGTGGCGCAACGGGCGGGCGATGGCGACGCTGGGAGCGTTGTAGTCCGCGCCGATGCGCCACGGCTTTTTTGTAGGAGCGGCGCGAGCCGCGACCGCGACAACGCAACTGCGCCGAAACTGGCGCGGCAGTTGCGTTGTCGCAGTCGCGGCTCGCGCCGCTCCTACAGGGAGCTACCGGTTTTCGCGGCGAACGACTGGGGCGCTCAGAACACGAAGTCGACCACGCCCTCGACGAAGTCGCCGGCCTTGTCGGCGCCGGCGCTGAGGCCGTCGCCGATGGTGTCGGTGACGTCGCGCACCACGCCGCCGCCGGGGATACCGGCCCAGTCCAGCGCGTCGCCGGCCCAGCCGCCCCACTGATCGATGGTCTCGTTGGCCAGTTCGCCGCCGCTGTCGATCAGCACGTCGGTGAAGTTGCCCGGGTCGGCGGCGATGGTCAGCAGCATCTGGCCCCAGCCCTTGATCAGGTCCGGGCTCACCGCCGAGGTACCGATGCCGGTGTAGCCCTGGTCGCCGTTGAACTGGCCGTAGATCTCGCGATGGGCGTTTTCCCAGGCGTTGTGCTGGCCGGCCGAGACCGAGGCCAGCTCCTGGATGTCGCCGACCAGCGGAGTGCTGGCCTGGAAGCTGGCGTCCTGGGTCAGGGTGGTGCCGTTGCAGCTTTCGGTGAAGGTGAAGGTCTGGGTGCCGCGCAGGACGTGGCCGTCGAGGGTGTTGATGGTGATGGCGTGGTTGTCCGCGTCGAGGCGGATCTCCACCGGCAGCCAGGTCGGCGGCGGGCCGCCGGTTTCCAGCATGTAGCGGCCGCCGTCTTCCAGGCGCTGCGCCGGCGGGCGGATTTCCATGCCGCCGGCGCCGAAGACTTCTTCGGGGTTTTGCACGAAGTGGTCGTAGGCTTCCTGCGGCGTGGCGTTGGGGATGTCGCTTTGGTAGACGGCGCGGGTGACTTCGCGGCCGACCTCGCCGATCGGCGGGTTCGGCTGCAGGTCCTGCAGGATGCTGCGGACGTCGCCGTCGCTGGGATAGCGCGGCGTGCCCGGCGTGTGCCCGGTCAGGTAGCTGGCGAAGCCGCGCGTGGCCAGCGCCAGCAGCGCGTCGCGCTGGTGTTCCTGTTGGTCGTGGCTGCCGCCGACGGCGAGGTCGGGGTCGGGGCCCTGCACGCCGATCTCGAACTGGTTGGGGCCGGAATCGGCCTTGACCGGATTGAGCCCCGGCGCGCGCGGATCGGCCGGCGGCGGCGTCGGCGTGCAGACGGGCAGGTTGGCGGGGCGGTAGGCATCGACAGGCAGCATGGCGAACTCCTTGCGCGGGGGCCGTGCCATTGCACTCCCGCGCCGCGCCCACGCCAATCCGGGGCGGCCCGAGCTAGGGCCGGCCCTAGGCCGCAGGCGCTTCAGGCTTTTCGTAGGAGCGGCGCAAGCCGCGACCGCGACAACACAGCTACGCCGCAAGGTTCGTCGCGGTCGCGTTGTCGCGGTCGCGGCTCGCGCCGCTCCTACATGAAAGCCCAGCTGCGCCAGACAGCCATTCAGCCGCAAACGAAACCGTCGCCCGCCTCGGCCTCCCCGGCCGGCTCGCGCTCGAGCCGGTCCACGCGCGCGTTCGGCGTGCCATGGCCCAGCCATCGTTCGAGCCGCTCGATGGCCGCGTCGTCGCCGACGGCGAGCACTTCCACCCGGCCGTCGCGCAGGTTGTTGGCGTAGCCGCGCAATCCCAGCGCCACGGCCTGTTCGCGGGTACCGGCGCGGAACCACACGCCCTGCACCTTGCCGCTGATGTAGAAGCGCGCGGCGCTCATCAGTGGCCGTCGCTCGCGCCGCCGTTGCCCGGCACCGCCGGCGCCGCCTTCTCGCCCGGCTTCGGCCCGCCGGCCTTGGCGATCGCGTCCTCGAGCTTCTTCGCATCCATCGGGCCGAGGAATTTCTCCGCGACCTTGCCGTCCGGCCCGATCAGATACGTCATCGGCAGCCCCTTGGGCGTGTCGAACGACTTGGGCGGATCGGTGACATCGACCACGGCGATGGGATACGACACCGGGTGCTTCTTGAGGAAGGCCTCCATATCGGCCTTGTCGATCTCCTCGTAGGCCAGGCCGATCACTTCGATGTGCTCGCGCATCGCGTCCAGCGCCGACAGCTCGGGCATTTCCTTGATGCACGGCGCGCACCAGGTGGCCCAGAAGTTCACCACCACCCACTTGCCGCGGTGTTCGGTGAGGTCGTAAGTCTTGCCGTCGAGGGTGGCGATGCGCAGTTCCGGCGTGTCGCTGGCAGCGGCCGGCGGCGCGGGCTCGGGCGTCTTGTCGCCGGCCGGCGCGGCCGCGGC
>NZ_LXSD01000151.1:0-1668 GCF_017168095.1 Lysobacter enzymogenes | reverse complement strand
CCCACCGCGCCGCGCTGGCGGCCGCGCCCGCCGGCGCCTCGGCCACCGCGGTGACCTTGCCCGGCACCCGGCTGCGCCAGCGCGACGGCAGCGAACTGCGGCTCGACCCGCAGGCCTTCGGCGATCGCGTGGTGGTGGTCGATTTCGTGTTCACCCACTGCACCACCATCTGCCCCGCGCTGACCGCGATCATGAGCGCGGTGCAGACCCGCCTGCAGCGCGACGGCGGCGCCGATTGGCAGTTGCTGTCGCTGTCGGTGGATCCCGCGCGCGACACGCCCGCGCGCATGGACGAGTACGCGCGCAAGGTCGGCGCGGGCGAGCGCTGGTGGTGGCTGACCGGCGAGCGCAGCGAAGTCGAGCGCAGCCTGCGCGCGTTCGGGGTGCCGGCGGGAGCGCCGGAGGATCACGCGCCGATGGTGCTGGTCGGCCATCCGGCCAGCGGCCGCTGGCTGCGCTGGGTCGGCATGCCCGATCCGCTGCAGGTCGCCGCCGCGGTGCGGCAGTTGCGCGATCCGGCGCATGCGGCCGGGGAGGGCGCCCATGCCGCGTATTGATTCTCGCTTGCCGGCGTTCGCGCTCATGCTTGCGCTCGCCGCAGCCGCGCCGGCTCGCGCCGACGGCGCCAGCGCCGCAGCATCGGTGCCGCCGCAGGCCGCCGACGCGCAAGCGCGCGGCCGCGCTTACTTCGGCGACGCCGAACTCACCGACCAGGACGGCCGCCGTCAGCGTTTCTACACCGACCTGCTCAGCGACAAGGTCGTGCTGATCAACGTCGTGTTCACTCGCTGCCCGAGCGCCTGCCCGCTGATGACCCAGCGCCTCAAGGCGGTGCGGCGCGAGCTCGGCGAGCGCTTCGGCCGCGACGTGCGGTTCCTGTCGCTGTCGGTCGACCCGGCCAACGACACGCCGCAGGCGATGAAGCGCTTCGCCGCGCAACAGGGCGTGGACGAGCCGGGCTGGCGCTTCCTGGTCGCCGACCCGGCGACCACGCGCGCGGTGCTCGGCCGGCTCGGGCAATGGAGCGACAAGGCCGAGGACCACACAACCCTGCTGATCGCCGGCAACGCACGCCGCGCGCACTGGGCCAAACTGCGCCCGGACGCGCCGCCCGAGCGCATCGCCGCCGACCTGCGCCGGCTCGCCGGCGAGGCGCTGTGACCGCAGCGCCGCGCGGGCGTCGCACTCGCTGGCGCGGGACCGGCGCCGCCGGTGCGGCAAGAGGGCGTGCGCGGGGATGGCGCGCGGGCATCGCCGCGTTGGCGCTGTCGCTGGCCTTGGCGGCGAACGGCGCGTCGTGGTCGGCGGCGGATGGCGTCGCGGTGGATTCAGCGGGCGCGCTGGCCGCTGCCGCTTCCGGGCGCTTCGATGCTTCCGCGGCCTCCAGCGCTTCTGCGATCAGCGCTTCTGCGATTTCGATGGCCGGCAGCGCCGCGATCGACCCATTCGATCTGTCGACCGCTCCCACGGCTGTAACGGCTGCAAACACCGCAACCGCTACCGCCACAACCGCCACAACCGCCGACGCGCAGCATCTCGAACTCGGCCGCCGCCTCTACCAGCTCGGCCTGGGCCGCGACGGCCGCGAAATCGGCGCGCGCATGGGCGCCGGCGGCGCGGTCGGGCTGCGCGGCGGCGCGGTCGCCTGCGCCAATTGCCACGGCGGCG
>NZ_LXSD01000150.1:0-2732 GCF_017168095.1 Lysobacter enzymogenes | reverse complement strand
AGCGCCGTCGATCGGGCGCGGTGGTGCGCGCGCGGCGAGGCGCGGGCGCGGCCTTGGGCCCAGTCCGGCGCGCGATCGCTGCCTGTCGATCTCGGCCCCGACCGTCGCGCCGACGGCACGGCGCAGCCGCACCGTGCCGCGCCGCCGGGGCTGTGCTCAGCTCTGGTGGATTTCGATCCAGCCGTCGAAGCCGTTGGCCTGCGCGGCCGGGAACCCGGCCGGCAGCGCGCCCAGCACCGCACCGCCGGCGACGTTGCCCGCCGCCGGCAACACCTGCGTGCCGTTCATCACCGCCGGCAGCTGCGGCAGCGCGAAGCCCACCGGGAACGCCGGCACCGCGTTGACCGCGTAGTTGCCGATGTTGGCCGCGGCGTTGCCGGTGGAAACGTTGACCGGCTTGACGATGCTCACCGCGCGCCAGCTCACGCGGATGAATTCCGGCGCGTAGGAATACAGGTTCTGCGCGTTGGTCATGGTCGGATCGGAGAACGGGCTCACCGAGGCCTGCACGCAGTAGTACACGCCGTACCACGACGGCCGCTGGCCGCCGAGTTCGTACTGATAGCAGGCGGCGATGAAGCCGTCGATATAGCCCTCGACGGTGGCGTGATTGGCGTTGCCCACGCCGGTCAGCGGCACCAGGTTCTGCCAGTTGTTGCCCGGCCCGCCCCAGCGGCCGTTGATGAGGTGGCCGCGGATCCACGGATAGGTCAGGTCCTGGACGAAACTCAGCGGCGGGCCGCCGATCAGCAACTGATCCCACGGCGCGCCGCCGGCGGTGGGCACGTTGTTGCCTTGCTGTCCGGGCATCGCCAGGTCGGGCCCGAGCACCGCCGAGGCGGTGCTGGCGCCGAAGTTGGCGATCTGGCGCACCGCGAGCGCCCCCAACTGCGCGCGTGCGAGAGTGAATATCGGCTGGTTGGTGCTCCAGTGCGGATTGCCGGGCGCGCCGGTGTAGATGATTCGGCTCATGAGGTCACCTGTCGGGATCGTGCGTATGGGATCGTGGAATCGGCGGTCGCAGCCGACAGGCGCGCAGGGCCACGCCCGCAGGCGCGACGGTCGGAAGCCGGCGCGTTCGCTGCGCACGCGGCGCCCTCGCGGGACGTCCGTCCGCAGCCTGCGCGGACGCGGCTCAGCGAGGAGAAACGCGGCAGGGATGCGCGCGTGAATCGGCCGCGACGGACACAGCGGGATTCATGGCGATCGGCGCGTGCGAGCGCGCGATGCGAGCGACGCGGCGAAGCAGAAAATCACAGGGACCGGCGGGCGCGTCGCGGCGAAGAATGCGGCGTGACGAGGCGAGACGACGAACGCGGTCGTGCAGCTACAGCGTCCGCAGGCGGACGTCTTCCGCGGAGATCGTGCGTTGCAGCGGATACGCGATGCCGCATCGGCGTGGATCGCCGCTCAATCCCCCGGCTGCCAGCCGCTTCGCGCCAAAAACGCCTTGGGATCGGGCATCAGCAGGATTTGCGCCAGCGCCGCGCGCTTGTCGTCGGCGCGCCGGTAATACGCCCGGGCGATGCGATAACCGATCCAATAGCCCTGGTCGTAAGGCCCGTCGGAGTCCTTGCGGTAGTTGTACATCCACTGGCTGTAGTCGGTGTTGTCCTGCTCGCGCAGGAACGCTTCGCCGATCGCCTTCTCCCGGCCGCGCACGCGCACGGCCAGGCCGGGATTGGCGACGCCGCCGGCGATCACTTCGGCGACGAACTCCGCCGCGCCTTCGGTCAGCGACATCAATCGCACGTTCCCGCGCGGATCGCCCGGCGGCAGTTCCTGCGCGGCGGCGGGCTGCTGGATGTGGGCGTACTCGTGCGCGATGACCCGCACGAAGCGGTCTTCCGGATCGGGATTCATGAACTGCGCCGCGCACAGCGCCTCCAGGCCGATGGTGACGCCGGAGGGATTGGTGATGCCGACCGGCTTGCCGCGGCCGACCACGATCGCCACCGGCGGGAACGCCGCCTGCGGGTACAGTTCGCCGAGCTTGCGCAACGAAGCGGCCACGCGCCGCTTCACCTTCGGCAACAGCGCCAGACAACGGCGCGCATCGCGGTACATCGCAGGATCCGCGGCGATCTGCGCGGCGATGCGCTCGCCGGTGACCCGGCGCATCTGCGCGAACTCCTTGAGGCTGGGGCTGCCCTGGGCCAGATACTGGTCGAGCTGGGCCACGCTGGGACGGCCGTCGGTGGCGTTGTACAGCGCGTAGAAGCGCTCGACATCGTCGGTGCGGATTTCCGGTTCCGCGGCAGGCGCGGCGGCGTGGGCGGCGGACGCTGCGACGAACAGCAGCGCCAGCGGCAACGCGCGGCGAAGGCCGATGACGCACAAGGCGAGCGAGGAGGCGGGCATGCGCGGCGGATCCGGTCGAAGGCGGGAGAGTCGGGAGAGGCCCGAGCGGCGCCGAGTCTGCGCCGGCTTCCGCGGTTTGCTCACTGCCACAAGTCACGGCCCGAACAACGCCGCCGGCGCCGCCGTCCGGCGACCGCCCGCCTCACTGCGCGCGCCTCACTGCGCGCGCAACGCCTGCATCGGATCGCTGCGCGCCGCGCGCAGGGCCGGCCACAGCGCAGCCAGGGCCGCGGTCGCCATGAGCAGGCCGATCACCAGCGCGATCGCCGCCGGATCGGCGGTGCTGATCCCGAACACGAAGCGCCGGATCAGGCGCGAGGCGGCCAGCGCCGCGCCGATGCCGAGCAACAGGCCGAGCGCCGCCTGCGCGC
>NZ_LXSD01000149.1:0-1190 GCF_017168095.1 Lysobacter enzymogenes | reverse complement strand
TGGCCGGCGCGGCGGCGTCGCTGCAGTCGCGGTCGGCGCGAGCCGCGCGGGATCGGCCGCGCGGATCGGCCGGGCGCTCAGTCCCGCCGCGGCGTGGCCGGATCCGGATCGGGTTGCGGCCTCGCGATGCCTTGCGCATCGCGATTGAGCGTGCCGGGTCTCAGCGACGGCCAATCCACGCGCAGGCCCATGCCTTGGCTCAGCGGCGAGCCTTTGACCGGCCCGTTGCGCAGGCGCTGCGGGAGCCAGCGCTGGTCGGGCAAGGCGAAGCTGATCCATTGCCGCACCGGCAGACCGAGGCCGACGCGCACGTACGCGCCGTCGTGCAGCAAGGTGATGCGCTGGGGCGACGCGGCGCCGCCGGCGTACAGGCGCACCAACCGGCTGTCCAGCGTCTGCGGCGCCGGGGCCGTGGCCGGATCGGCATACGACCAATCCGGCCGCGGCGGTTCCAGCCAATCCACGCGCAGATAGGTCGCGCGGCCGTCGGCGAGCGCGCTGAGCGTCAGCACGCGCGCGTCCGAGCGGATGCCCTCGGGCCGGAACGACCATTCCAGGAAGGTCGATTCGCCGTAAGCGCCGCCCGGTTCGCCGATCGGCGGATCGATCGGGCCCTGCACCGCCTGTTTGGACGCGTAACCGCCCGGCAGGTGCGCTTCCATCAGGTCCAGCGGCAGTTCCGGCCAGGCGTCGGAGCCCTTGAGCACATCGACATTGGCCCGGGTGAAGGGCAGGTCGCGCATGCGCCAGTACGCGTCGTCGCTGCTTTGCGGACGGTCGGTGACGATCATGTCGACTTCGCACGAGCCGCCGGCGGGATCTTGCGGAACCTCGCCGGCGCCCGCGGCGGCGGTCTTGCCGCCGCCGTCGCAGAAGTCGTTGCCGGCCAACGCCGGCGCGGCCGCCAGCAGCAGGCACAGGGCCACAGAAGAGGATGCGCGCATCGGTCGGACTCCTTGGGGAGACGTGCGCCCACGGCAGGCGCGTTCTTGATCGAGCACTCGCAAAAACCGCGACGAACGGATCATTTTTCCGATGGCTGCGGCAGCGGCAAGCGCGGCGCGCGCTCGAACCGCGCCAGTTGCCGCTCCAGCCGCCATTGCAACCGGGCCTTGTCGCTGCCGCGCAGGAACGCGGCGCAGGCCGCGTCGGCCTCGGCGCGCGCATCGGCGCCGGCGCAGGCCGGCGCG
>NZ_LXSD01000148.1:0-1485 GCF_017168095.1 Lysobacter enzymogenes | reverse complement strand
CAGCCGCGCAGCGCCTCGGCCGCGGCGGCGCGCGCCGGGTCGTAGGCGGCCTCGGCCAGCGGCGCCGGGTCGGGGCGCTCGGCGCTCACGTCGATATCGGCCAACGCGCGGAAGAAGATCGTCATGTCGATCTCGTTGGCCTGCAGCCAGCCGCGCAGTTCCTGCATCAGCGCCACATCCTCGTCGCCGCACTCGCGCAGCCCCAGCTTGCGCGCGATGGCGTCGCGCTCGGCCTGGTTGTAGGTCTCCACATAACGCCGCAGGCCGTCCTGCAAGGCCTCGGCGGCGATCAGCGGCGACAGCGCGCCGGCCAGCCGGCTCAGGTTCCAGTACGCCACTTGCGGCTGCTGGCCGTAGCGATAGCGGCGGCGGCCGGCGTCGGTGGTGTTCGGGGTCCAGTCCGGGTCGTAGTTGTCGATCCAGCCGTACGGGCCGTAGTCGATGGTCAGACCGAGGATCGACAGGTTGTCGGTGTTCATCACCCCGTGCACGAAGCCGACCCGCATCCAGTGCGCCATCAGCGTCGCGGTGCGCTGCGCCACGTCGCCGAACCACTGCGCGTAGGCGTTTTCGCCGGCGTCGGCCAGGTGCGGAAAGTCGCGGCGGATGCAGAAATCCAGCAAGGCCTTCAGCAGTGCGGTGTCGCCGCGCGAGGCCGGCAGTTCGAAATTGCCGAAGCGAATGAACGACGGCGCCACCCGGCAGACGATCGCGCCGGGCTCGGCCTGCGCATGGCCGTCGTAAAACATGTCGCGGACCACGCTGTCGCCGGTGCCGACCAGGCTCAACGCGCGCGTGGTCGGCACGCCGAGGTGGTGCATGGCCTCGCTGCACAGGAATTCGCGGATCGAAGAGCGCAGCACCGCGCGGCCGTCGGCGCTGCGCGAGTACGGCGTCGGCCCGGCGCCCTTGAGCTGCAGCTCCCAGCGCCGGCCGTCGTCGGCGACGACCTCGCCCAGCGAAATCGCGCGCCCGTCGCCGAGCTGGCCGGCCCAGGCGCCGAACTGATGGCCGCCGTAATTGGCCGCATACGGCTGCATCCCCGGCAACAGCGCGTTGCCGCCGAACGTCTCGGCGAACGCGCGGCTGGCGACCTCGGCCTCGCTGAAGCCCAGCGCCGCGGCCATTTCGGCCGAATGCGCGAGCAAGCGCGGCGCCGCCACCGGCGTGGGATCGACCCGCGAATACAGCGCGCCGTGAACCTGGCGCACGCCCGGCGCGGTGTCCGGATCGCCCGGCAGGTCGCGGACGAAGGCGTTGTCGAAGCGCAGAGCGTGCATGGGCGGCGGCGGGCTTGAAGGTGGGAACCAGATGGGTGCCGGCGATGGCGAACCCAAGCCGTGGCATGGAACGTTGCGGGGCGGAAACGGCGAGACGCCAGGCAGGTAGCGCGACAAACGGATTTCGCCGCGCCCCTCCAGGCCGTCATCCCCGCGAAGGCGGGGATCCAGAGACTTCAGAGTCATGCCGCGATGAAGCCCTGGA
>NZ_LXSD01000147.1:0-21021 GCF_017168095.1 Lysobacter enzymogenes | reverse complement strand
TCAGGCCGGCAGCCACGCCGGCGGCGACAGCGCCGCCGGCGGCTCCGGCTCGGCCGGCGGGTCGCCCAGGCCCAACGCCTGGACCACCTCGTCGGCCTGCGGCCAGGCCGGATCCGGCACGCACACCTGGACCGCGCCGAACAGCGGCAGCTCGCCCATCCCGCCGACCAGTGCCTCGCCGCGCAGGAACACCGGAATCCCGGCGTCTTCCAGCGCATGGCGGACCAGATGGGCGTCGATCAGGTGGGCGGCTTCGTAGACGACTCGCATCGTCGCGTCCTTCGGCCGGCAGGCCAGGCGGGTTCGCGGCCAGCATACGCCGCAACGCCGCACCGGGCGTATCCACATTCGTCATGTTCGGGCGCGCAAAGCGTCCCGATCGCGCAACGGCGCGCGAACCGGCCGCTCGGGCAAACCGGCCCGGCCCGAAGCGGCCCGCGCCGGAACGGCGGGCGGCAAAACCGCCCGCCACCGAGCGATCCGGCGCAAGCCCGCCCCGCTCGAACCGGCCGCGACCGGCGGCCGCCGGACCGCCCGCCCAGGCACGCCGGCGCCGCACCGGCTAAACTCCCGATTCTCCCTTTTCGAAGATGCCGCGCCGCATGTCCGCCGATCCGTCCCGCCTTGCCCCCGAAACTCCGACCGATGCCGCCCCGGCGCAGAAGCAGGATTTCGTCCGCCAGATCGTCCGCGACGACCTGGCCAGCGGCAAGCACCAAGCGGTGCGCACGCGCTTCCCGCCCGAACCCAACGGCTACCTGCACATCGGCCACGCCAAGGCGATCTGCCTGGATTTCGGCGTCGCCGGCGAGTTCGGCGGCCGCTGCAACCTGCGCTTCGACGACACCAACCCGGCCAAGGAAGACCCCGAGTACGTCGAGGCGATCCAGGAAGACGTGCGCTGGCTCGGCTTCGAATGGGCCGAACTGCGCCACGCCTCGGATTACTTCGAAGTGTTCTATCTGGCCGCGCAGAAGCTGATCCGCCAGGGCGACGCCTTCGTCTGCGACCTCAGCGCCGAGGAAGTGCGCGCCTACCGCGGCAGCCTCAACGAACCCGGCCGCAACTCGCCGTACCGCGAGCGCAGCGTCGAGGAGAACCTCGACCTGTTCGCGCGCATGCGCGCCGGCGAGTTCGCCGACGGCGCGCGCACCCTGCGCGCCAAGATCGACATGGCCTCGGGCAACATCAACCTGCGCGACCCGGCGCTGTACCGGATCAAGAAGGTCGCCCACCAGAACACCGGCGACGCCTGGCCGATCTATCCGATGTACGACTTCGCCCACTCGCTCAGCGATTCCTGCGAAGGCATCACCCATTCGCTGTGCACGCTGGAGTTCGAAGACCACCGCCCGCTGTACGACTGGTGCGTGGCCAAGGTCGACCTGCCGCGTTCGCCGGAGCTGCTGGCGCCGCTGCTGGCCAAGGGCTACCCGAACGAGGCCGCGATCCCGCGCCAGATCGAGTTCTCGCGCGCCAACCTCAACTACACCGTGATGAGCAAGCGCAAGCTCATGGTGCTGGTGCAGGAAAAGCTCGTCGACGGCTGGGACGACCCGCGCATGCCGACCCTGCAGGGCATCCGCCGCCGCGGCTACACCCCGGCCGCGATCCGGCTGTGGGCCGAGCGCCTGGGCGTGAGCAAGCAGAATTCGGTGATCGACTACTCGGTGCTGGAAGGCTGTCTGCGCGAAGACCTCGACGCGGCCGCGGCGCGGCGCATGGCGGTGATCGATCCGCTCAAGCTCACCATCGCCAACCTGCCCGACTCGCACGAAGAATCGCTGCAGTTCTCCAACCATCCCAAGGACGAGAGTTTCGGCACCCGCCAGGTGCCGTTCTCCAACCAGCTGTGGATCGAGCGCGAGGACTTCGAGGAAGTTCCGCCGAAGGGCTTCAAGCGCCTGATCCCGGGCGGCGAAGTGCGCCTGCGCGGCGCCGGCATCCTGCGCTGCGACGAAGTGATCAAGGATGAAGCCGGCAACATCGTCGAACTGCGCGGCACGCTCGATCCCGAATCGCGCCCCGGCATGGCCGGCGCCGACCGCAAGATCAAGGGCACCATCCACTGGGTCAGCGCGCGCCACGCGGTGCAGGCGCAGATCCGCCTGTACGACCGCCTGTTCGATGTCGCAGCGCCCGACGACGACAGCGACGGCAAGACCTACCAGGACCATCTGAATCCGAATTCGCGCCGCACCGTCGTCGGCTACGTCGAGCCGTCGGCGGCGCAGGCCGCGCCGGAGCAGGCGTTCCAGTTCGAGCGCGTCGGCTATTTCGTCGCCGACCGCTACGACCACCGCAGCGACGCGCCGGTGTTCAACCGCAGCGTGACCCTGCGCGACACCTGGGCGAGCAAGGAATGAGCGCGCAACGATGAGCACGAAAATCCAGAACCCGCTGACCCGGCAGGTGCAGTTGCTGCTGCCGGACTGGATCGACGACGCAGTGGACCGCAGCCGCGTCTACGCCAGCGACGAGGACAAGGTCGCGCTGGCGGTGGAGCTGTCGCGGCGCAACGTCGAACTGCGCACCGGCGGCCCGTTCGGCGCGGTGGTGTTCGACGGCCACGACCGCGTGGTCGGCGTCGGCGTCAACCGCGTGGTGCCGCAGAACTGCTCGGTCGCCCATGCCGAGATGATGGCCTTCATGTGCGCGCAGACCGCGGTCAGCCAGTTCCGCCTCAACGAACTGGGGCCGATGACCCTGGCCACCTCGGCCCAGCCGTGCTGCATGTGCTACGGCGCCAGTTTCTGGGCCGGCATCAACAACCTGCTGATCGGCGCGCGCTCGGAAGACGTGATGCGCCTGACCGAGTTCGACGAAGGCCCGCTGCCGGCGGACTGGATCGGCGAACTCGAACGCCGCGGCATCGCCGTGCGCCGCGACCTGCAGCGCGAGGCCGCGTGCGAGGTGCTGCGCCGGTACGGCGAGAGCGGCGTTTCGTACTGAGACCGCGACGGCGCGTCGAGCGCCGCCGTTGCGAGGCGTTGGTTCTGGCGCGGCCAGAACCCGTCGCCCCACCACCTCCGTCATTCCGGCGAAAGCCGGAATCCATTTTGATCTTGCTCTTGCCCTGCCCGCACAGGCAGAAGCAACAGCAAAATGGATTCCGGTTTTCGCCGGAATGACGGGGTCGGGGAGTTCTCCGCAGCCGCGGCGGCGCCGCGACGGCGCCGCGACTGTAACCCTCCGCCCGCCGCCTGTGCTTCACTTCCCCCACCCGCCCCCGAGCCGCGCCCCATGACCGACTCCGCCCTGTTCTGCCTGTGCCGCGCCGGGTTCGAACCCGAGCTCGCCGCCGAACTGAGCGAGCGCGCCGCGCGCGCCGGCCATCCGGGCTACGCCCGCACCCAGCGCAACAGCGGCTATGTCGAGTTCGTGCTCGAGGACGCGGCCGCCGCCTCGCGCGCGCTGCCGTGGTCGACGCTGATCTTCGCCCGGCAGAAGCTGGTGCGCCTGGCCGACCTGCGCGGCCTGGACCCCAGCGACCGCATCGCGCCGATGCTGGCCGCGCTCGACGCCGTCGGCGGCGCCGGCCTCAATGTCTCCTCGTTCGGCGAGCTGTGGGTCGAGCATCCCGATTCCGACGAAGGCAAGCCGCTGGCCGGGCTGGCGCGCAGCTTCGGCAACGCGCTGCGCCCGGCGCTGCGCAAGGCCGGCTGGCTGAGCAAGACCGACGACCCGCGCCGGCCGCGCCTGCATGTGGTCTTCCTCGCCGGCGACCACGCGGTGCTGGCGCTGTCCGAACCGCTCGACAGCGCGCCGTGGCCGCTCGGCATCCCGCGCCTGAAGATGCATCCCGACGCGCCCAGCCGCTCCGCGCTCAAGCTCGAAGAGGCGCTGCTCACCCTGCTCGATCCGGACGAACGCGAACGCCGCGTGCGCGACAACATGCAGGCCGCCGACCTCGGCGCCGCGCCCGGCGGCTGGACCTGGGTGCTGATGCGCAACGGCATGAAGGTCACGTCCGTCGACAACGGCCCGCTGCGCCAGGCCCTGCTCGACAGCGGCCGGGTCGATCACCTGCGCGCCGACGGCTTCACCTGGCAACCCAAGCGCACGCTGGACTGGATGGTCTGCGACATGGTCGAGTCGCCGGCGCGCGTGGCCGAGCGCATGGCCACGTGGTTTCGCGAGAACTGGTGCCGGCAGGCGATCTTCAACCTCAAGCTGCCGATGAAGAAGCGCTGGGAAGAAACCCGGATCTGCCTGGAAGCGTTCGAGCACCAGACCCATCGGCCGATGATCGTGCGTGCGCGCCAGCTGTATCACGACCGCGAAGAGATCACGGTGTTCGCGACGCCGCGCTGAGCGGCCGCCCGCATCCGTTCGCGCACGACGTTCATGCCGTCGCCACATCGCTGAGCGCATCCGCAACGGCCGGTCTTGAACCCACGCGCCGCGTTCATCGCGCGTTGCCGCGTTTAACATCGGATTGATCGCGCCCGGTTTAGCGTCCCCTCGTCCCCATAGCGAGGCGAGCACGATGCGAACGCATGCGATCAAGCGACACTCCCTGCTGATGCTGGCCACCGTCGCCGCGTTGGCCGCAAGCGCGGCCTCGGCGCAGGTGCCCAGCAAGGTTCAGTCCAGGCACGATGCGGTGGAAAAGGCCGACGTGGCCGCGCAGGACGCGCGCCAGGCGCGCGACAGCGCCGCCAGCGCCCAGGCCGCCGCCACCGCCGCCGCGCAGACCCGCCAGCAAGGCGCGATCAGCGAACGCGGCGCGATCGCCGCGCAAGCCACCGCGCAGCAGGCGCAACGCGCCGCCGAAGACGCGCGCCAGGCTTCGCAGCAGGCCAAGCGCGCTTCCGAAGACGCGCGCTCGGCGCAGGCCGCGGCGACCGCCGGCAGCAATCCGACCGGCGCCGCCATCGAAGCGCGCGCGGCCCTGAGCGAAGCGCGCACCGCCAACGCGATCGCCGCCGACGCCGGCAGCGTCGCCCGCGCCGCCGCCGCGGCCACCGCCGAAGCCAACCAACTGCCCGACCGCGTGATCGCCCCGCCCAGCGACGGCCGCAGCGTCGACTTCGCCGCGCTCGACGCCAACGGCGACGGCGTCATCAGCCGCGAAGAATCGCGCGCGCACGGCGCCCTGAGCGCGAACTTCCTGGCCGTGGACCTCGACGCCGACGGCCGCATCAGCGCCAGCGAAATCGCCGCCTGGCGGCGTTGATCGCCACGCCACGGATTCACCGCGGCAGCTACGGATGCTCCCTGTAGGAGCGGCGCAAGCCGCGACCGCGACAAGACAACCACGCCGCCACCAGCCGTAGCTGGGAAAGCGGGAGTCCGGGACTTCCAAGGTCCTCGCACGAGAAGCCCTGGATTCCCGCTTTCGCGGGAATGACGGCGTGGGAGAGGCGTCGCGCTGCCTTCCTCACATCTCACGCAGCGCGTCGTTTCTTTCGCCGCCCCTCTTTCACTGAGCTTTTCTGCCGCAACGCTTCGGCGCCCCAACGCCTCAAAACGTCGCCCCCACCGCCACGCTCGCATAATCGTGATCCGCCAACGGATCGTAATGCGCGCTGCCGGCGTAATCGGTATAGCTCAAGCTGGCGAAATAGCGCGAACCGTACCTGGCCGACACGCCCAGGGTCAGCTGCCGGCGGTCCTCGACCAGTTGATTGTCGATCGCGAACCCGCGCACGTCGTGGCCGAAACTCAGGTTCGGCGATACCGTCCAGTCCGCGCCCAGCGCGTAATCGAGCTGAGCGCGCAAGCGATAGCCCCAGGCGTTGCGTGTGTAGAAACCTTGATCGACGCAGCCGCGCGGGTTCTGGATCGCGGGGCAAACGCCACCGTAGCCCTGCGGCGAAAATCCCCAGTGGAAACCGCGCCCGTAGCGCGCCTGGCTCAACGGCGGCAAGTCGGCGCGGCTGACCATCGCCTCGCCCGCCAGCGTCGCCTGCTTCGCGCCCAACACCCCGGCGAAACTGCGTTGCGCGTTCAACAGCAACTGATCCTTGTCGACCCGGTCGTAGCCGCGCAGCACCGCGCCCGGCGCCAGCGCCGCGTTGCGCGCGCCGATCGGCCCGCCGTTGCTGGTCAGCGCGCGGAACATGTCGGCGGTGTTGAGCTGCACCGGCTGGCCGCGCGTATGCGAAAGCTCGGCGCCGAGGTTCCAGCCGCGCCAGCGCGTCTGCGCGCTCAGGCCGAGGATGCGGAGGTCGTCCGGGTACTCCCAGATCTCGCGGATCGTCGACAGCCGCGCCGACAATTGCGCGTGAACCTCGGGCACGCCGGCGGCGATCAAGCGCGGCGCCAGGCTCGGGTCGGTGCGCGCGGGGTCGATCGCGGTCGCGTCCAGGTACGGCGCGCGCGAGTTGATGCGCAGGTAGTACGCGCCCCAGCCGCGGCCGCTGGCCTCGTCGCGGTAGCGCAGCGACAGGCCGTACTGGCCGCGGTCGCTGCCGTACCGGTCGCGGTCGCGCGGCAGGATCGCGCCCATCGATTGCATGAAGCCGTCGCTGAGCCACGGCCCGGCGCCGCCGGAAGCGCTGTTGAGCGGGTAATAGGCGTTGGACTGGATGCCGGCGCAGCCGCGTTCGATGCCCAGGTCGCTGCCGGAGAAGAACGTGCCGCACGGGTCGTACTCCGACGGCCGCCAGTTCCACTGCCAGAAACCTTCCAGGCTCAGCTTCGAATCCAGCGTCCACTTCGCCCACAGCATCTCGACCGGGATCTGCGCCTCGCTGGCGGCATCGGCGCCGGGCCGGCGCAGGGTGGTGTAGTCGACTGGATTGACCTGATTGACGCCGCTGAAGAACAGCCCGCCGCCCCACTTCACCGCCTGCTTGCCGATGCGCACATCGAGCGCGCTGTCGTCGTCGAGCTTCAGATGGCCGTAGACGTAGGCGTTGAGCCAGAGAAAGCCGGAGAACTGGTTCGAACGCGAGAAGCCATCGTCGCTCAGCGGCGCCGACGGGTCGAAGCCGTTGGGCACGTTGCCCTGGCGCACTTCATGCCGGTCCAGGGTGGCGTCGTACCAGGTGCGCGCGCTGAGGTTGAGGCCGACGTCGCGGTACTTCAGGTCCACCGACTGGACGAGCTTGAACAGGCTGGAGAACGCGTCGCCGCGGCCGAAATTCAGATTGCCGTCGTCGGCGGTATCGGCGCCGGTGCCGCCCTTGGGCTGGCCATCGGAGGCGTAGCCCTTGCCGAGCAAATGCGGCTGCGCCTTGCCGGTACGCACCGCGGTGCCGGCGACGACGCGGGTGCTCCACTGGCCGTGGATGCGGCCGTCGGCCAACTCGAAATCGGCAGCCGCGACCGGCGCGGCGGCCAGCGCGGCGAGTACCGATGCGGACAGAACACACACTCGATACGTGAACGTGCGACGTAAAAAATCACCGGAAAACAGCTGAAAATCCAACATGCGCACCGATCCTGCAAAAACTGCTGCAGGGTTTCTAGCACCGCCTCGGCGCGACCGGCACTACTACTTTAGGCTGTGATCCGCCGCGCCCCGGTTGTGCGCGCGCGCAGTTGCGGCATAGTGCGATGCCAGTCCCGCCCGAGCCCGCCGCCGTCCATGAATTCGCCGCAGTCGATGAATTCCCCCGCCCTCGCCGCAACGCCCGCGCGCGCCGCGCCGCTGAACCGCAAGGACGCGCGCACGCTGTTGCTGTCGGCGCTCGGCGGCGCGCTGGAGTTCTACGATTTCGTGATCTTCGTCTTCCTGACCGAGACCCTGCGCAAGCTGTTCTTCCCGGTCGGCACGCCCGAGTGGCTGGGCACGCTGCAGGTCTACGGCATATTCGCCGCCGGCTACCTGGTGCGGCCGATCGGCGGAGTGATCATGGCCCACTTCGGCGACCGCTCGGGGCGCAAGCGCATGTTCACCCTGAGCGTGTTCCTGATGGCGCTGCCGACGCTGTTCATCGGCCTGCTGCCGACCTATGCGCAGATCGGCCTGGCCGCGCCGCTGCTGCTGTTGTTCCTGCGCATCGTCCAGGGCATCGCCATCGGCGGCGAAGTGCCGGGCGCGTGGACCTTCGTCGCCGAGCACGCGCCGCGCGGCCGGGTCGGCTTCGCCTGCGCCTCGCTGTCGGCCGGGCTCACCGCCGGCATCCTGATCGGCTCGCTGATCTCCACCGCGATCAACACTTTCCTGGCGCCGACGCAGGTGCTGGACTGGGGCTGGCGGGTGCCGTTCCTGATCGGCGGCGTGTTCGGCTTCCTCGCCGTGTATCTGCGCCGCTGGCTCAGTGAAACGCCGGTGTTCACCGCGATGCGCGAAAGCCGGCAACTGGTGCGGGAACTGCCGCTCAAGCAGGTGCTGCGCGAACACCGCGCCGGCGTGGTGCTGTCGATGCTGGTGACCTGGCTGCTGACCGCGGCGATCGTGGTGATCATCCTGATGACGCCGACCATCGTGCAGCAGAAGTTCGGCATGGCGCCCGCGCACGCCTTCCTCGGCAACAGCCTGGCCGCGTTCTGCCTGACCCTGAGCGCGGTCGGCGGCGGCTGGCTGGTCGATCGCATCGGCCGCGGCCGCGCGCTGTTGATCGGCTCGCTCGGCGTTTTGATCAGCAGCTTCGCGCTGTATTACGACTTGAACCACGGCGCGCACAACTTCCTGCTGCTGTACGCGCTGGCCGGCGTGTTCGTCGGCGTGGTCGGGGTGATCCCGGCGGTGATGGTGGCCGCGTTCCCGGCGCCGGTGCGGTTCTCGGGATTGTCGTTCTCCTACAACGTCGCCTACGCGGTGTTCGGCGCGGCCACGCCGCCGTTGATCGGCGGTTACCTCGCGCCGCATTTCGGCGGCATGGCGCCGGCGTATTACGTGATGGCGGTGGCGCTGGTCGGGGTGGCGGTGGCGGTGTATCTGCTGGCCGACACCCGCCAGCGCTTCCACGAAGACTGAGCGCGCCGCGGGCGCGGCTCAGCAGACCATTACGAAGTACACGCCGAAGATCCACAGCCCGGCGATCCAGCAGCCCAGCATCGCCAGGCACGCGGCCAGGATCCAGGCCGCGCGCGCCCAGCCGCCGCGGCCGAGCGCCCAGCGCGCGGCGACCACCGGCAAGGCCAGCCCGAGCAACACGAACAATCCCAGCACCGCCCAGCCCAGCGCCCAGAACGCGGCGGATTTTTCGCCTTATTCGGGCGGGCACTGGGCCGTGGCCGACGCCAGCGTCGGCCACAACGCGCAGGCGAGCGTCGCGCAGCGCTTCATATGGCTTTCTCAGGCAAGGCAGGAGCAACAGCAAAATGGATTCCGGCTTGCGCCGGAATGACGGTGTGCTGGAGGCGTTTCATTGCATGCAACAGACGCAAGCTCCCAGCCGTCATTCCGGCGAAAGCCGGAACCCATTTTGACTTTGCCGTTGCTTGCGCCGTGAGCGCCGCGACACGACTCCCGAACCGACGCGGACCGCGAAAGCCCCCGCCTCACACTCCCGCCGCGCGCCGCCAGAAGAAATGCGCCAGCGGCGGCAGCTTGCCGGCCAGCCCCAGCAGCGGCCCGCGCACCAACGTGGCGGCGAGGTCGTCGTTGGAGAACAACTTGTTCAAACCGTCGAACCCATAGGCCGCCAGCGCGTTCTCGCTGCGGCGCTCGCGCGCCCAGCGCTCCAGCCGGTGCGGCGAACCCGGGTCGGCGCCGCGGCGCTGCGCCTGCCGCAGGCTCGCGCGCAGCCCGGCGACGTCGCGCAGGCCGAGGTTGACGCCCTGCCCGGCCAGCGGATGCACCACGTGCGCGGCATCGCCGATCACCGCCACGCGGCCGGACACGTAGCGCTGCGCCAACTGCCGGCGCAGCGGAAACGCCGCGCGCTGCGATACGCCGGTCAGCGCGCCCAGGCGCCCGGCGAAGGCGCGCTCCAGTTCGATCAGGAACGCGCCGTCGTCCGCGGCGAGCAGGCGCTCGGCCTGCGCATCCGGCAACGTCCACACAATGGAGCTGCGCTTGTCGCGCGCGCCGTCCTCGCCCTGGGTCGGCAGGAACGCGATCGGCCCGCCCGGCAGGAAGCGCTGCCAGCAGGTCGCTTCGTGGCTGCGTTCGCTGTCGACGTAGGCGACCAGGCCGCGCTGGCCGTACTCGTGCGCCGGCGCGTCGATGCCGGCAAGACGGCGCAATCTGGATTCGGCGCCGTCGGCAGCGACCACCAGCCGCGCGCGCAGGCGGCGGCCGCCGGCCAGGGCGACGCCGACGCCGTCGGCCTGGTCGCGCTCCAGCTCTTCGACCTGCTCCGGGCAATGCAGCTGTACGCCGGCCGGCGCCAGCGCCGACCACAGCCGGTCGACCAGCAGACCGTTCTCGACGATCCAGCCCAGTTCGCGGCGGCCGAACGCGTCGGCGTCGAAGGCGATCTCGCCGCCGCCGGCCGCGTCCCACACCCGCATCGCGCGGTACGGCTGCGCGCGCGCTGCGCGCACCGAGCTCCACACGCCCAGGTCCTGCAGCAGCGCGGCGTTGTCGGGCGCGAACGCGTACACGCGCAGGTCCGGGCGCTGCGGCGACCACGGCGCCGGCTCGCGCGCCTCGACCAGCGCAACCTCGAATCCGTCGCGCGCGAACGCCAGCGCCGCGGCCGCGCCGACCACGCCGGCGCCGACCACGACCACATCGAGAATCTCGCGCCGGCTCATGCGCGGCCTCCGCGGCGGCCGCCCGCGGCATCGTCGAAGCCGGCGGCGCCGGCGCGGTCGTCGCGGCACAGCGCCGGCACGTCGCCGCGATAGCCCATCGCGCCGCCGACCAGGAACGACTGCGCGCTGGCCAGACGGTCGAACGCGAACAGGCCCAGGCTGCGCAACGGACGCATCAGTTCGGTCTCGTTCGAGGCCAGCCGCGCCAGTCCGTCGGAGAAGCCGACGGTGCGCTCGCGGTCTTCCTTGCGCCGTTCCAGATAGCGCGCCAGCAGCGCGTCGCTGCCGCAATCGGCATCGCCGGCGCTGCGCTGCCGTTCGATCAGTTCGGCCAGGGTCATCGCATCGCGCAGGCCGAGGTTGAAGCCTTGCGCGCCGATCGGATGGATGGTCTGCGCGGCGTTGCCGACCAGCACCGCGCGCGCCGCGACGGTGCGCTGCGCCAACACCCGGATCGCCGGATACAGGCTGCGCGCGCCGCAGGCCAGCAGCCGCCCGGCGCGCCAGCCGAACGCGTCCTGCGCGCGCGCCAGGAAGCCGGCTTCGTCGAGCGCGGCGACCGCGTCGGCGTCGGCGCTGGCGACGCCGTGGATGAGACCGTAGTGGCGGTCGCCGCGCGGCAGCAGCGCGGTCGGGCCATCGCGGCCCAGGCGCTCGTAGGCGGTGCCGTCGGGCGTGCGCTCGCCGCGCACGCGGGCGACGAACAAGGTCTGGCCGTAGTCGTGTTCGTCGCTGCCGATGCCGAGCGCGTCGCGCACGCCGCTGCGGGTGCCGTCGGCGGCGACCAGCAGCCGGGTGCGCAGGATCCGCTCGCCGGCGCCGTCGGCCACGCGCACCGCGCGCCAGCCGTCGTCGCCGTCGGCCAGGCCGACGAAGCGCACCGGGCGATAGCGCAGCAGGCGCGGCAGCTCGGCCAGCCGCGCTTCCAGCGCATCGCCGAAATCGCGCGCCACCACCACCCGGCCGAATTCCTCGCGGCCGTAGCGCTGGGCGTCGAGCACGGTGCGGCCGAAGTCGCCGCGGCGGCTGATGTGGATGCGCCGGATCGGCCCGGTCGGCGCGCGCAGCTTGGCCAGCACGCCGAGCGCGTCGAGGGCGTTGAGGGTGGCTTCGGCGAAGCTGAGGTTGCGTTCGTCGAACACCGCCGGCAGCGCGCCGGGCGGGGCGGCTTCGATCAGGCCCACGTCGAGACCGATGCGGTCCAGGGCGATGGCGAGACTGGCGCCGACCAGGCCGCCGCCGACGATCAGGACATCGTGGCTGGCGTGGATCTGCGCGCCGGGGGAATGCGGCGTAGCGTCGGAAGTCATGGCGTTCATGATACTGGCGCGCTTGCTAAGCGTGCGTTCGCGGTTGTCGCAGCATGGCGACCGGGTAGAAGAGCGTCGGGCCTGAAGGCCCTCCCACAAGCGCCAGGCTTCGGCTGCCTGTGGCAACGCCCGTGCGGGAGGGGACTGCCTTTGTGGGAGGGCCTTCAGGCCCGACGCTGTTCGGCCAGCCCACCTGAATCAATCACTTAGGCCACAACCGCGACCCAGGCGGCACATTCGCCCCGAGCTTCTTTAGAATGCCCGCATCGACGCGCCCGCGTCCGGAGCCAGATCCATGAAGCCGAACACCCGCAACAGCCTGATCCTCGCCCTGCTGGCCGTGTTGATGGTCGCCACCCGCGTCAATCACTGGGCGCCGATCCCCGACGCCTCGTGGGCGGTGTTCTTCATCGGCGGCTTCTACCTGCGCAACTGGACCCGCTGGGCGTTCCCGGCGTTGATGGCGCTGGCGGTGGCGATCGACTACGCGGTGATCACCCGCATGGGCATCAGCTTCTGGGATCACTACTGCGTCTCGGCCGCCTACTGGTTCCTGGTGCCGGCGTATTTCGCGATGTGGGCCGGCGGCCTGTTCGTGGCGCGCAATTACAAGCGCGCCTGGAGCACCCTCGGCGTCGCCGCCGGCGCGCTGCTGGTGTCGGTGGCGGTGTGCCAGCTGCTGAGCCAGGGCAGCTTCTACTGGATCTCGGCCTCGGTGCCGAACCCGACCGTCGCCGGCTGGGCCGCCAACTACGTCGAATGGCTGCTGCCGTACCTGCGCACCACCGCCACCTACGTCGGCATCGCCGCGCTGGTCCAGGCGATCGCCGCCGGCGCGAGCAAGACCGCGCTGGACGCGCGCGCCGACGACGCGCACAAGCGCTGATCGCCGCGGCGCACGGTTCGACGCGATGGGCAACCGCCTCTCCAAGATCTACACCCGCACCGGCGACGACGGCTCCACCGGCCTGGGCGACGGCAGCCGCACCGGCAAGGATTCGGCCCGGGTCGGCGCCTACGGCACGGTCGACGAAGCCAATTCGACCATCGGCCTGATCCTCGCCGCGGAACTTCCCGAGGTCGTGCGCGAGCAGTTGGTGTCGATCCAGCACCAGATGTTCGATCTCGGCGCCGAGCTGTGCATTCCCGGACACGCGGCGATCTTCGCCGCCGACATCGACCGGCTGGAGCAGTGGCTCGACGCGCACAACGAGGACCTGCCGCCGCTCAAGGAGTTCATCCTCCCGGCCGGCGGCGAGGCCGCCGCGCGCTGCCACATCGCCCGCACCGTGGTCCGCCGCGCCGAGCGCGAGACCGTGGCGCTGGCGCGCGTCGAAGACATCCGGCCCGAGGCGGTGCGCTATCTCAACCGTCTGTCCGACCTGCTGTTCGTGATCGCCCGCGTGCTGGCCCGCGCCGGCGGCCACGGCGAGGTCACCTGGAACCACGAGCGGCGCAAGGCCTGACGGCGTGCGCGTCTACACGCATCCGGCCTGCACGCGCCACGACCCGGGTCCGGGCCATGCCGAGCGGCCGCTGCGTCTGGTCGCGGTGACCGAATCGCTGCGCGAAGCCTTCCCCGAGCGCCTGCGCTGGTGCGAAGCGCCGGCCGCCAGCCGCGGCCAGCTGCTGCGCGCGCATTCCGACGAATTGCTGGCGCTGGTGCTGGACACGCCGGTCGACGGCCCCATGCAGCTCGATCCCGACACCGTGCTCGCGCCGGGCTCGGCCGAGGCCGCGCTGCGCGCCGCCGGCGCCGGCGTGGCGGCGGTCGACGCCGTGCTCAAGGGCGAGGAAACCCGGGCGTTCTGCGCGGTGCGGCCGCCCGGCCACCACGCCACCGTGCACGCGGCGATGGGCTTTTGCCTGTTCAACAACATCGCCGTCGCCGCCGCCCACGCCTGCGACAAGCACGGCCTGGCGCGGGTCGCGGTGATCGACTTCGACGTCCACCACGGCAACGGCACCCAGGCGATCTTCGACAGCGATCCGCGGGTGATGTACGTGTCCTCGCACCAGATGCCGCTGTACCCGGACACCGGCTACGCGCACGAACGCGGCGTCGGCAACATCGTCAACGCGCCGCTGCCGGCGGGCACCGGCAGCGAAGGCTTCCGCCGGGTCTGGCGCGAGCGCCTGTTGCCGACCCTCGACGGCTTCCGCCCGCAGCTGGTGCTGATCTCGGCCGGCTTCGACGCGCACAGGCGCGACCCGCTGGCGCAGATCGAACTGGACGGCGAGGACTTCGCCTGGCTCACCGCCGAACTGGTCGCGCTGGCCGAGCGCCACGCCCAGGGCCGGGTGGTGTCGATGCTGGAAGGCGGCTACGACCTCGCCGCGCTGCGCGAGAGCGCGGTCGCCCACGTCGGCGCGATGCTGGCCTGAGCGACGGTGGCCTGAACCGGCCGCAGCCCCTGTAGGAGCGGCGCGAGCCGCGACCGCAGGGTAGCCGGTCGCGCCGCAAGCGCAGTGTCGCGGTCGCGGCTTGCGCCGCTCCTACATTGGCTCTGCCTTATCCGGCGACACGGCCTGAAAGCGCACGATCGAGCCCCCAATCCGACCGAAGTCCCTCGGCGTGAGCCGCGACCGCGGGGATAGCCGCTTGCGGCGCAAGCGCAGTGTCGCGGTCGCGGCTCGCGCCGCTCCTACAGGGGCTCCGGCCGCCGCGGCTCAGCCTTCCGGCTTGGCCTCGAACTCCAGCGCCGCCGAATTGATGCAATACCGCAGCCCGGTCGGCCGCGGCCCGTCCGCAAAGACGTGCCCCAGGTGCGACTGGCAACGCGCACATTTGACTTCGATCCGGCGCATTCCGTGACTCTCGTCGGCATGCTCGCTGACCGCTTCGGGCCGGATCGGCCGGTAGTAACTCGGCCAGCCGCTGCCCGAGTCGTACTTGCTGTCGGAGTCGAACAAGGGCTCGCCGCAGGCGACGCAGGTGTAGGTGCCGGCCGCCTTGTAGTTCCAGAAGCGGCCGGTGAAGGCGCGCTCGGTGGCCGAGCAGCGGCACACGGCGTACTGCTCCGGCGACAGCTGCTCGCGCCATTCAGCTTCGGTCTTCTCGACCGGGACGGCCGGGTCGGGGCTGGGGTGCTGGCTCATGGTCTCCTCCGGGGTGGGCGGCGCCACGTTGCCGGCACGATCGGCGGGCATTCCCGGCCGCACCGGCGAAAGTTGCAAGATGAACGCCGTTGACTCCCAGATGGCGCTCGCGTTGCCCGCTTGCAAGGGATGGGGCAAGCTAACCGCCGTTTTTCAACGTCTGCCGGATGCTCGCGTGCGCAAACCCCTCCGCCTGCTCCCGTTGTCGCTCTGCATCGCCATCGCCCTGCCCGCGTACGCGGCGGACGACAACGAGAATTGGGGGCTGTGCCCGCTGATCGACGCGGTCCCGTCCTTCGACGACGCCCCCGCCCCGAGCGGCACCGCCGACCAGCGCGCCAGCCAGCCCACCGCCATCGACGGCGGCACCCTGCAGCGCGCCGGCGACGACCAGAACATCGTCGTCCAGGACAACGTCCGCCTCAGCCGCGGCGACCAGTTCCTCGGCACCGACAAGCTCAGCTACAACCAGGAATCGGGCAAGTACACCGCCGAGGGCCATGTCCGCTACCAGGACTCGAGCATGCGCCTGGTCGCCGAGCACGCCGAAGGCGACCAGAACGCCGACAAGCACCAGATCGACGACGTCGAGTACCAGCTGACCTCGCGCCGCGGCAACGGCGGCGCCGAGCGGATCGAGCTCAACGGCGTCAAGGGCTCGCTGCTGAGCTCGACCTATTCGACCTGCGCGCCGAACCAGCGCGCCTGGGAACTGCGCGCCCACCGCATCGACATCGACACCGACGAAGGCATGGGCGTGGCGCGCAACGCGACCCTGCGCATCGGCAAGGTGCCGGTGCTGTACGTGCCGTGGTTCATGTTCCCGGTCGACGACCGCCGCCGCACCGGCCTGCTGTATCCGAACATCGGCTTCTCCGGCAAGAACGGCTTCGACTGGCGCCAGCCGATCTACCTCAACCTGGCGCCGAACTACGACGCGACCCTGTTCCCGCGCTACATGAGCAAGCGCGGCGAGAGCCTGGGCGTGGAGTTCCGCTGGCTGTACGAGAACGGCTCGGGCGAGACCTACGTCAACTGGATGCCGCGCGACGACCTCTCGCGCAAGGATCCCGACCGCTACAGCTACTACATCCGCGAAGGCAATCCGGCGCTCAAGCCCGGCGACCCGATCCCGCTGCTGCCCGAAAACCAGCGCCCGCGCGACAACCGCGGCGAGTTCGCCTTCAAGGGCACCCACCGCTTCAACGGCACCTGGTACGCCGGCGCCAACCTGGCCTGGGTCAGCGACAAGTACTACCTGCAGGACTTCAGCAACAGCCTGTACGGCCAGTCGGCGACCTCGCTGCGCAGCGAGATCGGCGTGTACGGCCGCGGCCGCTACTGGGACGCGAGCTTCATCGCCGACCACAACCAGCTGGCCGACTTCACCCTGCAGGAAAACTCGCTGGCCTACGACCGCCTGCCGCGCGCGACCTTCCATTGGGCGCAGCCGATGCAGCGCTGGCTGGAAACCGGCGTGGACACCGAGGCGGTGCGCTTCCAGCACTCGGACATGAAGTTCATCAGCAACGATCCGACCCCGGGCATTCCCGCCAACCTGCGGCGCGAGATCCCGGGCGGCAGCCGCTTCGACATCCGCCCGTACGTGAGCTTCCCGCTGGAAGGCGCGGCCTGGTACATCCGGCCCAAGCTGGCCTGGCGCTACACCGCCTACGAGCTGGATTCCAACCTCGCCCAGCAGATCGCGACCCAGCGCGCGATCACCGAGTACGGCACCTCCACCCCGACCGACGAGCAGATCCGCTCGTTCTACAACAAGTCGCCCAGCCGCAGCCTGCCGATCACCTCGATCGACGCCGGCCTGTACTTCGACCGCGAGACCGAAATCCGCGGCGACCACTACGTGCACACCCTGGAGCCGCGCGTGTTCTACCTGCGCGCGCCCTACCGCGACCAGGACGGCCTGCCGCTGTTCGACACCAACCCGATGTCGTTCAGCTGGGGCGCGCTGTTCCGCGACAACCGTTATTCCGGCGCCGACCGCCAGACCGACGCCAACCAGCTCACCACCGCGCTGACCACGCGCCTGATCAACTCCGAGGACGGCCGCGAGCGGCTGGCCGCGAGCATCGGCCAGATCCAGTACTTCGACGACATCCGCGTGGTCGCCGGCGCCGAGACCCCGATCAAGCAGGGCAAGTCGGCCTGGGTCGCCGACGTCAGCGTCTCGCCGACCGACCGCTGGACCATCAACGCCACCTACCAGTGGGATCCGCGCCTGCGCAGCGAGGACGTCGCCACCCTGCGCGCGCGCTACCTGTTCGGCAACGCCGGCGTGGTCAACTTCGCCTATCGCTACCGCCGCAACCTGGCCGCGCCGCCGGGCTCGCCGAGCGAGATCGCCGACCAGTACGAGCAGGCCGACTTCTCCTTCCTGTACCCGATCAACAACAACTGGAGCATCGTCGGCCGCTACTACTACTCGATCAAGGACAGCCGTCCGCTCGAGCAGATCGCCGGCGTGCAGTGGGAAAGCTGCTGCCTGGCGGTGCGCGCGATCGCCCGCCGCTACCAGCGCAACCGCTCCGAAGACCTGAACAGCTCGTTTCAGGTGGAGTTCGAACTCAAGGGTCTAGGCTCGGCCGGCCAGAACACGGAGAAGGTTTTGCGCCGTGCTATTCTCGGCTACAACCGCGACGACCTCTATCTGACGCCTCCTTCGCCTTCGATCAGCCGCGAAAATCGCGGTCCCGGCGGCGACGAGGCCATCCTCGACCCGACCCTATGAACAATCGTTTTGCCCGTGCCCTGACCGCTGGCGTCCTGGCCGGCGGCCTGCTGATCGGCGTCGCCCAGGCCCAGGAGCTGCAGCCGATCGACCGGATCGCCGCGGTCGTGGACGAGGACGTCATTCTCAAGACCGAGCTCGACCGCGCGGTCGCCAACATCCTCACCCAGTACGCCGGCCGCAGCGAACAGCTGCCGCCGCGCGACGTGCTCGAGCGCCAGGTGCTCGAGCGCCTGATCCTGCTCAAGCTGCAGGTCGCGCAGGCCCAGGGCACCGGCGTGCGCGTGACCGACCAGGAGATCGAGCAGGCCATCGCCGGCATCGCCCAGTCCAACCGCATCAGCGTCGACCAGCTGCGCCAGCAACTGGCCCGCGACGGCAGCTCGTTCGCCGACTTCCGCAATTCGATCCGCGACGAACTGCTGGTGCAGCGCCTGCGCCAGCGCTTCGCCCAGACCCGGGTCTCGGTCAGCGAGGCCGAGATCGACGCCGCCCTGGCCGCCCAGGCCAACACCGGCACCCAGTACCACCTGGCCCACATCCTGATTTCCCTGCCCGAAGGCGCCACCGCCGAGCAGATCGCCACCGCGCAGAAGAAGGTCGACGGCGTCAAGACGCTGATCGACAAGGGCGAGATGGACTTCAACGCGGCCGCGGTGCGCTATTCCGACAGCCCCAACGCGCTGGAAGGCGGCGACCTGGGCTGGCGCAGCGTCGACGAAATCCCGGCCGCGTTCGCCGAGCTGATGAAGTCGATGAAGGCCGGCGACGTGACCCAGCCGCTGCGCGGCCCGAGCGGCTTCCAGCTGCTCAAGCTGGTCGAGGTGCGCGACGCCTCCAAGGCCGGCCCGCAGATGGTCACCCAGTACCACGCCCGCCACATCCTGGTGCGCGTCAACGACAAGATCACCGAAGCCCAGGCCAAGGCCAAGGCCGAGACCCTGCGCGCGCGCATCGCCGGCGGCGCCAAGTTCGAGGACGTGGTCAAGGAAAGCTCCGAAGACCTGGGCACCCAGGCCAAGGGCGGCGACCTGGGCTGGTTCACCCGCGACGAATTCGGCCCCGAGTTCGGCGGCGCGGTCGCGGCCCTGGCCGACAACGAAGTCTCGCAGCCGGTCCACACCAGCGCCGGCTACCACATCGTCCAGCGGTTGGGCACGCGCGAAAGCGACATGGCCGACCAGAGCAAGCGCGCCCAGGTCCAGGAGACCATCGGTCGGCGCAAGCTGGAGGAAGAATGGAACCGCTTCCTGCGCGAGAAGCGCAGCGAGGCCTATGTCGACTTCCGCATCGGCAAGGGCTCGGAAAGCAACCAGCCGGGAACCGAAACCACGCTGCCGACCGCCAAGGGCGGCTGACGTGACCCCGCCCCGGCTCGCGCTGGTGCCGGGCGAGCCGGCCGGCGTCGGGCCGGAGCTGTGCGTGCGGCTGCTGCAACAGCCGCGCGACTACGACCTGATCTGCTACGCCGACCCGCGCAGCCTGCGCGCCGCGGCCGACGCCCTCGCCCTGCCCTTGACCCTGCTCCCGCCCGACCGCCCTTCGCGCGCGCCGGGCGAGATCGCCGTGGCCGAGATCCGCAACCCCGCGCCCCCGGCCTTCGGCACGCCCGAGCCGGCCAACGCCGCGGCGGTGATCCAGGCCCTCACCGACGCCGCCCAGGCCTGCCTGGACGGGCGCCTGGACGGGGTGATCACCGGCCCGGTGCACAAGGCCGTCATCAACCAGGGCGGCATCGCCTACACCGGCACCACCGAGTTGCTGGCCCGGCAGGCCGGCTGCGAGGTGGTGATGATGCTGGCCAACGACATCGTCCGGGTCGCCCTGGCCACCACCCACCTGCCGCTGCGCGCGGTCGCCGACGCGATCGCGCCCGAGCCGCTGGCGCGGACCCTGCGCATCGTCGACGCCGCCCTGCGCGGCGACTTCGGCCTGGCGCGCCCGCGCATCGCCGTGCTCGGCCTCAACCCGCACGCCGGCGAAGCCGGGCACCTGGGGACAGAGGAGATCGAGGTCATCGAGCCGGTCCTGGCCGCGCTGCGCGGCGAGGGGCTGGACCTGATCGGCCCGCTGCCGGCCGACACCGCGTTCCTGCCGGCCAAGCTGCAAGGCTTCGACGCGGTGCTCGCGATGTACCACGACCAGGGCCTGCCGGTGCTCAAGTACAGCGGTTTCGAGCGCGCGGTGAACCTGACCCTGGGCCTGCCCTACCCGCGCGTGGCGGTCGACCACGGCACCGCCCTGGACCTGGCCGGACGCGGCCTGGCCGACCCGTCCAGCCTGATCGCCGCGGCCGAGGCCTGCGCCCGCATCGCCCGGGCGCGTTCGTCCCGCACTTCCCGTACCCCGCCCGGAGGCTCGCCATGACCGGCACCGCCAAGACCCACGCCAAGGGCTTCAAGCCCGAGGCCAAGAAGCATCTGGGCCAGCACTTCCTGCACGACGCCAACATCATCGCGATGATCGTGCAGGCGGTGGACCCCAAGCCCGGCGACCGCCTGGTCGAGATCGGCCCCGGCCAGGGCGCGATCACCTTTCCCCTGCTCGACCGCCACGGCGAGCTGACCGTGATCGAGTTCGACCGCGACCTGATCTTCCCGCTCACCGAGTCGGCGCGCGCGCACGGCACGCTGGAAGTGATCCATCGCGACGTTCTGACTGTCGATTTCAGCGCCTTGGCGCACAACGGCGGGCCGATCCGGCTGGTCGGCAACCTGCCCTACAACCTGTCCTCGCCGATTCTGTTCCATGCGCTGGAGCACGCCGCGGCGATCCGCGACATGCACTTCATGCTGCAGAAGGAAGTCGTCGACCGCATGGCCGCCGAACCCGGCAGCAAGGTCTACGGCCGGCTCAGCGTGATGCTGCAGGCCTATTGCCAGGTGATCGCCTTGTTCGACGTGCCGCCGGCGGCGTTCCGGCCGCCGCCGAAGGTCGACTCGGCGGTGGTGCGGATGATCCCGCTGGCGCCCGAGCGCATCGGCATCGACGACCACGCGCTGTTCGCGCGCGTGGTCCGCGACGCCTTCGGCCAGCGCCGCAAGACCCTGCGCAACGCGCTCTCGCTGGTCTGCGACGGCGCCTCGATCGAAGCCGCCGGCGTGCGGCCCGACGCGCGCGCCGAGCAACTGGAAGTGGGCGAATTCGTGCGTCTGGCCAACTGGCTGCGCGCGCACGACAAAGTCCTGCCGGATCCGTCGGCGGCTTGACCGGCGCGCTCGCGCGAGCGCGCGCGGCCCGCGTCCGCGCGCGGCGCGACGCTCG